>CANIWQ010000121.1 GCA_947471365.1 Gemmatimonadota bacterium | reverse complement strand
TGCCCCATCTGAAAGGGCGGCGCGTAGTCGAGCGTCGAGGCCGCGCGGGCGACGGCTTCGCTAATGGGCGTGCGGCAGTGCCCCGCATTGACGCACCAGAGACCAGCCACGCCGTCGAGGACCTGGCGTCCGTCGGCGTCGGTATAGTGCATACCCTTCGCGGACACCAGAATACGCGGCGCCTTTTTGAAGGCGCGGTTGTTGGTGAAGGGCATCCACAGCGACTCGAGCGACGGTGCAGCGTCGAGCGGGGCGTGGAGCAGGGCTCCGAGCGAAGGGCGGTTGGCGGTCGTCATACGTCGAATGTACGCGGTACGAAGGCCCGTAGCCAATTAAACCCCCGCCCACGCCCGTGAAACGACGAACGGAGAACGGTAGGCTCGCTACCGTTCTCCGTCATCGGGTATGACATCCGCCGCCTACTCCTCGGCGTTCAACTCCAACTGACCTTCCGGCGTGGCGTCGTCGCCCCCATCGGCGCCTTCGACATCTTCCTCGGCGCTGTCGTCGGGAACCACGCGGGCCACGGCGGTGATGACGTCGCCCATATCCAGATTCATGAGCTTCACCCCCTGCGTATTGCGGCCAGCCACGCGCACATCCTTGACTGGGGAGCGAATAATCTGCCCGCCACGCGTGATGAGCATGATTTCGTCTTCGGCCAGCACCTCAAGCAGCGACACCACATTGCCCGTGCGCTCCGTGCGGTTGACCGTTTTGATGCCCTTGCCGCCGCGCTTCTGCACGCGATACTCGTCAATGCCGGAGCACTTGCCGAGCCCGAGCTCCGTGACGACGAGCAGCGTGGCCTCTCGTCGCACCACGACCATACCAACGACGGCATCGCCCTCACCCAGATCCACGCCCTTCACACCGGCCGTGGTCCGACCCATCGGCCGCGCATCTTGTTCGTGGAAGCGCACCGAGAGGCCATGCTTGGTGGCGAGCACGATGTCGTTGGTGCCGCTGGTGATCTGTACGTCGATCAGCTGATCACCGGGGATGATATTGATGCCGTTGACGCCCGAGACGCGCACGTTCGAGTACTCGGAGAGCAACGTCTTTTTGATCGTGCCCTGTTGCGTGCAGAACAGCAGGTATTCGCTGTCGGTGAACTTCTTGACCGGCACCATCGCGCGAATGACGGTATCCGGCGTGACGTTGATGAGGTTCACGATCGGCTTGCCACGCGTGGCGCGGCCGGCCAGCGGAATCTCGTGCACCTTGAGCCAGAAGCACCGACCATCCTGCGTGAAGCACAGGATGTAGTCGTGCGTGGAGGCAATAAACAGGTGCTCAATGAAGTCCTCAGCCTTGAGGTCTCCGCCCTGCGAGCCCTTGCCGCCACGCCGCTGCTTGCGATAGGTGGAGATCGAGGTGCGCTTGATGTAGCCGGAGTGCGAGATGGTAACGACCATCTCTTCGTCGGCGATCAAGTCTTCGATCGTGAACTCGCCTTCGTCGGCCGTGATCTGCGTGCGGCGCGCGTCGCCGAACGCTTCGGTGACGGCGGCGAGTTCTTCTTTCATGATGGACATACGCCGTTCCTTCGAGTCGAGAATGCCCTCGAGTTCGGCAATGAGCGTGCGCACTTCGTTGAGCTCTTCTTCCAGCTTCTCGATTTCGAGGCCGGTGAGCTTGGCGAGGCGCATATTGAGAATGGCTTCGGCCTGCTTTTCGGTGAGCTTGAAGCGGGTGCGCAGTTCAATGGCCGCCGCGGCACTGTCGTCGCTCGCGCGAATAATCTTGATGACCGCGTCGATGTTGTCGACGCAGATCTTGAGGCCCTCGAGGATGTGCTCCCGTTCGCGGGCCTTGGCGCGGTCGAACTCCGTGCGTCGCACGATCACTTCGTGGCGATGCGCAATGAAGTGCATGAGCACCTCGCGCATCCCCATGATCTTCGGCACGAGGCGCTTGGTGACCGAATCCGGCACCAGGGCCAGCATGATCACACCGAACGTGCCCTGCATAGTGGTGTGCTTATACAGCTGATTGAGCACCACGCGCGGAATCGCGTCGCGCTTGAGCTCAATGACAATGCGGGTTTCGGTGGTGCTTTCGTCGCGGAGGTCGGAAATACCTTCGACCTTCTTGTCGCGTACGAGATGGGCGATGGTCTCGACCAGCGTGGCGCGATTCACCTGATACGGCAGCGCGGTGACGACGATCTGTGACTTGTTGCCCTTCTCATTTTCTTCGATCACGGCGCGGGCGCGCATCACCACCTTGCCACGCCCCGTCTCGAGATAATCCTTGATGCCGTTGGTGCCGTAAATGAACGCGCCCGTCGGGAAGTCCGGCCCCTTGATGTGGCGGCGGACGTCATCGATGGTGGCGTCAGGATTGTCGATCAGCATCGCAATCGCCGCGGACACTTCGCGGAGATTGTGCGGCGGAATGTTCGTCGCCATGCCCACCGCGATGCCGCTCGATCCGTTCACCACGAGGTTCGGCAACCCGCTCGGCAACACCGTCGGCTCTTCCAGGCGATCGTCGTAGTTCGGCGCGAAGTCGACGGTGTTCTTGTCGATATCGCCGAGCATGTCCATCGCCACGCGCGTCAACCGGGCTTCCGTGTAGCGGTACGCCGCCGCCGGGTCGCCGTCCATCGAGCCGAAGTTGCCCTGGCCGTCGATCAACGGATAGCGCAGCGAGAAATCCTGCACCATACGCACAAGGGCGTCGTACACCGATTGATCGCCGTGTGGGTGGTACTTACCCAGCACGTCGCCAACGACGGTGGCGGACTTCTTGTAGGGGCGACCGGGCACGAGCCCCAGTTCGTTCATCGCGTAGAGCACGCGACGATGCACGGGCTTGAGTCCATCGCGAACATCCGGCAGCGCTCGACTGACGATGACGCTCATCGAATAATTGATGAACGACTCTTTGATCTCGTCGTCAATGAGGCGCGGGAGGATGCGCTCGCGGTTGTTTGGAGCGGTCATCTGAGGCGGGAAAGGAGGTGGCCTAGCCGCAAAACCGGACATGGGGAATCTAATGAGTCGCGCGCACGAGAGCAACACCCGCGAGCGCTTCTAACCCATTGATTGTTCAAGACTTACAAACTGTCTTCGGGAGCGGTTCGGAGCCGACTCCCGGTTTTGGCGGTTATATGCCAGTCGGAGGGACTGAGGGCGGTGTCGTGGGGGTGCGGATTGCTGAACTTTCCGGACCGATGCCGGCACCGTTCAGGGGACCCTCGTCTTCACCGATGCCCTCGGCATTCTCCTCAATCTTCACTTCGCGATCGATAGCATCGCGCTCAGCCTTGTAGCGCTCGTACCATTCGCGGGTGATCTCGCCGGCGAGTTCGCGGTTGCCGAGGCCGAACGAGAGCGCCAACGCCGATGCGATCGCGCCGAAGATGATCGCGAACGCCGTGGTGACGATGTTCGTCGCCACGCCGAGTTCCTGCAGCGACATAAACACCGCGAGCAGCACCACCCCGAACTTGCCGGCGCGGGCCAGCGTGGGGCCGCCATGCAGGGCGCTCGTGCTGGCCATAATCAGCCCGCCCACGAAATCGCCGAGCACGATGCCGAGGATCACGATCACGATCGCGGCGATCACGCTCGGGATGTAGCCCACGAGTTCCGAGAACACTTGGCCGAGCGAGTCGAGTCCGAGCGCGTTGGCCGCCACG
Source organism: Gemmatimonadota bacterium (assembly GCA_947471365.1). GTDB lineage: Bacteria > Gemmatimonadota > Gemmatimonadetes > Gemmatimonadales > Gemmatimonadaceae > Fen-1231. Next base: position 6,023 of record CANIWQ010000121.1, on the reverse strand, counting down.
AGCATCATCGTGAACATCACGAACCAGAACGCGACGTTCGCCACGAGGCGCGTGGGATTTAGGTGCGAGCCAGGACGATCCACGGCTTGGCTGAGCCCGCCCTTCCGCATGAGGTCGTTGAGGCGCGCGCGCCGAAGCAACCGTGCCACGCCTTTTTGCACGAGCTTGGCGAGGAGGTATCCAGCAAACAGCACGATGGCGGCGCCGAGCAGCCCGGGAATGAAATCCCACACCTGCTCGAAACTCGCTTGGAGTCGATCAACAAAATTCACGGAGTCACCTGAGGGGATGATGCCCTCAAATCTAGAAGGTGACTCGCCCCAGCGGATAGGCTCCGCGCCGACCGCTGGCGATTCCCAACACGCCCGCGGGGTTGAGCTCCACCCGTCCGAGGACCCGTCCTGCGTCCACGTGTGGCAGCACGTAGTGCTCGGTGAGCAGCATGCCCGCGAGTGCGCCAGTTGCCGCGAAGGCCAGTGTGGCGCCACTCATGCGCTGGTGCGAGGCCACCGTGAGCAGGCTGACGCCCCCGCCTAGCACGCCGCCACCCAGGGCGCCCAGCGCCACCAGCTGCCCCTCCACGTTCGAATGATCGTAGGTCCGCACGAGGTAGCGGTCCCCCACAAATGCACCGGCGAGGGCGCCCACGCCGAGCACCGCAGCCACAGTAGGTGGCGTGGGTGAGCCGTTGGCGATAACGGTGGCGGCCGTGGTCGCGCCGATCGCCGCCGACGCCCACAGCGTGGTCACGTCGCCGGCGGTGACGCGATACGAGGCGCGACTTGCATACAGGTAGCCGAGCGGTGCTCCGAGGAGCGCCGTACCCACGGCCACCGCGCCGCCGACACGGCCGTTGGGGGCCGCGTTGGCGCGCGAGGAGCCCAGACCGTATCCGAGCACGGCGAGGAAATCGCCGCCAAAGGTGGTGGCAGCGGCCTCGCCTTCGGTCATCTGGTTGCCGGACAAAAATCCGCCGACCATACCAGCGGCGGAGCCAAGGAAGATCGCGCCAGCGGTGCTGTGCACGTCGGCGCGTGTGGTTTGCGCGAGCGCCCAGCCGGCAATCGCGCCGCGCACGGCGCCGCGGGTAGCGGCATCGCTGCCGACGCCGGTCACGCGGTGGTGCGCGGCATAATCGGACGCGGCGAAATAACTACCGGCTCCCACCACGAGCGCGGTGGCGATGGCGGGAATCCCTTTGTCGGCGACGGCCGTGGCGAACGACGGCGCGTACAGCACGACGCCGAGCGCGGTCTGGTCGCGGACGAGGTGCACGGAGTGCTGCGCGAGTTCTGGGCGGCGTGCGGCGGCGGCTTCAGCGGCACGAACAGCGGCAGCGCGAGCGGTAGCCTCGGTGCGCGACTCGGTGCGCGACTCGGTGCGCGACTCGACGCGCGACTCGACGCGCGACTCGACGCGCGTGGTTGGGCTCGTTTCGGGGCGCACGTCAGTGCGCGGTGCGTTGCGCGCGGAATCGGCCAGTTCGAGACGGCGCGACTGGGCGTGCAAGGCAAACGGCATCATCGCGGCGCACACGGCGACGCGGCGGAAGAGCTGCGGGATACGGGGCATCGGGGCTTCGTCCATCGAAGAGGGGCGCGAGCGGGACCACTCTTTAGACGACTGGCACCCTGCGGAGGTCAGTCGGGACGCGTCACTCGGGCGATTTCTTCGGCGGTGGTCACGCCGCTCCGCACAAGCGACGCGCCGTGGGAGGCGAGGTCGCGCATGCCGTCGCGCCGCGCGATGGCCGCGAGTTCGTTGGTGGGGACGCCGGCGGCGATGGCGGTGCGCAAGGCATCGGTCATGACCAACAGCTCGTAGAGCCCCGTCCGTCCGCGGTAGCCGGACTGACGGCACTCGCCGCACCCGCGTCCGGCGCAGGAAGCACACACGCGGCGCACGAGCCGTTGCGCGAGCACAGCCTCGACGGTGCTGGCAATCAGAAATGGCGCGACGCCTAAGTCGACGAGGCGCGTGAGCGCGCCGGGGGCGTCGTTGGTGTGGAGCGTGGAGAGCACGAGATGCCCAGTCAGCGCCGCCTGAATGGCGATTTCGGCGGTTTCGCCGTCGCGGATTTCACCGACCATCAGTACATCGGGGTCCTGCCGCAGCAACGCGCGGAGCGCCACGGCAAAGCTGACGCCGAGTCGGTCATTGACCGGCACCTGAGGAACGCCGTCGAGTTCGTATTCGACCGGATCTTCCACGGTCAGAATCTTTTCGCGTCCGCTCTGCAGGTGCTGGATAGCGGCGTAGAGTGTGGTGGTTTTTCCGGAGCCGGTTGGGCCGGTGGCGAGCACAATGCCGTGCGGCCGTGCGAGCGCGCGCTGCAGCGCGTCGAGGATTTCAGGCGGGCAGCCGAGGTCACTGAGGCTATGCCGTTCACGCTCACGATCGAGCAGGCGGAGCACCACGCTCTCGCCGTTGAGCGTGGGGACAATCGACACGCGCACGTCCACCTGCCGGTCGCGCAACGGCAAACGAATGCGTCCGTCCTGCGGCACGCGTCGTTCGGCGATGTCGAGCTCGGCCATAATCTTGAGGCGGCTGACAATGGCGGAGGCGTACTGCGATGGTGGCGACGACGCGTCGTGCAACACACCGTCGACGCGGTAGCGCACGCGCAGCGCTCCGGCGTATTGCTCGAGGTGCACATCGCTGGCGCGCGCGTCGAGCGCTTCGACCAGTAGCAGGTTCACGAGGCGCACGACCGGTGCCTCATTGGCGAGACTGACGAGATCGTCGATCGCCGCCGCACCGGTGGCGTGATGCGCCGTTGCCGCGAGCCCCGCGATGAGCGATTGGGCGGTCACGCGCTCTCCGCCGTAGGCGCGCCGCATCACATGGCGAAGTTCGGCCTCGTCCGCGGTGGCAAGGGTGATGTCGGGTACGTCGAACAGCAGGCGCAGATCGTCGAGCGCTTGGTCATCGAGCGTCGTGGGGTCGCCCCACGTGGCGACGAGTAGCGACGAACCGACCATGCGCACCGGCAATAAGCGATGATGCTCGAGCCAGGCCGTCGTGAGACGGTCGGTGAGCGGGGTGAGCGCCTCCAGTTCACCAGGCGCGAATGCGCCGAGCACGTCGCGTGCGGCCGGAGCGCCACGTGCGCCGAGTGCGCCGTGCGGCCGCGAGGCGGCGCTCGGCGAACCGGCAGAAGAGGCCGGCCGGTGGGTCACGGCTTGTTGGGTTTGACGATGGGTTTTTCCGCGGGCGTGACGCCGGTGGAATCGCGGCCTTCGCGCTTGAGTGAGTCGCGCAGGCGGTCGGCATCATCGTCGCTGGCAATTACGTGCGGCGTGAGAAAGAGAAAGAGTTCGCTCGTGGAGGTCTTTTCGATCTGGGTGCCGAACAGCGCGCCAATCAGTGGTAGCGAGCTGAGGAAGGGCAGTCCAGAGCGGCTCTTGTCGGTTTGCCGGCCGACGAGTCCACCAATGACGGCGGTTTGTCCGTCTTTCACAAAGAGATGCGTGCTCGCCTCGCGTGTGCTGATGACCGGCGCACCGAACTGCATTTCGCTGGTGGCGGCACTTACTTCCTGCAGCACCTGAAGGCTGACGTAGCCGTCTGGATTGATGGTCGGCAAGATGGTGAGCGTGGTGGCGACGTCGCGGTACTGCACGATTTGGTCGCGCACGGCGCTTTCGGTGGGGAGCGAGCGCGACACCTGGACGAACGGACGCTGTTCCCCGACGAGAATGCGCGCCTCGGTGTTGTTTTGCGCCAACACGAGCGGGCGCGAGAGAATGCGCACATCGCCCCGCGAGGCGAGCGCCGCGAGGGCGATATTCGCCGTAAAATTTTTGTTGGTTTGCGTAAGACTCAGCACGAAGTCACTCGCCGCCGAGCTCGTGAGTTCCACCGCGCGGGTATTGGATGGCGTGGCGCCGCTGCCGGCGACGACCTTGCCCGACGTGCCCAACTCCAGCCCATTGGTGATGCGCACTTCGGCAATCACCACTTCGATGAGTGCCTGCATGGGGCGCAGGTCCATGAGATCCACGGCCTGCCGAATGGTTTCGTAGTCGGCAGGGAGCGCGCGAATGAGCAGCGCGTTGGTGGTTTCGTCGGGGACAATTTGAATATCGCCGCGCAACTGCGCGGAGAGGGTCGGCGCGGCGGCGAGCAGTTCCGGTGCGAGGCGGCGCACGGAATCGGCGGCGAATGGGGAGATGGCCTGCGCGCGGAGTCGTTCGGACAGCGGCTGTGTGCTGATCCCTGGGGCAGCGGTCGAGCCCGTTCGGCCACCGCCAAAAATGGCTTGGAGTGTGGAGGCCAAGCGCGCGGCGCGGGCGTGTTTGAGGCGATGGACGTAGAGGCGCACGTCGCGCATATCGCTGCTCGACGAGGTAGCCACGGGCGCCGGCGCGGCAATCGACAAGCGAATCAGGCCACCGTCTTCGGTGTACGTGAGGCCATTGGAGAGCGCGAGACTCTTGAGCAGCGCCGGGATGTTCTCGCGCGTGACCGGCTGCCGCAGGCGCAACGTGACGCGCTTGGCAGGCAGATCCGTGTACGACACATTGAGCGACCCCGCCTCGGAGAGCGCGGTGATCACGGCACGGATGTCGGTGTCTTGGAAATCAATGAGTATGCCCTGCGCGGTGCGGCGCACGCCGGTGGAGTCCTGCGCGCGCAGTGGCGCGGGAGCGGCGGAGACGGCGAGCCACGCGGCGGCAAACCCGCACGCGGCGCGACGCCAAGCCGATGTCTGCATGGAATGACTGAGCACTTACGTTCCTCCTTTGGCCACGCGCAGGACGACGCGCGCCCCACCGGTGTCGGTGAATGTCGCGCTCCCGGCCTGCACGCTCAAGAGCGTGAGCGCGCCGATCCGTTGACCCGGATACACGACGCGCGCGGGGAGCGGTCCTTCCTGGCAGAGCACAAAACTGAGAGCACCGTCACGCACGACGGTGCCGACGAGGCGTACGACGGCGGCGGTCACGACTGGCGGCGCCATGCCGACTTTCACCACGCGATAAGCAGGTCCGGGTGTGCGATCCGGCGAAAATGGATTGTGTGCCACGGTGCGATCCACGGCGCTTTGCGTGACTGGGTCTGACGCGGCGGTGGTCGCGATGGATGGCGGCGGCAGCACTGGGGGCAAGGCGGGCAACGCGACACCCTGCGTCGCACTCCACACCGTGCGCACGAGCAGGAGGGACGCGAGTGCGGCGGCGACCTGCGCGCCTCGCCACCAACGCCACGCGGTGGTAGCCGTCATGGGGCTCCTCCAGCGCTACGCATCACGACGGGTGCTTCGAAGGTCGCGGTGATGGTGAGCACGTCGTCAGACGGAGGCGCGTTCGGCGCGCGCGCGCCCTGCCCCGCCCGTTCGATTTGCAGTGCACGCACTCGGACGCGCGGCGATTCTGACTCGACGGAGCGCACAAAGCTGAGTACGCCGCGCATGTCGGATTCCGCGCGCACCGTCACCCGCACGGTGCGGAGGGAGGCATCGAGTGAATCTCCAGGAGTTTCGGTCAACTGCGTGATCAGCACATGCTGGTCATGCGCTGCGTCGCGAAGGCGCTCCGCCAACCGAATGCCGGCGGTGCCCGCGGCGGCGACCGCAATAGCCCGGCGTTCCTCGAGCGACAGTGCGGTGCGCACGGCCGACAGCGAATCGGGGAGATGCGGTGCCACGGCGAGCAGCGTGCGTTCGCGCGACAGCAACCCCAGTTCGCGCGCGAGCGTTTCGCGCGCCACGCGGTGTTGGTGAAGCAACGGACGGCCGACGAAGGCGCCACCGAGCGAGACAATGAGCACCGCGGCGCCTATGCCGATAGCACGGCGATCGCGTTCCGTCAGCGCCATCATTGCGGCGGCCTCGCGGGAACGCGGCGCGCCGATGGACTCGCGAGGCGTGCCACGATGGAAAACCGTTCGCCCACCACCTCGCCGTTCTCCATTGCTTGTTGAATGGGCGCGTCGAGCCGCACGCCGCGTAAGGCGGGGGACTGTGCCAGCGCGGTGAGCGCCGCCGCCGCGTGGTCCGCCTCGCCATTTAGGTAAAT
>CANIWQ010000120.1 GCA_947471365.1 Gemmatimonadota bacterium | reverse complement strand
TCTGGGTACTCCGCGACGATCTTGAAATGTCCGGAACCAAGTACGGATGCGGCAAAGCGCTCTGTGGATCGTGTACCGTACTCGTGAATGACCAAGCCGTGCGCGCGTGCTCAACCAAAGCCACGTTCGCCGACGGAAAAAGAGTCATCACCATCGAAGGGCTCGCCACCGGCGATCATCTGCATCCTATTCAAGCCGCTTTCGTCAAGCACGCGGGCTTCCAGTGCGGCTTCTGCACACCGGGGATGATCCTCGGCGCCCACGCGCTCCTGGCGAAAAATCCGCGGCCAACGCGCGAGCAAATCATGGAGGGGATGGACAGACATCTCTGTCGCTGCGGTGCGCACCTACGCATTGTAGATGCCATCGAAGAAGCCGCCGCGGTGATGGCGGGAGCAGCCAAGTGACGCCGCGACACGACGTGCCTCCTACGCTGAGCGCCGACGCCCCGCACGCCGACGGCTTGAGTGCGATGGATCGCCGTAATTTCCTGTCGGTCACGAGCAGTGGTCTACTCGTTGCGTTCTCGATGCGTCCCGGCCCAGTGCGTCCTGAACTGCCGGCGGCCGCAGCGCAGCAACGCGCTGGCACCGACTTCAATGCGTTTCTGCACATCGGTGCCGATGGGCGCGTAACCACGTACGTCGGCAAGATCGAAATGGGACAGGGAGTCAGCACCTCCTTCCCACAGTTGGTGGCGGATGAACTCAACGTGCCGATCAGTGCCGTAGATATTGTGCTGGGCGATACCGATCTCTGTCCCATCGATATGGGAACCTTCGGCTCGCTCAGTATTCGCCAACTCGGGCCGGCGATTCGCGCCGCCGCTGCCGAAGCGCGCGCGACACTCGTCGCGATGGCTGCGGACCGGTTGCAACTCCCAGCGGCGTCGCTCGAGGTAAAGGACGGCATCGTGCAGTCACGCACGGACGCGAGCAAGCGAGTGAGCTACGGCGAACTCACCGCGGGCAAACGCATCGAACGTCGTCTCGAAGGGCCTGCGCCGCTCGAAGCGGTTTCTGCCATGAACATCGTGGGCACATCGGTGCCTCGTCGAGACGCCATTGAAAAAGTTACCGGACGCGCTAAGTACGCCGGCGATATTGCGCCGAAAGGTGCACTGCACGCCCGCATCGTACGTCCTCCGGCGCACGGTGCAGTACTCGCCAACATCGACACCACAGCGGCCGAGTCTGTGCCAGGCGCGCGCGTGGTGCGCGCCGGAGAACTTGTGGCCGTGCTGCATGCCCATCGCGACGAAGCAGACAAGGCGATGCGTCTCATCAAGGCGACCTACGGTGCATCCCCGTCTCCCCTCAATGACCGTACGATATTTGCGCATCTCGAAGCGAAGGCACCGGCCGGCAATATCACCGGGTCAGCAGGGCAGGTGGCCGACGCTTTGAAGGGTGCCAAAGTGGTGGTGGAGCAGACGTATCTCAAGGGCTACGTCGCGCATGCGCCGATGGAAACACACTCTGCGGTCGCCGAGTTTGCCGATGGTAAGCTGACGGTCTGGGCGAGCACGCAGACGCCGTTCCCCCTCAAGACACAGCTGGCGCGCGCCGTGAATCTCGCGCCAGAAAAAGTTCGCGTGATCACACCGTACGTGGGTGGCGGTTTTGGCGGCAAGAGTGCGGGTGCGCAGGCCATTGAAGCCGCTCGGCTCGCGATGGTTGCAGGCGTACCGGTGCGCGTGATCTGGGAACGTGACGAAGAGTTTTTCTACGACACCTTCGACCCGGCCGCCGTTATCAAGATCAAGGCGGGGCTCGACAGTGCCTCGAAGATCGTCGCGTGGGACTACACGGTCATCGGCGCAGGCGACCGCGGCGCGGCGCACGGATACGAAATTCCCAATCATCGCACTCTCGTGCGTGGCGGCTGGATGGGGAACTCGGGTGACCTGCATCCCTTTGGCATTGGGCCGTGGCGTGCGCCTGGGGCCAACGCGAATGTCTTTGCGCGCGAGTCGCACATGGATATGCTCGCGGCGAAAGCTGGCGTTGATCCGCTTGAGTTCCGCCTCAAGAACCTCACCGACCCACGGATGCGAGGCGTACTCCAAGCGGCGGCGGCAAAGTTCGGCTACGTGCCGAAAGTCGCACCGAGCGGACGCGGCATCGGCATTGCCTGCGGAACAGATGCTGGCACGTGGGTGGCGAGTATTGCCGAGGTGAAGGTGAATCGCGAGACGGGAGAGGTGACGGTTGTGCGCGTGGTGTGCGCGCAAGATATGGGGCTCGTCGTGCATCCCGACGGTACTCGGCAACAGCTGGAAGGATGCATCAGTATGGGACTCGGCTACACCCTCTCCGAAGAGGTGCGCTTCAGCAACGGCGTGGTGCTCGACAAGAACTACGGCACCTATGCCATCCCACGTTTCTCGTGGGTGCCGAAAATCGAGGCGGTGATTATCGAGGCGTCTGACAAACCGCCGATGGGCGGTGGTGAGCCCGCAATCATTACGATGGGCGCTGTGGTGGCGAACGCCGTGTTTGACGCGGTGGGCGCTCGCGTGGTGCAGCTGCCCATCACCAAGGTACGGCTGAAGGAGGCGCTGGCGCGGACGAAATAGCCGCCGCCAGCGCGCCTACATCGCTGTTTTGCGGAACCGCGCCGTCGCGAACCCAAGGACGACGGCGCCGATGGCGCTGAGCGCTATCAGCTGGGGCATCACAATGCTCCAGCCTGCGCCGCGCAAGAATACGCCGCGCACTACCACGAGATAGTGGCGCACCGGGTTGATCAGCGTAGCCACCTGCACCCAGTGCGGCATGTTCTCCACAGGGAACATCATACCACCGAGCATCATGGCAGGTAGGAAGAACATGAACATCAGCATAAATGCTTCCTGTTGCGTGTTGCTCACGGTCGAAATCCACAAACCGACACCAAGGCCGGTGACCACAAAGAGCGCACTTGCCACGCCCAGCACCAGATAGCTGCCGGCAAAGGGAATGTGAAACCAGAGGAGCGCCACGGCGGTGATGATGACCACATCGATCATCGCAATGAGCGCCGCCGGCAACGTTTTGCCGAGAATCAACTCAATAGGCTGAAGCGGGCTCACCATGAGCTGCTCGAGCGTGCCAAGCTCTCGCTCCCGTACGACGGCGAGCGATGTGAGAAGTAACGCCATCAGCATAACGATGTTTCCCATAACGGCTGGCACGTTGTACACGCGGCTCTCGAGATTCGGGTTGTACCACATCCGCATCTTGAAGTCCACGCCGCTGGGCATGGTGCCACCGTTCGCTCGGGCGGCGATCTGTGCGCCCCGTTTGTTGCCGTAGCGTCCGATGATCTGGGTCGCGTAGCCAAGCGCCACATTCGCGGTGTTTGCGGTGGCGCCGTCAACTAGCAGCTGGACGGACGTCGGGCGCCCGCGTGAGACGTCAGCGCCAAAGCCACGAGGAATATTCACCCCAATCAGCACATCGCCGGCATCGAGTGCGCGGGTGAGCTGCGCGGGCCGATCGCCACGCTCGACGATGTCGAAATAGCCACTCGCCGTGAGCGTATTCACCAACTGCCGCGACTCGGCGCTGTGATCCGCGTCGAGCAAAAACGTACGAGCGTGACGCACGTCCGTATTGACCGCGTACCCAAATACCATCAACTGAAAAATTGGTGCCACAAACAACATGCGGCGCGACCGCGGGTCGCGCAGCAACTGTCGCAGTTCCTTTCGAAGCAGCTGCCCGAGGCGACTGAAGCTGAATCGGCTCATGCGATCTCCTTTCGGAACGCACGGATCGCGAGCGTGAGGCCGATGATAGCGTACGCCACCATCGCCAGCCCTTGCCCCCAGAGTACGGGAATGCCAACGGCTTTGAGGAATACGCCGCGCATGACGGTAATAAAGAACCGCGCCGGTACGGCCAGCGAAATGATTCGGAGCGGCAGCGGCATGGCGTTGATATCAAACATCAGGCCTGAGAGCAGCACCGATGGCAAGAACGTGACAAGCATCGCCACCTGCGTCGCGAGAAGTTGCGACCGTAGCACCGTGCTGATGTAGATGCCGAGCCCGAGCGACCCAAGGAGAAACATGGTCGTCATGATGCTCAAGAGTGCCACACTTCCACGGAATGGCACATCAAATAGGAACATGCCGATGAGTATCGTGGCGGCCACATCCACCAGGCCGATCACTAGGTACGGAAGCAGCTTGCCAAGAATGACTTCGGTGGGATGCACGGGTGTGGCGGCAAGTTGTTCCATGGTCCCACGTTCCCACTCGCGCGCTACCGTCAGTGCGGTCAGCATCGCCGCAATAATCATCATCACTGCCGCCACGAGCCCAGGCACAATCATCGGTGGGCTCGCCAGCGCTTCGTTGTACCATACCCGCGCTTCGGTGGTGATCGGCGCAGAGGCGAGCGATGCGCGCATGACAACCTTGGCGGAGTAGGCTGTGACGATCGACGTTGCGTAGTTGGCCGTGATTCCCGCGGTATTGGCGTCGGCGCCGTCGATAATGGCCTGTACGGGCGCGCTGAGTCCTGCGGTCAGTTCTCGTTCGAAACCAGGTGGGATCACCAACGCCAATCGGACCGCCCCGCGGTCGAGGAGAGGAGCGATCTCATCGCTCCCGGCGAGGTATTCGGTAATCCGAAAGCGACCCGAGGAGCTGAAGGCCGCAGTCAACTCACGACTCCGCTGTGAGTGGTCTTGGTCGAGAACGGCGAGCGTGATGTTTTTGACGTCAAAACTGATGACGTATCCGAACACCATAATCATTACAGCCGGCACCACAAACGCCATCGCAAGGCTTCGCACGTCGCGCCGTAGCTGAATGACTTCCTTACGCGCAATCGCCAGCAGGCGGCCAAGTCGGATGCGCATCGTTTAGCCAATCACCGCGCCGCCCTCGCGGCGCACGAGCGAGACAAACACATCTTCTAGGGATGGCCGGATTCGCGTCACGCGCTCGCACTGAAGACCACGCGCAGCGAGAAAGGTTGGCAAGAATGACTCCGCGGTCGTCACGTCGTGCACCACCACGTGCAATGCGCGCCCGAACATCGCCGCCTCAATAATCCCGGGTTGGTGCTGCAGGGCCTGCGCGGCCGCTGCCGCGTCGGGTGTCGCGACCTCAAGAATGGGTTCCATCATCTGGCTGCGCAGCGCGTCGGGACGATCCAAGGCAATCAGCCGTCCCCGGTTCATCAACGCGAGTCGATTGCAGTACTCCGCCTCTTCCATGTAATGCGTACTCACGAACACGGTCGTGCCGCGGTCCGCGAGTGAATAGATGAGTTCCCAAAATGCGCGGCGCGAAATAGGGTCCACGCCGGAAGTCGGCTCGTCCAGAAACAAAATGGGCGGTTCGTGCAACACCGCGCAGCCAAGCGCGAGCCGTTGCTTCCAGCCGAGTGGGAGCTCGCTGGTCATTTGCGTGCGATGCTTGGTGAGTCCCGCCATCTCGAGCACCCACGCCCGGCGCGCGTCCAAACGCTCACCGGAGACCTCGTACAGGCCGGCAAAGAATGCAATGTTCTCCTCAACGGTGAGATCGCCGTAGAGCGAGAACAGCTGCGACATGTAGCCAATGCGTGTTTTGATTTCCTCGGACGCCGTGCGCACATCCAGTCCGGCCACACGCCCTTCGCCACCGCTCGGTGCAAGCAACCCGGTGAGCATCTTGATGGTGGTCGTCTTCCCCGCGCCATTGGGGCCAAGGAATCCGAAGATTTCTCCTTCGGCCACATCGAAAGTGACGTGGTCAACGGCCGTGAAAGTGCCGAACATGCGCGTGAGATCGCGCACCTGTACAGCGAGGCGCGCCGATCTCGGCGAGCTATTGAGCGGAGCGAGAGGAGCGGTCACGGTGCCACTGCGGTTGCTTCGGCCGCCTCGGCGCCCTTGACCCGTTCAATAAAGACGTCCTCGAGCGAGGCCTCCACGTCATGCACATCCGTGACGGTGATTCCGTCTGCGGCGAGCGCACTTGCTACGCCGCTCCAGTCGCGCGCGCTCTCGGACATGACCACGTGGATCGTGTCGCCAAACAGCGTGGCTCGGCGCACGGATGGTTCACTCTTGATTCGCTCCACCGCGCGGCGGCTGTCGGACGCCCGCAACGAGACAATCTGCCCGCGCATCGTTGCCTGTAGCGCCGCGGGGGTATCGAGCGCAATAATGCGCCCTTGATTGAGTAGGGCCACATGGTCGCACCGCTCCGCTTCGTCCATATACGCGGTGGTGACGAGCACGGAGACACCCTGCGAGACCATTTCGTCGAGAATCAACCAGAGGTCGCGACGCGAGATGGGATCCACGCCGAAGGTTGGCTCGTCGAGAAGCAGAATCTCAGGCTGGTGAATGAGTGCACAACACAGTCCGAGCTTCTGCTTCATGCCGCCGGACAACTGGCCGACAAGGCGATGCTCAAAGGTGCCAAGATTGGAGAACTGATAGAGCCGCTCGCGGCGGGCGGCGCGTTCCGCAGCGGGCACCTCGTAGAGGTCGGCGTAAAAGTCGATGTTCTCGCGCACAGTGAGATCGGTGTAGAGCCCGAACCGCTGCGACATATAGGCGATGTGGTGCTTCACCCCTTCCGGGTCGCGCGCGACGCTGACGCCGCGGACTTCCGCGTCACCGCTCGTCGGTGGCAGCACACCGGCCAGCATGCGCAGTGTGGTCGTCTTGCCAGCGCCATCGGGACCGACGAGCCCAAACAACTCACCCTTGCCCACGGTGAACGTCAACCCGTTCACCGCCGTCAGTGTGCCGAACGCGCGCGTGAGGCCGTGCGCCGAAATGGCGAACGAGTCAGTCGCGGATTGATCGACAGGGCGACGGGCAGTCGTCATCGCCATCTACCGCTTGGGGCGGAGCAGAACGTCCGCGGGCATGCCGGGCTTCAGTGCGTTGGTCGTGTCCCCCGTGATGCGCACCTTCACGGCATACACGAGTTTGACGCGTTCCGCCGTCGTTTGCACATTGCGCGGAGTAAACTCGGCTTCGCTCGCAATAAAGGCGACCTCGCCCGTGTACTGCCGCTCGCGGTAGGTGTCGGTCGTTATCGTTGCCGGTTCGCCGAGCTGAACGGCGCCGAGTCGGTCTTCTGCGATGTAAATGCGCACCCAGCGATCGCCGAGGTTCGCGAGGGTGAGCAGGGGAGCGCCCGGCGCGACGATTTCGCCAGGCTGCCGTTGACGCACGGTGACCACGCCGTCGAAGGGTGCGAGCACGACGGCGTTGGCGAGTTGGGCGACAATCTGACGGACGACGGCGTCGGCCTGCTGTACCGCTGCGCGCTGTGCCGCGATTCGCTCGCTGCGCGGACCGGAGCGTACGAGCTGTAGCTGCTGCGCGACCTGTTCTCTTTGACTGCGCGCCACATCCAAAGCGAGGCGTGCCTTGTCGTTCGCTTCCTGAGACACCGCTCCTTCGCGGAACAGTTGCTGCACGCGCGCGAGATCGCGCTGTGCGTCGGTGAGGCGCGCGGCGGCCGCGCTATCGGCCTCGCGTGACTGCGCCAGTTCCTCGGGGCGCGAGCCGCGCTCAAACTCGGTCAGCAGGGCGCGCGCCGCATCGCGTTGCGCTTCGGCCTGTGCCTGCCGTGCGCGGAGTTCGGTGCGGTCGATCACCGCGAGTGTGTCGCCCGTCCGCACTTTGTCGCCTTCGCGAGCGCGAATGGCTTCGATGCGGCCAGCGACCTGTACGCCGAGCGACGCTTCGGTGGCTTCAACAGTACCGCTGGCCGCCATGCTGTCGCTCTGCGCCCGCGGCCGAAGATAGAAATACCCGCCAACGGCGATTGCCGCGACGAGCACAATGAGAATCGGGGCGCGTTTCATGGGAGTGTCTCCAGCGAGCTGGCAATCCAGGAGCGTGAGAGCTCGCCCAGTACCCGTGCCAGTTCCACTCGCGCCGCAATCACGGCGTGGCGGGCCTGCACAAGACTGCTACGAGCACGAAAAAGATTAGCTTCGGCAATCAAGTAATCGGTTTGTGTTCCTTCTCCAACATCGCGCAATAACTGTGTGATGCGCGCCACCTCAGAAGATTGCGCGACCGCCGCTTCGAGGGCCGTCACCCGTGCACGTGATCCGTCGAGTGTGGACTGTGTTTCGTCTAGTTGCTGCGCGTTGGTGAGTTTGGCGGCGCGCACCTGTTCCTCTGAGACGCGCGCCGCTGCTTCGGCGCGACCAATCAGGCTGGTGCGGGCGCCGCCCGTGAAAATCGGATAGGAGAAAGCGACGCCCATCTGCCACTCCGCGAGGTAGCGGCCCGTGATATTGCTCCGATCGACGATCGCGCTCATGGCTTGCACTTGCGGATACATCGTCGCGCGCGCCGATCCGATGGCGGCTTGGGCGGCGTCGGCGCGCCGTGTCGCCGCCACCACTTCGGTGTTCGCGCTATTCGCGCGCGCGGTCAGGGCGCCGCGCGTGACGGTGGCGTCGGCGTTGTTCGCGGCTGGCGAGAGTCGCACGCCAGCGAGCGGCGCTTGGTGCACGGTCTCATAGGCAACGCCGACGAGACGTGCGAGTTCGTGTTCGGCAATGTCCACGTTCGACGCGCTCGTCAGACGATCGGCGCTCGCGGAGGCGAGTTCGGAGGCTGCCCGCAACGTGTCGAGCCGTGCCGATTTACCGGCGGCGAGTCTGTCGCGAGCGCGCTTGGCTTCGGCCGATAGGGCGGCGAGCCGCTGATCTTCTGCGGCGAGAATACCGCGCGTGGTGAGGACGCGGAGATACGCGTTCGCCGTGCGCGCGGCGAGCTGTTGTTCCGTGGCGCCGAGCGTGGCGTCGGCGGCCTCGCGCTGTCGCTCGGCGACATGCACACGCGAGGAGCGCGCCCCGAAATCGAGCAGCGTGTATGCGGCGCCGACCGATGCTTGTGCCAGCGCACGGTCGAACGTAGGCGGGTTGCGGAGGTCGAGTGCGTGCAGGGGATAGACGATCATCGGTTTTTCAAACCGATTGATGGCGCCGTCGAGGCTGAGCATGGGGAGCCACGCGGCACGCGCTTGATCGATGTCGGCGGATGCGACGTCCCGCTGCGCGCGCGCGGCGGCCACGGAGGGGTGTGTGGCAAGCGCGCGATCAACGGCCGTGGAGATCGTGAGGCGCGCGGTATCCTGCGGTGTGGCCAGCAGGGCAGCGAAGATCAGAATCGGAATCATGACCGATGCTCGGGCTGTGTCGCGAGACTGCGACGGATGATGGAAACGACGTGTGTAACGAGACGTTGTTGTGTGCGCGGGTCGTTCCGGTCGACGCCTGCAACATCGCGCGGAATGCGACTCGCGACGCGGAGGAGGAATGGCTGCGCCATCACACTCATTGCGAGCAAATCCGTTTCACCCGCACAGATGGAGCCGTCGCGTTGTCCTTCGCGAATGAGCCCTGCGATGGTGCCGAGGTTGCGCTGCATCACACGGAGCAGGGGCGGGGGGAGCGGTCGGTCGGTGGCGGCGAGTTCGCGCAGAATCATGGCGCCAGCGGGAAACTCGCGATCGGTGAGCACCATCGTGACAATGCCGCAGATGCGGTCGAGCGGCGGCCCTGGCTGGCTAGCCTGTTCCGCGAATCGATCGGCGAGCTTGCCGCCGACACGTTCGATGACCGCGTGAAAGAGTGCTTCTTTGGAGCCGAAGTGGTAGGTGACCGCGCCCAGATTGGCTTTGGCGCGCGTGATGATGTCGCGCACCGACACCGCGTCAAAGCCGGCGCGGGCAAAGAGGTCACCGGCAACGGCGAGGAG
>CANIWQ010000119.1 GCA_947471365.1 Gemmatimonadota bacterium | reverse complement strand
CGCGGGCGGGCGACGCCAAGCATTCCCTTCGCAATGCTCTCGGACCGCGGGCGGGCGACGCCAAGCATTCCCTTCGCGATGCTCTCGGACCGCGGGCGGGCGACGCCAAGCATTCCCTTCGCGATGCTCTCGGACCGCTACGCGGTCCTGCGGCCGCATCGCGGCGGGAACGCTTGGCGCCGCCCTCCCCACGCGCTGGTGCGAGGGAAGGTGCGGCGGTGTTACGCATCGCGCGCGCCGCAGCGGGTGGTGACGCGGGCAATCCCCCGCTCTCGGCGCGCGCTGATGCAGCGCGGGAGGCGGACGGGCTCGCTGCAGCAAAGCGGCCGCAGGACCGCGCAGCGGTCCGAGAGCTTTGCGAAAGCGAGTCCGTCCGCCGACCAAGCGGTGACGCGCGCCAGCCAAGCGGTGACGCGCGCCAGCCAAGCGGTGACGCGCGCCAGCCAAGCGGTGACGCGCGCCAGCCAAGCGGTGACGCGCACCGAACGAGCGAACCACACACGCGCATTCTCGTCACGATCGAAAAAGGTGGGCCGTACCAGACCGTCAGCATTGGAGAGGTGGACCGTGACATCGCAGTGGCGCGTCGCGTGCGTACGTATTCCGAGATTCCCGATCGGCGCGGTGTGGCACGACAGCAGCGGCGGGAGTCACCCCGCGCCGCTCAGCGTGCCATCGCCCACGCCGGTGCCCATACCGACGGCGGTATCAGCACCGACGCCAGCAACGGAGGCGAGCGATAACCCCGCACCGCACTGGGACACACGCCCCATTGCACTCGCCGAAGGCAAACGGCAGCTGCTGCGCGCCGTCACAAGTGCCGCCGCACGTATGCACGTGCGCGTGGGGATGACCGTGCCCGAAGCCCGCGCGCGCTGCGCCGAACTCACCGTGCTTCCGTGGGACGACGCCGTGATTGGGCGCGAGCTCGCGCGCGCGAGTGCGGCCTTCCTCACGGCGAGTCCGCAGGTCACACCGGCGCATGACGCGCCAGGCACCTGGTGGATTGGCGCCGCCGGGTTCGACGCGCTCGGTGGCGAGCGTCTGCTCGCGCACACGTTGCTGCGGATTGCGCAGGTGTGGCATCCGGCAGCGCGCGTCGGTGTGGCGGACTCGTGTGTGGCGGCGCGCGCGGCCACGTGGTCGGTTGGCGCGCGCGCACGCAGTGAGCCCCGCATTGTACCGCCCGGTGGTTGCGCGGCGTATCTCGCACATGCGCCGCTCGCGCTCCTGCCGATGGCCGACGAACTGCGCGCCGCACTGATCTCGCTCGGCTTGCGCACGGGCGGCGCGTTCGCCGCGCTGGTGCCTGGCGACGTTGAACGCCGCTGGGGTGACGCTGGCCTTGCCGCGTGGCGCTTGGCACATGGCGACGATGTGCGACGCCCCGTGCTGGCGCGCACCGACACCACGCGCCGCGTGAGCACACCGCTCGCGATGAGCGCCGAAACAATGGAGCCCGTGTTGTTTCTGGTGCGCGCGGCGCTTGGTCAACTGGTGGCGTCGCTCGTGCAAGACGGGCGCGCGGCCGCGTCCATTGCCATCACCCTCACCCTCGACGACGGGCGCGGCGCGATGCCCGGAGCGCCCGAGCACACGGTCACGCGCGAAGTGCGGCCGGCGCGAGCGCTCGCACGTGTAGCGCCCCTGTTCGAACGGTGTCGCGCCTTGCTCGACACCTGGACACTCACCGCGCCGGTGTGCGCCGTGAGCGTGGCCGTAAGCGCCACCGCACCACTCGCCGCCGAACAAGGCGACTTGCTGGCCGCGTCGTGGCGCGATCCCGACGCAGCCGATGCCGCGTTCGAACGACTGCGCTCCACACTCGGCGCCGACACCGTGGTACGGCCCGTGGCACAGGACGAACATCGCCCCGAACGCGCCGGCGGATGGGTGGAGTTGCACACGGGCGCCCTGTCGTCACCCGTCAACAGTGTGACGACCACCACGGCGGCGCTCGCGCTCGCGCGGTTGCTCGAACAACCGGAGCGCGTGCAGGTGGAAGCGCCGCAAGGGATGCCGCGCACGCTCTGGTGGCGTGGGCAACGCGTGATCATCACGCACGCACGCGGGCCGGAACGGTTGAGTGGTGACTGGTGGAAAGATCCGTTTGCGCGTGACTACTGGCGATGCGCGAGCGACGAGTTGGCGCGCGAGTTTTTGTTGTATCGCGACGGCAAGGGGTGGGCGCTGCAGGGATGGTTTGACTGACGGCGGGCGGTGGCAATCACGCCTGCGGAACGGTTCGCTACCGTGAAATTGCGATGGTGCACCGTCAGTCGTCGAGCGCCGAACGGAACAAGGCAGGCACGTCGAGCTCCAACGGTTCTGTAGCGCCGAGCGGCCGCCACACCAGCGTGCGATTACAGAGTTCGGGGAGTGCGTCAGTTGGGCGCCAGCGTTCGATCACACGGTCGGCGGGATTGACAATCCAATACTCCGGTACGCCGACGCGAGCGAACAGCATCCGCTTGCGCGTGCGGTCGTCGCGCGCACTCGACGGCGACAGCACTTCGACGGCGAGGGCGAGCCGCGTCACCTCATGCCATTCGCGCGGCTTGGTGCCGTCATCGTTCGACGGAACAACGAACAGGTCGGGCTGCACGAGACCGTCTGGCTCAAGCTCGAGATCGGCGGGCGAGAGATGCGTCACGCCCACACCGCACCGTTCCGTCCACGGGCGCAGTCGCAGGAGCAACTCGGCGACCACGCCTTGATGATCCCACGTCGGCGACGGCGTCACGACCAGCTCGCCATCAATAACTTCGTAGCGATTCCCGTCGCTCGGGAACGCACGCACCATCGCGACGGTCCAGGGATCTGCTCCGATTCTCGGCATGCCCATATGGTGCTCGGCTCGGCAGGAAAATTACAAGTGGCCACGCCGCAACATGCGAAGCGAAGCGCGCGTGACCGTTATTGCGTCCATGCATCCGTCACCGTATTACCGCCGTCCCCGGCACCATAAAAACAGGGGGCGACGAAGCCATGCTTCGTCGCCCCCGTCGTTCGCGCACCGCGCTCGTTAGTGCTTGATCACAATGAACCACGCATTGATGATCGGCCGCGGCGGTCCGCCACGTCCACCCGGCGCGGGCGCGGGCGCACCTGGAGCCGGAGCGGGCGCGGGGCCGTATTCGGGCTGGAACAGGAAGGCCATGTGCTTGACCGGATCGACCGCGATGGTCTTGGCGCCAGCAAAAGTCGGCACGGTGGCGACGACGGTGTACTGATCGGGGCCGTCCATGTGCGCGACCGTCACGTTCCCCGCGCGGCCAGCGGGAATGTAGATCAGCTTTTCGCTTGCGTCATAACCGAGCGCGTCCACGCCGTCGCCGTTGGCGATGGTGGCGACCACTTTGCCCGTAGCGGCATCCACCACCACGGAGTTGGTACCGCAACCGGAGAAGATGCGATTGCTCTTGGCATCAAACGCGATGCCGGTGGGATGGCCGCACGGCGCAGTGGGCCACGAGGCGACGGCCTTCCACGTTTTGACATCCACCACCTGAATGGTGTTTTTGTTTTCGTTGTTGACGAAAATGCGGCCCTTGCCGTCGGGCACGGCGCCTTCGGGGCCGTTGTCCTCGAGCTCCACGGTCGCCACAATGTCACCGGTCTTCGGGTTGATTGCGGTGAGCGTGCCAACCTTGCTGTGGTTGGTGAGGAGAATGACATCATCCGGCTCGTCGTACATGATGCCGTCGAGTCCGCCAACTTCAATCTTGATCTTCTTGATGAAGGCGAGCGTCTTGAGGTCGAACATCGTCACGGTGGAATCACCAGCATTCGTGGTGAAACCGTGGCCCGCCTTGGGCGCGAGCCCTACGCCGTGGGTGCGTGGCGTGTCGGGAATGTCGCCGAGCACTTTGCCCGTGGGGCCGTCGATCACCATGATGTGCGTGCTGCGCGACACAAACACGCGGCCGGTGCCGATTTCGGCGGTGATGTAATCGGTGCCCCCTTCCCCGCCGATGTTCCACTTTTCGACGGTGAACTTCTGGGCGTGCGCGGCGCGTGGCGCCAGCGCAACGGTAGCAAGAATAAAGAGCGGTACAGTGAGTGCGCGGCGAGCCATGCAACCCTCGGCGGAAAAGGCGTTGATTCAAGCGGAATACGGCAGTCTGAACACTACATCCAGCTTCCTGTCGGAATGATGACAGCCGAACGCGCGGCGGCTATTTCAGATCGGAATGATGACAGCCGAACGCGCGGCGGCTATTTCAGATCGGGATGATGACAGCCGAGCGCACCGACGCCGATTTCGATCGGGGTGGTGGCTACGTGCGTGTGGCGCGCTACTTCCGAGGTACCGGCCCATTGAACCAAATGGCGTTGGGTGCGTCGGAGCGCGCGGCCACGATATCCGGCCAGCCGTCGCCGTCGAGATCGCCGATGGCGAGGCCGTAGACGGCGCCCTTGCCATCGTTCCACGGAATTTCTTCGAACCGGGGC
Source organism: Gemmatimonadota bacterium (assembly GCA_947471365.1). Taxonomy (GTDB): domain Bacteria; phylum Gemmatimonadota; class Gemmatimonadetes; order Gemmatimonadales; family Gemmatimonadaceae; genus Fen-1231. Next base: position 5,448 of record CANIWQ010000119.1, on the reverse strand, counting down.
AGTTTGCCGCCGCCCATGTTGAAGAACACGGAGCCGCGCGCTTCAAAATTGCCAACGACAATATCGAGCGTGCCATCGCGATTCATGTCGGCAATGCCAATCGAGTATGGTGCGTTCCCTGGCGTGCCGAGTTGCACCGGCTCGGAAAAGGTGCGCTTCCCCGCGTTGGGGTAAATGAACATGCCGGTTTTTTCGTCGCCAACCACAAGGTCAATCGTGCCATCGTGATTGATGTCGGCGGCGGCGGCGGCGCGAATTGAACTGTGCGCCGGGCCAACGGGCATCGGCGGGGCGGCGAAGGTGCCCGTACCATCATTCCAGAAAATTAGACTTTGCCCACCATCGCGATGCGGCACAAACAAATCGATGCGGCCGTCACCATCGAGATCCGCCGCAATGATGATCGTGGCCGATTGCGTGGGGAGCGGATTGCACACGGGGAACGCACCTTTGCCGTCGTTGAGGCAGACAAAACTCGGCCGCGGGTTGGCGGGGTTTGCACTGCGATTGGCGACGATGATATCGGGGCGGCCGTCGCCGTTGAGGTCTGCAACGGTGACGTAGCGCGTGGACCAGTCCGGCTGTCCGAAGGTGCTCGAGACGTGGAAGTGTCCCTTGCCGTCGTTGAGATAAATCAACTTTCGGTCTGGGCGGTCGTTGCTCACGACGAGATCGAGCGTGCCGTTGCCATCGAGATCGGCAAGCGCTGCCGTGTACGTGCGGTCGGGGGTGTCACCGAGGTTTTCGGTGGTGAAGTGCCCCTTGCCGTCGTTGCGCAAGAGGAGATTGTGCAGCGGCCAGTGCCGCCCCTTGGCGAGGACGATGTCGAGCGTGCCGTTGCCGTCGAGATCGCCGAGGCTGACGCTGGCAGAGGTTTCGCTGGTGGTCTCGAGCAGTTGCACGCGGTCGAAGGTGCGCAGTTCTGCCCGCGGCGCCAGCGATGCGGGAAACACGAACAGGCCGAGCAACGGGGCGTACAGCGCGCGCGAAAATTTCCGGTAGGATGTCATACGGAAAAAGGTAGCGCCGCACCGCTATTCGCACGAACGAAAGACGGGACCCGCGGCACTGCCGCGAGGGTCAGACGGTCGGTTGCTCGGCGTTCTCTTCGGTGACGCCTTCTTCCATCATGGCGAGCCTCGCGGCGTCGGCGTCGCGCTTGGCCTGCCACGCCACGACGAGCCGTGAGAGCACGCTCATTGCCTGCTGCACCGTGCACTCGCAGATGTTGCGCATGTGCGTCGCCGCGTCGGTGCCCTCCGGCGCGGGTTGGAGCATCAACAGTTCATAGACCGAGATGCCGCCACGCACTCCCAACGCGTCGAGGGTGATACCGTACCGGCTCCAGAGCGTGGCCGTATGCGGCACCACCAGATCGCGTGGGACCGTGGTGCCCTCGCGCAACGGGAACAGCGTGGGATCGAGTTTTCCAGGCATGAAGCCGAGGGTGCGAAGTGCGGTTAGGGAGCGGACCGCTCGTGCGGTTTGTCGTCTGAAAGTATCGGCCGGTAACCAGCCGCAGTGTAAGGGCTTACGCGGGAAACGACCAGAGTTTCGGGCAAAAAGCTGCCCGCGACACCTTGTATGTTCGGTGTTTATTCGGTATCTCGTAAGGGGTGTCCGGGCGCCCGAATTCACACACGCCGCCCTCGCGGGGGCTGCGCGATCACGCCTGCGAGTCACTCTGAATGTCGTACGCCGAACTGCACTGCCACTCCACGTTCTCGATGCTCGACGGGGCCGCGCACCCAGAGCAGCTCGTGGCGCGCGCGGTGGCGCTTGGGCTTGGCGCGCTCGCGCTCACCGATCACGACGACGTCGGCGGCGTGGTGCGGTTCGCCACGGCGGCGCGGCAGGCGGAGTTTGCGGGGCTGATCGGTGTGGAGCTGAGTGTAGAGGTGATGGACCGACCCGGCACCGCCGAACCCAAACCGCTGCTGACGCACCTCGTGCTGCTCGCCGAGGACCGCGTGGGATACGGCAACTTGTGTACGCTCATCACGCGGGCGCGGCTCGATCACCCGCGCGGGCGACCGCGCGTGAATCTCGACACGCTCGCGCGCCACGCCGGCGGACTGTTTGCGCTCACCGGCTGCCCGCGTGGCTGGGTGCCGCGACTCGTGGCCCGCGGTGCGCACGACGACGCCTGCGCGGCGGCGGCCACGCTCGTCGACATGTTCGAAGGCCGGGTAGCCATTGAGTGCTGGGACCACGCGTTGCCAGAAGAACGCGCCGTCACGCGCGACCTCATGGCGCTCGCGCGCGCGCTGAATGTGCCGTGGGTGGTCACCAATGATGTGCATTACGCCGAGCCCACGGGGCGGCTCGCACACGACGTGCTGGTGGCGTTGCGGCACGGGGCGACGCTCGACGACATGGGCGCGCGCCTGCGCCCCAACGGCGAGTGGTATCTCAAAGGGCCTACGCAGATGGCGCGCCGGTGGCAGGGCTACGAGGCAGGGCTCGCCGCCACGCTCACCATTGCCGAGCGATGTGCGTTTCGGCTGGCCGATCTCAAACCCACATTGCCGTCCTTTCCGCTGCCGCCCGGTGTGAGCGAAGACGCGTATCTCGCACAACTCGTGCAACAAGGCGCCGCCGAGCGGTGGGAGTGGCGCCGCACCGCACAGCATGACCGACAGATTGAGCACGAGCTCACTCTCATCAGCAAGCTGGGGCTCGCCGGCTATTTCTTGATTGTGTGGGACATTGTGCGTTTTGCGCGCCGCGAGGGAATTCTCTGTCAGGGGCGCGGCTCCGCGGCCAACAGCGCGGTGTGCTACGCACTCGGCATCACGGCAGTGGATCCGATCAAGCTCGAGTTGCTCTTTGAGCGTTTTTTGAGTGAAGAGCGCAAAGAAGCGCCGGACATTGACATTGATTTTGCGCATCGCGACCGCGAGCGCGTCTTGCAGTACGTCTACGATCGCTATGGCCGCGAGCACGCGGCGATGGTGTGCGAGCACATCACCTGGCGCGGGCGCAGCGCCGTGCGCGATGCCGCGCGGGTGCTGGGATTTTCGGTGCAGCAGGCGGAAGCGCTGGCCACGTGCAGTGATCGGCACTCGGCACAGAGCACCGCGGCAGCGCTCCGCGTGGGAAGCACAACCGATACCAGCGGTGAGGCGCGCGCCTTGCTCCACCGCGCCGGTCTCGACCCGCACGACCTGCGCGTGCGAACGCTCGCCGACATTGTGGCCGGTTTGCACCAGGCACCGCGGCATCGCGGGATTCATGTGGGCGGCTTTGTGCTCACGCACGAACCGCTGCACACGGTGGTGCCCATTGAGCCCGCGTCGATGGATGAGCGCACCGTCATCCAGTGGGAGAAGGACGACCTCGACCCCGTGGGGCTCATCAAGATCGATTTGCTCGGGCTTGGCATATTGACCGTGCTGCAGGACTGCCTCAAATACATTCGCGCCACGCGCGGCGTGACGCTCGACCTCGGACAACTCGACCATCGTGATCAAGCGGTGTATGACGATCTCTGCCGCGCCGACACCGTGGGGGTATTTCAGGTGGAGAGTCGCGCGCAGATGAACACGTTGCCACGGCTCAAGCCGCGCTGCTTTTACGATCTCGTGGTGGAGGTCGCGCTGATTCGCCCCGGCCCCATTCAGGGCGACATGGTGCATCCGTATTTACGGCGGCGCGCTGGCGAAGAGGAGGTGACGTATCCCCACCCGTCACTCGAACCCATTCTCAAGCGGACGATGGGCGTGCCGCTCTTTCAGGAGCAGGGGATGCAGGTGGCGATTGCGGCCGCGGGATTCACACCGGGCGAGGCCGACCTGCTACGCAGGGCGATGGGGCACAAGCGAAGCCGCGAGCGGATGGCGGACATTTGCCAGAAGATGATTGTCGGCATGCGCGCCAATGGCATTGCCGAAGATGTGGCGCTGCGCATTTACAACCAAATCAATGCTTTTGCCGATTACGGATTTCCGGAGAGTCACGCGGCGAGTTTTGCGTTGATCGTGTACGGGAGTGCGTATCTGCGGCACTATTACGCGGCGGAGTATCTCTGCGCGATGCTCAATGCGCAGCCGATGGGCTTCTATTCAGCGGGAACGCTCGTGGAAGATGCCAAGCGGCACGGCGTGCGCGTGCTCGGCGTGGACGCCACGCGATCGGCGTGGGACCACACACTGGAGTGTGCGGACGGCACAGTGGTGGTGCCGCACGATGGGGTGATTGCGGTGCACGGCGCGAAGCACGGCGCGGAACACGGCGCGGAACACGGCGCGGAACACGGCGCGGAACACGGCGCGGAACACGGCGCGGAACACGGCGCGAAGCGCGAGCCGTTGCCCGGCACAGACGGGATTGGGGCGCCACCAAAGGGTCCGAACAAGCGAAACGCCCCCGCCGTGCGCCTCGGCTTTCGCAGTATTCGTGGACTCGGATCGCAGGCGCGAGCCAAACTCGAGCGTGCGCTTGCGGGCGGGGCGTTTACGGGGATTCACGATTTTGTGGAGCGCACCGCGCTCGATCAGCGTGCGTTGCGGTTTATTGCCGAGAGCGGCGCGCTCGATGCGTTTGTGCAGAATGAACCGTACGAGCGGCGGCGACGCATTGCGCTCTGGCGTGTGCTCGAGGCGGTGCGCGGCACGGGTGGTCCACTCGCACTTTTTCCCGAAGCGCCGGTGCCCGCGGGACTGCCGCCCCTTTCGCCACCGGAACTCACCGAGGGCGACTACCGGCTCACCGGCCTGTCATTGAATGGGCACCCGATGCGGCATCTTCGGCCGCTCCTTGTACCGAATGGCGTGCTGACCGTGCGCGACGCAACGCGACAGCGCGACGGCGCCAAGGCGGGAGTGGCGGGGCTCGTCATTTGCCGCCAACGCCCGGGCACGGCCAAGGGATTTATGTTTCTCACGCTCGAAGACGAGACGGGAATGCTGAATGTCGTGGTCACACCGCAACGATTCGAGCGGCAGGCGCTACTGATCACGCGATCGCCGCTGCTCCTCGTGCGCGGCACGTTGCAGATTGAGCAAAATGTGGTGAATCTGCGTGGCGAGGAGTTCATTGCCCTCGGCGCAGGGGCGGGTGCCGCACATGCGCGGAGCCACGACTTTCATTAGATGTGCTGGCCAAGAATGGGCACGATCGGTTGCGGGAGCGCCCTCCCACCGGCGATACTCACGGTAGCGCGCGACCGCTGCTCTGCACCGTGCGCCATCACGCCACCGGCCCTGGAGGGCCGATGCTCCCTATTCACGAAACTCCCACCGGCAGTATTCCGCGCAAACCGACCGACGCTGAGATCGACGTCTACGGCCTGTCGGACGTCGGTCGCGTCCGCAAGGAAAATCAGGATCATTTTCTGGTGGCATCGCTTGAGAAACATCTCGCGATGCGCATGGGCAATATTCCCGACCCCACGCTGCGCACGCCGGACATGAACCGGTTGGCCTTCTTGATGATGGTCGCCGACGG
>CANIWQ010000118.1 GCA_947471365.1 Gemmatimonadota bacterium | reverse complement strand
GTGTATCCCGAGATGGCCGCCGCGGGGTTGTGGACCACGCCGAGTGATCTGGCGCGGTGGGGGATTGGGATGATGCGGTCGTATCGCGGCGAAAGAGGGGGCCTGCTCTCGAGCGCGATGGCGCGTGAGATGCTGCGGCCGCAGGTGCGGCTCCCCACCACCGGACCGCTCGCACGGCCAAACGTTGGGTGGTGGGGGCTCGGCGCTGAAGTTGGCGGCAGCGGACGCGACTTTAATTTCTCACACGGCGGGCGTGACGAAGGCTTCGTGGCGACGATGGTGTTTTACCCGGAGCGCAACGTGGGGCTCGTGGTGATGACCAACGCGACCAACAGTGCGTTTCTCAACGAGCTGACGCGGGCGTTTGTAGCCGAGTTCGTGAAATAGAAGGGGCCACCACTCGTCACGTTGCTTTCCGAGGTACCGAGCCTGTCCGAGTTCGCGCTGTATCTTCGCGTCGGCTTTCACCATATCGTCGCGCTCGGTGCCTGGGATCACATCCTGTTCGTCGCGGCGCTGACGGCGGCGTATGGACCGCGCGAGTGGAAACGCGTGGCGTGGCTCATCACCGGCTTCACCGTGGGCCACTCGATTACACTCGCGCTCGCCACGTTCGATGTGGTGCGCCCATCGGCCAAGCTGGTGGAGCCGCTCATCGCGCTCACGATTGTGGCCACCGCCGCTTTCGCGGTGCGCAATCAGATCGTGGCGCCCGCGACCCGTGGGGAAGAGCGGACCGCGTGGCGGGGCCGCTTTGGCATTGCCTGCGGCTTTGGCCTCGTGCACGGATTGGGCTTTGCCTCTGGATTGCGCGCGATTCTCGGCGCTGAGCAATCGGTGACTGTTCCACTGCTCGGCTTCAATGTTGGGATTGAGGCGGGGCAACTGCTAATTGTGAGCGCCATCTTTGCCCTCGGTGTGGTCGCGCTCCGGTGGCTCGGAGTGTCGCGCCGCAGCTGGGTGCTCACGATTGGGACGGCCGCCGGCGCCGCGGGGCTGACGCTGCTTCTCACCCGCCTCGTAGCGATGGTGGGGGACTAGGCGGGGAGTAACCTCACTGAGTTGCGGGTCTCGGTGATATTATTTGTGGATAGGATTTGGCGACGTTCGCATCCGCGTCGGCGTACCTCCCCCGCGACCGATGTGGCGCTCTCACGTAGCTTCGTTGACGACAACGGGAGATAGACGTGGACCAGTTCAAGAAAATTTTGGCCATCGCGCTGCTCGTGGTAGGCGCCGTGAGTGCACAGGCGCAGCGCCCCACGCCGCCGCCAGCACAGAACGGGCCGCAGTGGCTCAATGCGGACAGCTCAAAAAAGGTGAACCAGTCGAACTTCCGCGGCATGGAACAGTGGCCCACGCCGAACGAGTATCGCACCGGCAGCGGCGCACCTGGCCCCAAATATTGGCAACAGAAGGTGGACTACGTTATGCGCGCCGCGCTCGACACGGTGCGTCACGAGATCACCGGCCACGAGCGCGTGACCTATCACAATAACGCGCCCAACGAACTCGGCTATCTCTGGTTCCAGCTCGACCAGAATGTGGAGCGGCAGGATTCGCGCGCCACACTCTCGGCGCGCGCGCTCCCCAAGGGAATCGCGCAAGTGTCGCCGGCCACGCTCAAGCTGCTCGGCTTTGGCGACACGGATGTGGCCGACCTCGGGATGCGCATTGCGAAAGTGCAGACGGTGGCGGCGGACGGTTCGCTGCACCCGGCCGCCTTCTCTGTGAATGGCACGTCCATGCGCATTGATCTCCCCGCGCCGCTCGCGAGTGGGCATGCCGTGTCGCTCGAGGTGGACTGGGCGTACCGCGTTCCCGAGAATGGGCACAATACGCAGCGCAACGCGCGCGACAAAGTGAAAGACGGTTGGCTCTACGAGATTGCGCAGTGGTATCCCCGCGCCGCGGTGTACGACGACGTGAGCGGCTGGACGAACGACCAGTTCTACTCGCAGGGCGAGTTCTATCAGGAGTTCGGTGATTTTGATGTGACGGTCACGGTGCCGCACGATCACATCGTGCGCGCCACGGGTGTGTTGCAGAATCCGAATGACGCCCTTACGGCGGTGCAGCGCTCGCGCTTGGCGCAGGCGATGGCGGCCGACACGCCCGTGTTTATTGTGCGTCCGGAAGAAGTGGCCAAGGCCTCTGCGCGTCCGGCTGGGGCGGCGCCAATTTCTTGGCACTTCACCGCCAAGAATGTGCGCGACTTTGCCTGGGCGAGTTCGCGTACGTTTGTGTGGGACGCCATGGGCTTTCGCTACAAGCCGGGCGGCCGACTGATTGAACTGCACTCGGTGTATCCGCGCGACGCGATGCCGCTCTGGAACACATACAGCACCAAGGCCATCAAGCAGACGATGGTGACCTACGGTCGCATGACCATCGAATATCCGTATCCGGTGGCGAGCAACGTGCACGGTTCCGTGGGCGGCATGGAATATCCGATGATCGCGTTCTGTGGCGCGCGTCCGCGTCCGGACGGCACGTATGACGAATCGCTCAAGTATCGCTTGATCTCGGTGACCATTCACGAGGTGGGACACAACTGGTTCCCGATGATTCTTGCCAGCGACGAACGCCGCTGGGGATGGATGGACGAAGGGATGAACTCCTTCGTGCAGTACTACGCCGAACAGGACTGGGATCCCGCCTATCCCACGCGTCGCGGCCCGGCCAAGTTGATTGTGCCGTACATGCAGGACGCTAATCAGACGTCGTTGATGACGGAGTCGGATCTCGTCTTTGCGAACTATGGCAATCAAGGGTACAGCAAGCCCGCCGCCACGCTCGTGATGCTACGCGAGCAGGTGCTCGGACCGGCGGCCTTTGATCGCGGCTTCAAGGAATACGCCGAAAAGTGGGCGTTCAAGAAACCGCAGCCGGCCGATTTCTTCCGTACGATTGTGAACGGGGCGGGCGAGCATCTCAACTGGTTCTGGCGCGGCATGTTCTACACCACCTATGCCAACGATCAGGCCATTGCCGACGTGAACACGCAGAACGCCGCCGAGCTGGTGGGGAGCACGAGCAAGGGGAAGTTCTATCACCGCATTACGGTTGAGCAGCGGGGCGGGCTCGTGATGCCCATTCAACTCGGCATCACCTACGCCGACGGCACCAAGGGGAAGATCAATCTCCCGGCGGACGTGTGGCGGTATGACGAGAAGAGCTTCACCTACGGATTCTTCTCGGACAAGGCGCTCCAGAAAGTAGTGGCCGATCCGGACGAAGTGCTGGCCGACGTGAACCGTCAGAACAACACGTGGACGGCTCCAGAGCGGAAGCCGTTGCCGTGAGACTGAACCAAGCACGCGCGTCGACAGTGGCGCGCGTGCGGCAGGTGCTCGCGACGCGAATGCGGCCGCAGGTGGCCGCATTCGCGGTCATGGTGCTGGGGGCGGTGACGCTCGCCGCTGCCGCGCCGGCGGGGCGCTTAGTGAACGATGCGCCCGCGCCGACCGTGCGCCACAACACACACATCACCTCCACGCGACTCGTACTCGATGGGCCGGTGGTGTTGGCGCGCGTGCGAATATTTCGTGATGACTTCGAAAAAGCGCTCAAGCGCAAGATCACCGACGACGCCACCTCGAAAGCAGCGATCGCGGCCTATATGGTGCCGCGCTTCGTGGTGCGCGCCGACGGTGTGGCGCTCACTGGCGAGGTGATTGACGGCGGCGGTGACCTCGACGGCGATCAGCCGGTGTGGTGGGTGCTCATGCAGTGGAAAGCGAGCACGCCGGCCCGGAGCTTGGGGCTGAAGGTGCAGCTGCTCTTCGACAGCTTTGACGATCAGCAAAACCTGGTGATCGTCAATCGCGAGCCCAGTGGGGAGCGCCGGTCGCTGTACTTTCATGCGGGCGACCGGAGCGAGCAGGTCCTGCGGTACTAGGTAAGCGTTGAGCGGCCGCCGCGCGTGAGCCTGCGGTACCAGGTATGCGTTGAGCGACCGCCGCGCGTGAGCCTGCGCACTACCAGCTGCGCGCTCCGGTGGCATTCACGCCGTGTGGCACCGGTTCACTCACGGTGCCCCCTTGAGTTTACGGGCAAAAAAGTCAGCGGTCGCGCGAAACACTCTGTTCCAATTCGCAAACGTCAGAAAGTCGTGAACTTCGTCCGGCAACATCAGCTGTTCCGGCTCCACGCCGTGATTGCGGAGTGCTTCGACCAAGCGGACCGACTCGTTGAAGTTGACATTCCGGTCGTCGTCACCGTGAATGAGCAGGACGGGCGACCGCCACGTGTCGACCCACCGGAGGGGCGACGACTCAAACGCGAGTCGCGCGACGTCTGGCTTTGCGAGCGGATTGTAGTCCGGTACGAAATTCTGAATCCCAGAGTTCCAGTCATGCACTCCATGGATGTCGACACCGGCCGCGAACAGGTCGGATGACTTCGCGAGCCCCATCGCCGTCAGGTAGCCGCCGTACGATCCACCCCACAAGCCGATTTTGGCACCATCGACGTCTGCGCGCCCGCGAAGATAGCCGCCCGCGCCCAGCACGTCGTGGTATTCCGACGCGCCCGTTGAACCGAAGTTCAGAGCCTCTCGGAACTCCATGCCGTAGCCGATGCCGCTCCGATAGTTGACCGACATGACGATGTACCCCTGACTCGCCAGCCATTGGTTCATGGCATAGGTGCCGTTGTAGTAGAACATGTAGTGAAAGCCGAGGAGCATCTGGCGACGCGAACCGCCGTGGAAGTGCGCGATCGCGGGACGCCGCTCGCCGGGCTTCAAGTCCGGCGGCAGAAAGAGCTGGCCGTGAATGAGCTTGCCGTCGGCCGACGAGAAGATCACCTGCTGCGGCTCAACCAAGCGAGCCGCCGGAAAGTCCGTTGGCACGGATTCGGGCGCCAGCGGGCGGATCTGACCGCTGGCCATGACGGCAGCGTGCGACGGATGCCTGGCGTCCGATTGGAGCAAGGCGATGCGTCCATCGCTCAGCGGCCGAGGGGCCCATTCGATGGCGGCGGTGTGAGACAACGCGACGGGCGCGCCGCCTGAGACCGCCACTTGAAACAGGTCGCGGCGGTCGATGTCGCCAATGTTGCTGTTGTACACCACGAACTTGCGGTCAGCGGAGAGTGTGACGTACTCCACCTCACCCTCACCCGGCGTCAGGAGGACTGCGTTGCCTCCAGCTGCCGACACCGAATAGAGGTGCGACCATCCATCCCGCTCCCACGGGAAGACGAGTCGATCACCCGCGCCCCACAGCAGGCTCGGGCCTTCGATTGCGTGCTGGGCACTTCCTTGTCCCTCCTGGGCGCGCCACACTTGCGTGGCGCCAGCCGATGCCACGTCGCCAATCCAAATCGACCAGGGCCGACTCGCGCGCATGGGACCGAACAGCTCCGGATCGAAGCCAGCGGGGATTCGAATAAATCCAAGTCGGTTTCCGTCGGGCGACCATACCGGAGCACCATCGCGATCAACGCTTGGCGCAATCCATCGAATGGATTTGACCGCGAAGTCAAACACACCGACGAACGCGTGGTCACCACGATTGCTGGTGAACGCGAGTTTGCTTCCATCGGGGGACCAGGCCAGTTCTCCGGCTTGCCCTCTCGCTTTGAACAGTTGCGTGGGTTCGCCCAGCCCGGACACCGGCGCGATCCAGACTTGCCCTGACTTCGTATACACGACCCGATCGCTCTGCGGGGAGACCACCGGTCCGGTGGCGTTGGCCACTTTGACGGGAGCGCCACCGCCGACGGCGACACGCCAGATCGCCTGTTCCTGCCCACGGGGATCGCTCGTTGGATTTGGGATCTCGCCGCGGCGGTTCGGGTCGCCGCCACGTACGTAAAAAATCGTCTTGCCGTCAGGCGAGACGGCGACCTCCTCGATTTCCTGACCGTCGTCCTGTGTGTAGCTCGTCAGCTGGCGGCTTTTGAGTTCCGCGCCCGTCGCAACCCACACGTTCCGTACGCCGCGGGTGTTGTGCACCCACGCCACCGTACCCCCACCAGTCGCCAACGCCTGCGCAAATGGAGCGCCGGTAATTTGCTCGATCGTCATGGGCTGCGGGCTGGACTGTGCTTCCAGTATTCCAGCTCCCAATACCGATCCCACCACGAGCATCAGAGTGCTACGCATTGCGGCTCCAGTTTGTGCTGCAGGGAAACTCGTCGCGCGCGATTGACCACCCGTTCCAGCGATACTACGGCGTCAGATCGGCGCGGTACGAGAGCGCGAATTCAATAAACCGCGAAATGTCCACGATGCTCGCCGCCTTAAACCGTACCGTGTGTGAGTCCACACGCTCCGTGCCTGGCATATACGCCATCATCTCAGCCGGCGTGTAGCTCTTGTAGCTGAGTTCCAACGCCCACGGCCCGCGTGCCGGAACTGGCTTGAAATCCTTCAAGCGTGTGATGGCCGCTTTGGCTTTTGCCCGGATGATCGCCTGCGATGCGTCAGGCGTCATCACCGCCGCCGCATGAAACGAAATCGGGCGCTTGACCACCGCACCCTCAGCGCTGCCGTATGCCGAGGTGAATTTCTGCAACTCGGCCACCGCCTGCTCGTCGCCGGAGATCATCACCACCGGCACGCCAAAGTAGCCAGCGATTGTGGCGTTGAGCCCCGACTCCGCCATCGCCTGATTGTTGAGCGAGACTTTGGAGAACGTGGCGCTGGAAATGGTGTGGGCGCGCACCCCAACGGCGTTGGTGGTCGCCGAGTGGTAGCCAATGAAGAAGGCCGCTGCGAAGGTCGAGTCGATCCCTTCCATCATCATGAGCGGACGCGGCGAGCCACGGATGATGGTGACGCCGGCTGGGAAGCGCTCAATGAGCAAGTTCTGCATGTTGCCGTGCGAATCCGCCACCACAAACTCGGTGGCGCCCGCTTCGCGGGCCCCCGCGATGGCCGCGAGCGCTTCGGCGGTCATGAACTCGCGAAAGCGATTGTACTCAAAGCCCGTGGGGCCGAGCTGTTCGGCGGTCACGACGCCGCCAATGCCTTCCATGTCCAGGGAAATGAAGACTTTGACCGGGCGCTGGGCGGCGAGCGGAGTGACGGCCAGCGCGAGGAAGTAGAGCGCGGCGGTGATTCGTGTATGCTTGGGCATGGGATGGGGCGATGAGTTGGGTGTAGTGCCGCGGAAGTATGGTGCCGCGTGTTTCAAAGTGCCACCGCTGGCAGAGCGCCGGCTTTCCCCGTCTGGCGCCTATTGACACGTGAAGGAGGTGCGAACAGGTTAGCTCGCCGACCATCACCGCTGGCGGTGCAGTCGGTTGCGGAGTCCCCAGCTCACCTTTCGAGTTTCCTTATGCGCCTCTCGCCTATTGCCCTGCTCGTGACCGGTGTCGTCACGACACTGCGCGCACAGGGAGCAGTACCTGTCACTACGCTGTGGCCTCAGCGCGTCGACGTGCAGGCGATCTCACTGTTGGGCGATACGCTGCGCATTCTTCCGCTTGCGCCGCCCGTCCGCGTGAGGTACGAGCAGCAACTCGCCGACGCTCGGCGCGCCTACGAGCACACCCCTGCGAATCTCGATTCCATTATTTGGTATGGCCGACGCTTAGGCTACCTCGGGCAGCTACGGGAATCCATTGCTGTCTATACCCGCGGGCTCACGCTTTTTCCTGACGACCCGTGGCTGCTCCGGCATCGCGGTCACCGCCTGTTGTCGGTCCGTGATTTTGCTGCCGCGGTGCGCGACCTCGAGCGGGCGGCGGCCCGGGTGGCGGGAACGCCGGATGTCGTGGAGCCGGACGGGCAGCCGAACGGAAGCGGCATTCCGATTGGTACCCTCCAGTCCAACATCGGCTATCATCTCGCGCTCGCGCATTACTTGCAGGGTGATTGGGCGCGCGCCGCCGCCGTGGCACAGCGTGAAGTGGATCGCGCAAACAATGATGACCGACGCGTCTCGATGGGATACTGGCTGTATCTGTCGTTGCGGCGGAGCTTGCGCGACGCGGATGCCGCGCGAGTGCTGGCGCCGATGCGCCGTGACATGCAGATCCTGGAGAACGGAGCGTATCATCGTTTGATGCTGCTGTACAAGGGCGACCTGCCGAGCGACTCCATCTTACGGTCGGGGCCCGACGGTGCCCTGTCCGTCGGTGATGCCTCAGCGGCGTACGGACTGGCAAATTGGTATTTCTACAATGGGCAACGCGCCGACGCCGAGCGGCTCTGGCGCCGGATCGTGAGCGCGGGGCAGTGGGGCGCCTTTGGCGCGATCGCGGCTGAAGTAGACCTCGCGAGGCTCGGCTTCTCGTCCGTCCCGAAACGCGGCAACGCGCGGCCAGACCCGCGGCTCGCGAGCCCAGCCGGTTCCCGGGGGCGTGGTCCCTACTAACCAGTCTGCTATTTAGGCGATACTATTGCGGGTCACGTTTTATGCCATCCCCCGGTGCAGTTTCACTCTTTCTTTTCCAGTGAGTCTTTTGATGAAACGCCTCGTTATGGCCGCGCTCCTTGTTGCCGCACCACTATATGCGCAGGATACGACCGCGGGTCGTGGCGGTCGCGCTGGGGCGGCTGGACGCGCCGTGGTGATCACCGACACGGCGCGTGCGCGTGCGCTGTTCGTGAGCAAGTCGCCCGCCGATCTCGCGGGCTGTGGCGCCAACTGTGCCACGCAAATCCGTCAGCGCATCGAGACGGACAGCGCCTACGAAGCGCGTGCCAAAGGCGTGATGGAGTTCCGGAACGTTAAATACAAGAGCCGCGTGGATGGGCTCGAAATTCCCGCCTACCTGTTTGCGCCGCTCTCCAAGAAGGCCACTAAGCATGCCGCGCTCGTGTGGGTGCACGGCGGCGTGCATTCGGCGTGGGGTCTTAGCATGTGGCCGTTCGTGCGCGATGCGGTACAGCGCGGATATGTGGTGATCGCGCCGAACTACCGTGGGAGCACAGGGTACGGGGACGAGTTTCACCGCAAAATTGATTACGGTGGGAAGGAAGTAGATGACGTCCTCTCGTCCGTCGACTTCCTCAAGACGCTGAGCTACGTGGACATGGATCGCCTCGGGATGATGGGGTGGAGCCACGGCGGGTTTATCACGGCGCACAACGTGTTCCGCGATTCGCACCCCTTCCGCGCTGGAGCGGCGATCGTGCCGGTCACCAACTTGATCTTCCGTCTCTCCGATCATGGACCAGGCTATCAGCGGGACTACGCGGCGGAAGAAGGGGTCCAGGGACTCCCGTTCGAGAACGTCGAAGAGTACATCAAGCGATCGCCCGTCTTTCAGACGGAGAATCTGAAGGTGCCGCTGCTCGTGCACGTCGCGACGAACGACTGTGATGTGTTTTTCCGTGAGGATCAACAGTTCGTGTATACCCTGCGCGCCCTCAAGCCGAATTTGGCTGAGACCAAGATCTACGTGAATCCGCCGCAGGGCGGAGGCGGGTGCGGACACACGTTCAGCCGGCGTGTGAACGCCACAAGCACCGAGCGCGATGATTCACCCGAGCAGGTCGATTCATGGAACCGGACGTGGACGTTCTTTGAGTGGAACCTTCGTCCCCTGAGTGAAATCCGCAAGGACAACGAGGAATGGAAGAAAGATCCGCGCGTCGCCAGCCCGCGGGTGCCGTAACCGGATACGATAGTCGAGCACGTTTGGTGCTGTCCTGTGCGGTCGCCACGAGAACACAGCGCGCGTTCTCGTGGCGACCTTTTTTTCCGCCATGCACGAGTTCCCCACAGTGAGGCTCCCTATGTATCCAGCGCGGTTGTTCTCCACGCTCCTGCTGTTAGTCGCACCGTCGGTGCTCATCAGTCAGGGCGACGTCACGCTCATCCGCGGGGCCACGATTCACCCAGCGTCGGGTGCGCCCATCGTGAATGGGTCTATTCTCATTCGCGACGGAAAGATCGCCGCCATTGGGGCATCGGTGGCCGCGCCAGCCGGCGCACGTATTATC
>CANIWQ010000117.1 GCA_947471365.1 Gemmatimonadota bacterium | reverse complement strand
ATGATCTTTGCTGGCAACTGCGCCATTGAGTCGATGGGGCTCAAGCCCTTCGGCTTTGCCGGTGGCCGCGCCGATGTCTTTGAACCGGAAACCGATATCTACTGGGGCTCCGAAGCCGAGTGGCTCGGCGATAAGCGCTACTCGGGCGACCGCGAACTCGAGAATCCGCTCGCCGCTGTTCAGATGGGGCTCATCTATGTGAACCCGGAAGGGCCAAACGGAAAACCGGATCCGCTCGCTTCGGCTAGAGATATTCGCGAGACCTTCGCGCGCATGGCCATGAACGATGAAGAAACGGTTGCGCTCGTCGCGGGCGGACACACGTTCGGTAAGGCGCACGGCGCGGGCGATCCAAAGCTTGTGGGCCCTGAGCCCGAAGGCGCTACAATCGAAGAGCAGGGACTTGGCTGGAAGAACAGCTTTGGTAGCGGGAAAGGCGTGCACACCACCACGAGCGGTATTGAAGGCGCGTGGACTCCGAATCCTATTAAGTGGGACAACGGCTACTTCGACACCTTGCTCGGCTACGAGTGGGAACTGACCAAGAGCCCCGCCGGTGCCCAGCAGTGGACGCCAAAGGATGCGGCGGCCAAAACCACCGTGCCGGATGCTCACGACAAAACGGCGCGACATGCACCAATGATGACCACGGCCGACATGGCGCTGCGCGAAGATCCCGCTTATCTCGCCATCTCGAAGCGGTTCCACAAGCACCCCGAACAGTTGGCCGACGCCTTTGCGCGTGCCTGGTTCAAGTTGACGCACCGTGATATGGGCCCGCGTACGCGCTACCTCGGCGCCTTTGTGCCTGCGGAAGAGTTGCTCTGGCAGGATCCCATTCCTGCGGTCAATCACCCGTTGGTCGACGCAGCCGACGTGACGGCGCTGAAGGCGAAGATTCTTTCGTCTGGATTGTCGATCGCACAGCTTGTTTCCACCGCGTGGGCGTCGGCATCCACCTTCCGCGGCTCCGACAAACGTGGCGGCGCCAACGGTGCGCGCATCCGGTTGGCGCCCCAGAAAGATTGGGAAGTGAACCAGCCAGCCAAGCTTGCCAAGGCGATCAAGCTGTTCGAGGCGATGCAACAGGACTTCAACGCCGCGCAGAAGAACGGCAAAAAGATTTCGCTCGCCGATCTTATTGTGCTCGGTGGATGCGCTGCCGTAGAACAGGCAGCAAAGAACGCTGGTCATCAGGTGACGGTGCCGTTCACGCCGGGCCGTATGGATGCAACGCAGGAGCAGACGGATGTTGCATCGATGGGCGTGCTCGAGCCGATCGCCGACGGATTCCGCAACTATCAGAAGGCCGCGTACACCGTGTCCGCCGAGTCGTTGCTGATTGACAAGGCACAACTCCTGACGCTGACCGCTCCGGAAATGACGGTACTCGTTGGCGGTCTGCGCGCGTTGAATGCGAACTTCGGCCAAGCGCAGCACGGCGTGTTCACCAAACGTCCTGAGACGCTCACCAACGATTTCTTTGTGCAGTTGCTCGACATCGGCACAACCTGGAAGCCGGCTGCTGGCACCAACGGTGCGTATGAAGGGCACGACCGCGAAACCGGCGACCAGAAATGGACCGCGACGCGGGTCGATCTGATTTTTGGGTCGAACTCACAGCTCCGCGCGCTCGCCGAGGTGTATGCGGCTGATGATGCGCAGGAAAAGTTTGTGCAGGCCTTTGTGGCCGCGTGGACCAAGGTGATGAACCTTGACCGATTTGACCTGGCCTGAGTCCTCGTTGGCCTTGAGCTGAATCGAAGGGGGCGTTTGGGAGGAACCCCGAACGCCCCCGCCTCGTAAAGCGTATCTTAAAGGTTGCCCGACTGCGGGCGCCCCATCGCTTTTTCTCGAGGACTCTTCCATGCGTTTCTTCCCACGGACTCGGCGCGGCCACGCGCTGGCCGCACTACTGCTCAGTTCGCTGCCAGCGTTGCTGCCGCTGTTGCTGCCAGCGCAGGCCGCCAAGGTCGCCGCAACGCGGCCGACCGCTTCCGCTCCGGTAGACACCACCCTCTGGCAGAATGTGAACTGGCGCCTGCTCGGACCCGCGCACTCCGGCCGCATGACCTCAGTCGTTGGCTCCACGCAGCGCCCGGCTGAGTACTACGTGGGCACCACCGGCGGCGGCGTCTGGAAGACCGCCGATAGCGGTAAGACCTGGCACCCGACCACCGATAAGTACTTCGGCGGTACGATCGGCGCGCTCGACATTTTCAAACCGAACCCCGATGTGGTGTGGGCTGGCGGTGGCGAAACGGCGATTCGCGGCAACGTCTCGCATGGCGACGGTGTGTGGAAGAGCGCCGATGCTGGCAAAACGTGGAGCTTTATGGGGCTCGCCGAGACGCAGTATATCTCGCGCATCGTCACGCACCCAACGGATCCGAACATCGTGTACGTGGGCGCACTCGGCCATGTCTTTGGCCCGAATAAGGAACGCGGTGTGTACCGCTCCAAGGACGGCGGCAAGACGTGGCAGAACATTCTGTTCAAGAACGACTCGACCGGCATTGCCGATCTTGTGATGGATCCCACCAATCCAAACGTGCTCTACGCCGGATTCTGGCAGGCCGGTCGCAAGCCGTGGCTTCTGGTGAGCGGCGGTGCTGGTGGCAGCATGTATAAGACAACGGACGGCGGCGACCACTGGACTGAACTCTCGCACAACGCCGGTCTTCCGCATGGCCTGTGGGGCAACATTGGAATTGCCATTTCGCCGGCAAAGCCGAATCGAGTGTGGGCCGTTATTGAAGCCGATTCTGGCGGCGTCTTCCGCTCCGACGACGCCGGCTCCACGTGGCAGTACGTGAATGCCGACCGCAATCTTCGTCAGCGCGCCTGGTACTACAGCAAGCTCTTTGCCGATCCAAAGGATTCGAACACCGTATACGCTGGCAACGTCGGCGGCTACATCTCCAACGACGGTGGCAAGACCTTCCGCAGCGGACTCGGCAACGGCGACACGCACTACTTCTGGATTGATCCCACAAACCCCAAGCGAATTGCCGTGGCCGGCGATCCTGGGATTGTGCTCACGTACGACGGTGGCACCTCGACAGTGCGCGCCAACTTGCCGACGGGCCAGTACTATCACGTGCATCTCACCAACGCTTCACCGTACGATGTGTGCGGTGCTGAACAGGACGGCGGCGTGGATTGCTTCCCCGTGCGCGTCGCGAGTGCTGCGGGCGGGCGAGGCGGACGCGGCGCGGCAGCTCCGCCAGCCGGTGGGCGCGGTGGTGCGGCTCCTGGAACGCCGGCATCGCAGTTCGACTTCACGCCGCGCTACGGTGGTGCCGGTGGTGAGTCCGGCTACGTGGCCAGCGATCCGAACGATCCAGATGTGACCTTCGGTGGCAACTACAGCGGCGTGTTAGCGATGCAGAATAAGCGCACCGGTGTATCGATGCGCCTCGACCCGTGGCCACTGAACCCGATGGGCCACGACGCCAAGGATTCGAAGTATCGGTTCCAGTGGACTTTCCCAATTATGAATTCGCCGAACGACGCGAAGGTACTGTACGCCGGCGCGAATGTGCTTTTCCGTTCGTCAGACCTCGGCGCCACTTGGAAGATTGTCTCGCCCGATCTTACCCGGAACGATCCCAGCACGCTCGGTTCATCGGGCGGGCCGCTCACCAAGGATCAGACGAGCGTGGAGTACTACGCTACGATCTTCGCGGTGGCAGAGTCGCCCGTAACCAAGGGGCTCGTTTGGAGCGGCTCGGACGACGGCCTCATTCATGTGGCGCGCAATGTGGGTACGGGTGCGGCGATGCCGACCTGGCAGAATGTGACGCCCAAAGATCTTCCCAAGTGGACGCGCATTTCGATTGTTGAGCCGTCGCGCTATAGCGCCGGTACGATGTACTTCGCCGCGAACCGATATGAGATGGACGACTTTGCGCCGTATCTCTATCGCACGACGGATTACGGCAAGACGTGGCAGAAGATTGTCACTGGTATTCCCGCCAACGAATTCACGCGCGCGGTGCGTGAAGATCTCGTACGCCCTGGCATGCTCTACGCCGCGACGGAGCGGAGCATGTATGTGTCGTACGACGCCGGCGATCACTGGCAGAGTCTCAAGCGCAATCTTCCGCCGGTGGCGGTGCACGACATTGCGCTCCGCGATGATGACATTGTGATTGCGACGATGGGGCGCGGTTTCTATGCTATGGAAGGCATTGCGGCGCTGCGCGAGGCGGACAAAGTGAACAGCGTGGCGGGCGTGCATCTCTATACGCCGGGCGCCACGTATCAGAATGAAGGTGCCATCAAGGTGCAGTACTGGCTCAAGTCGGCCACGCAGCCGGTGACGGTTGAGTTGCTCGACAAGAAGGGTTTTGTGGTCACGAAGGCCTCCAGTACCGACACAGCTGCCGCCGCTGGCGGACGTGGCGGGCGCGGCGGTGGTCGTGGCGGCTTTGGTGGAGCTCCGGCGGCGCGCGTAACAACCACTGAAGGGCTCAACACGTACAGCATTGCACTTCGGTATCCGGATGGTGTCAACTTCCGCGGCGCCATCTACTGGTCCGGCAACGGACTCAACGGACCGGCAGGCCCTCCGGGCACGTACACCGTACGCCTCACGGCTGGCACCAACGCACCGGTGACCGCGACGGTTCGCGTGTTACCGCCGCCGCGTACCGGTGCCACCGAAAGCGATTTGATTGAGAAGTTCAATCTGCTCATCAAGATTCGCGATACGGCGTCGGCTGCGAACAATGCGGTGCGCACCATTCGCAATGTGCGCTATCAAGTGGATAGCCTGCGCAATGTGCTCAATGGCGCGCAGTTGAAAGCATTCGAGAGAGAAGCGAACGTGTTGATTGACAGCACTCGCAAGGTGGAAGGAGTGCTCTATCAAACAAAGAACGAGGCTGGGCAGGATCCGCTCAACTTCCCAATCAAACTTGGCAATCAAATTGGTGCGATCTCCGGGTTTGTTTCAGCAAACGATCGGCGCCCGCCACCGCAAGCGTACGAAGTATGGAACACGCTTGTGCCGCAGTTGAACGTAGAACTCGTACGACTCAAGAAGCAGATGGACTTGCTGCTGCCGCGCGTGAATGCCACGCTCAAGGCGGCAGGCCAGCAGCCGATTGTGCCCAGTACGGATGAGCTGGGGAACGCGCCGCAACGCGCGGCGCAGGCGGCAATTATTCCGGCGGATAGTCCCAACGAGTAAGCCTCGGCGCATACAATCGTACGAAAGAGAAAGCGCCCCGCACCGATCATGATCGGTGCGGGGCGCTCTCGTTACTCGTCACTCAACCGCCGCGATTTAGAAAGGCGAGTATGCCGGCGGCGTGACGCCGTTCAGGCGGAGGTACGGCACCGTCTGTCCGAGCGTCCAAGGAAAATGGTCGAGCAGTTCCATCAGCGCGCGGCCGCGGGTGACCTTGTTGCCGAACTGCACGATGCTTTCCTGCATCGAAGCGTCGCTCACGGCCTTCAGCATCTGAATGGTGTGATCCATGGCGGCAATAGAATACGCCTTGAGTGCGGCCTTGTTGTGCAGATACACGGCGGAGTCACCCATCGTGGGAATGCCTTTCATGCCGCCGGTGATGGCCAGGTGGGCGATGAGCGCATCAGCGCCCGCCGCGTGCTCAATCTGCTCGGCGAAGGTGCGCACGCCCTTGGTTGGGCGAAAGCTGAGCATGGAATCAGGCGCAGCATCGATGTAGCGGATGACCGCGCCTTTGTGGTTTTCCACCACGGCGATGAGGGCATCTTTGGAGATGAGCTGCTGCGCGGTGAGCGGCGCTGCCGTGCAGGCGAGCGCGAGGATCAGGGCAAGACGAGCGTGGCGCACGGGGGCCTCGACGAGGGGAGTGGCACAACATTCCGGGGAGTGATCAAGCTCGGTCGCGTAAATGGCACGCGACGCTGCGTCAGATATAACGAAACAACGGCGGAAAGGCGACCACGACGAACGCCGCCCACGTGGCGTAGACGGGCAGATAGTTCGTCTGCCAGCGCTCGAGCTGTGCGAACGTTCCGCGCCCGCGCAAAAAGCGGAGGTACAGCACAGCCGACCAGGCAAGGTTGACGAGAAGAATGAGGTTTCCGCCCAGCGCGGCCACGCGGTTTGGGCTGAATCCGAATTCCGAGATGCGCGCGGCAATGGCCCACAGCGCAACCACGTCAGCCACGAGCGCACTCCCCACCAGGACCACCTCCAGCGCATCAAAGGCGCCGGCGGGCGCTCGGGGATCCCGCGCGGAGACCGAGTACAGCAGAAGCGCTAGGACCAGCGCGAGGATCGCGTCGAATGCGATGATCACAGTGCGGTCATGGACGACGCCACGTCCGGTCCACAGCAGCGTCACGAGAAATGCAATCAGCACGGCGGCAAAGAGCGGCGTAAAGAGGCGTGTGAGTACCGGTGCCATGTTCTCTATGACACTCTGTTTAGCCTCCACCAGCCAGCTGGCAATGATCACGGCTCCTGCTGCACCACAGGGGAGCATCCAGGTCTGGAAGAAAATTTCGATCTTGATCCCGATGGCCTCAAAGATCGCCGCCATAAACGCAGTCAGGAGGATGCCGCCGAGTGCGATGAGCACGTAGTAGATGAACAGTTCGCCTGAGAATCGAACGAAGTCCATACGACGAGCGGCCTGGTTCCAACGACCGCCGGCGTACGCAATTCCCACCGCCAGCCAGAGCGCGATCGGGAGGTGCATGGCCGTGAGTACTTCATTGGAGCCGCGCGACACGAGCGGGTACATGTTCGCCACAATCCCTGCCGCGGCGAACGCTAGGAGCAGTCGCACGAGCGTGCCCACGTCGAGCCGTCGTTTCCACGCGAAAAAGGCCGTGAGCAGGGGGAGCGTGAATAGACTCGCATTGCGCGCGTAGAAGCTGGCGTTCGTATTCAACGGCATACCAAATAGCGCCGGCGCTTTGACGGCCACGCCAGCCGCCACGGCAAACCCGAAGGCCATCATGGCCTCGGTGCGCGCCGTCGCCGCTGCCTCGTTGGCATCCGCACCAACCGCCACGAGTTGCTTCCAGAGGCGGTCCGAATGCTCACGCGCGAACTCGCGCGAAAGGGAATCGAGGTCGCCGAGGCGCTTCACGGCCACCAAAAACGCCTCATCGGTGGCGAGCCCCGCATGGATCAGCACCTCCACTTGCTCGCGGAGATGGTCTTCCAGTTCCGCCACGTCGACGGACTGAATGGCCTGTCGACGGCGGAGATAGTTGCGCCACTGGTCGATCTGTTCCTCGAGCGAGTAGGCGCTCCCTGAAGCCGTCATCGTTACGCTCCCTGTGGAAGTGGCACGGCCGACGCAGCGTGATGTGCGACAGCGGGCGTGAAGCGAAGTGACCACATGCCTTGCAGCGTCGCGTTCACCGCCTGCCACTGGCGATGCTCTTCAGCGAGTTGCGCACGCCCCTCAACGGTGATGCGATAGTACTTGCGCCGACGGCCATTTTCTGAGCTTTCCCATCGCGCGGTCACATAGCCGAGTCGCTCGAGGCGATGGAGCACTGGATACAGCATTCCGTCCGTCCACGCCATGCGTCCTCCCGACAACTCTCGGACGCGCAAAAGAATCGCGTACCCATAGCTGTCGGACTCGGCGAGGATCGAGAGGACGATAGGGGTAGACGAAGCGGCGACGAGGTCTTTGTTGATTTCCATGATCGCAGGCGTGGTGCAGGGCTCACGGGCGGAGCTCTATAGCTACATAGCAGCATTATACATTGCGGTGCTATGTATATCAAGGAGCCCCGGCTGCCCGATGCTGCGGCTCCGTGCTTACGTCGTGCCGAAGTGCGTCGAGCGCCTACCTCGCGCCGTCGAAATAGTCCACCACGCGACGGGCCAGCTCACCCATACGGTCCTCAGCCTCACCGTAGTTGCCCATGATGTTATTCGCGCAGATGACCATGATGACCGGCCCGGACTTCGTGTACAGGATCCCCACATCGTTCGCGAGAAATGGCGGCCAGTCACCCGTCTTATGGGCAACGGGAATATCGAGATAGTGCGGGAGGCGATGATCGCCCGACAGCTGCATGCGCATCATGGTCAGCATCCGCTTGCACGAGGCGACGCTTGCCAGGGGCGCACCTTGCGAGGTCCCATCCTGACACCGCTGCAGGCGCTCGAGCCAACGGCCAACCGCCCGTGGCGTGATCTCCCCAAGCCAGTAGGCCTTATTGTGCGAGACCGCTTCGCGCGGATTCGCGGTGTACGCCGCCTCGCGTGCCTTCGCAAAGACCTGCGCCACCGTATAGAACAGTTGCATCCCGCCGCCATTCGCGGCAATCCACGCGTTCACCCGATCAACGCCGCCGACCTCGGCGATTGCGAGATCCGTGGCCGTGTTGTCTGAGGTGATCACCATCTGCGTGAGTACATCCTGCAACGTCGGCTGTAGCCCGGCGTCGAAACGCTGCAGAATACCGCTGCCGCCGCGCATACGCTCCGCCGTGATGGTGAGACGCGTCGCGAGCGACAATGTGCCGGCATCGACCTGCTGCATCGCGAGGGCAAGGATCGGCAACTTGATGACGCTCGCCGAATTAAAAGACTCGTCCGCGCGCACACTGGCTTCTTCGCCGGTTCCCAGATGCTTCACGTAGACGCCAAACGATCCTGGAAAGCGCGCGGCGTCAGCCGCCAAGAGGCGCGTGAGCGCCGTCGGCGATTGTGCGAACTGTGCGGTGGGCCACGCGAAGAGCAGCATCAACAGCGTACGACGGAGCAGGATGGTCATGGCACAGCCGGTGGAAGGGAGGAGACGATCATCGAGTGCTGAGCGCGAGTACTTCCTGGACCGCACGGTATCCGTGGTCAATCGCGGCGTCTGTGTAAGAGTACGCCGCCGCATCGGCATTGGCGATAGCGAGTCGACCGAATGGCCGCCGTGCCACTTCGCATGGCTGTTCGCCGCCGTTGAACCAGAAGTCATCGAACAGCGAGTTGTACTGATACGCATAGCCGTGTGGCCACCGATTGACAGTGAGGCCCAGAATATCGCGAGCGGAGTCAAAACCGCCGGGGCCGAGTACGCGCTGCAGGTCGCTGCGGACATGCTTCTCGATGGTGTCAAAGGCGGTGAGATACAGCTCGCTACGCCCCGCCAGGTGCTGCATCCGAATCGGCATCCCCGGCTTGGCAAGCGCTTTGTTGAGATGGAGCACAATAGGTTGCGTTGGTAATTTCGGATGCTGATACGTGCCAACGCTAACCGGCATATCGAGCGAAACGGTATCGTGCCAGAGCCCCGGTGTGGCGATGCTGTTGACGCCGAGTTTCTCGAAGGATGTCCAGTCTTTAATGAAGACGTTTGTGTAAACGAGTGGCACTTTCGTCTCAAAGTTCATCGCCTCTTTCTGCGCCGCGGGAAGCTCGGGGCAGAGGAACGGAATGACTTGGTGCCAGCAGGCGAGGATTGCCGCGCGAGCGGTGACCGTGCGCAGGGTGCCGTTGTCGAGATAGGCGACCTCAACGCTCTTTGCTTGTGATGGCGCACCGAGGTGTCGCACCCGCATCACCGGGCAGCTGAGGCGAATGCGGACGGGGGTGCCCGCTTGGTCGAGCCGCGCATAGTCCGCACGAGCGGTGACGACGTCTTCTGTGGTAGAGCCAGGCATCGCAGCGGGGACGAGCTCGCGCACGAGCAGTCGCGCGATGGTGGCGTTGCCGTCGGGAAAGTGAAAATAGTACGGCTCGCTTTCCGTGGACTTTCTTGAGTCGTAGTTCTGCCCCGGTCCCGGTACGTCATCGAGCGACATTCCCTGAAAACCTGGAAGCCCGAGTCCGTATGCGTCTTGCGCAGGGACCACATCAATGCCGGCGCCGAACAGCGGATGCGTGGTCTTTTGGAAAAGCGTCACAACTGCTGGATCCACCTTCCAGACGCTGGTGAGGAACTCGGCGTAGCTCATGCGCGCGAGTTTT
>CANIWQ010000116.1 GCA_947471365.1 Gemmatimonadota bacterium | reverse complement strand
TTGGACCGTGCTCAAGACGTCCGATGTGCAGTTGCTGGAGCGCGCGCGAAAAAGCTTTGCGCCGCTCGAGGGACCGGCACGGGTGCGCCGTGTGGCGCTCGACGTTCGCGTGTTTGGCAGTGCGGGCGCACCGCTCAAGGCGTTGTTCACGGCCGACGGGGAGGAGATCATCGTCACCTCAGAAATCGCACTCGCCCCAGCCACCAAGCGGGCGCTCGATGCCACGGTGTTGCGTGAACAGTTGGGCCGTGTCGGTGAGACGCCGTTCGTTTTGCGCGCGCTGGAGACCAGCGGGCTTGCCGAGGGACTCTTCATTCCCGTGAGCGCCGTCAACCACCTGCGGCAGCGTGCCACGGATGAACTCACGATGCGCCGTGACTGGGCGCATCAAGCAGTGCTTGCCGAGCGACGTGAGACCATCGCGGCGGCGGCGCGCGTACAGACGGTGGCGCCACGGGCGCAAGCGGAGCCTGCGGCGGATTCCCTCGCGTTCACGTTATCGGCTGAAGTCTGGAACGCCGAGGATGCACGAGCCGCGTTGAATGCCGGTGCCACGGAGATTGTGTTCGATCCATTCCTCCGGCATCCGGCGCCGTCGCGTACAAGCGTCACGCAACTGGCGGCCGAAGCCGCTGCGCGCGGCGTGACATTTCGTATTCGCACGCCGACCATCGTGCGTCCCGACGACCGACGTTCGCTCCTCCCGTGGCTCGCGCTCGGCTTGCCGATGCTCAGCGGGCATATCGGCCTGGTGGCTGAGTTGGCAGAGCAGGGGCGCGACGTGAATGCCGACTACGCCGTCAACTGTTTCAATGCGCAGACCGCCGTCGAGCTGTTTCGGATTGGCGCGCGGCGCGTGACGGTCTCGGTGGAACTGACCGTCGACGAACTCAGCGCGGTGGTGGCGCCCTGGGCGGGACAGGGATTTGACGTCTTGCTCTACGGCCGCCCTGAAGGGATGACGATCGAGCACTGCGTACTGTCGGCCGCGTTTGAGCGCGAGCCAACGACGTGTCGCGATTTGTGCGTGCAGAAACACCCGAATGTCGAGTTGGCCGATCCCAGTGGCTACGTGTTTCCAGTGGCCACCGACAGCGATTGCCGGAATCGGTTGCTGCACTCGCGTCCGATAGAAGGCGGCGAGTATGTGCCGCGGTTGTGGCGCGCGGGTATCCGGTCGTACCGTGCCGTGTTCGGCGTCCCCGGCGAGAATGTCGCTGGGGTGATGGCCGGCTATCGTGCGATCCTAACGGCGGTGGCGGCTGGCGAGCGAACGGATGTGATGGCCGTACGTGCCGCCATTGGCGGGGAGTTTACGCGTGGCCACTTCGCGAGAGCGGTGTAGTCTCGCCACCCGGCGTCGCATCGAGCGCGGCCCGCACGGATCCGAGGAGTTCCTCTGGGGTGAATGGCTTGGCGAGAAAGCCTGCTGCGAGGTCGGCGATATCTGTCTGATGCGCTGTCGCGGAGGTATAGCCGGACATCAGGATCACCCGCATCTCCGGGCGACGCGCTCGTAAGCGGCGCGCGAGTTGTGACCCATTCACCTGGGGCATCACGAGGTCCGTGACGAGCAGGTGAATCATTCCGATGAATGCCCGTGCTTGTTGGAGTGCGTCCTCTCCGTTCGACGCGGCCAACACGGTGTAGCCTTTGTGCATGAGCAGACGCGCCGCCGCCGTCCGACTAGACGGGTTGTCTTCCGCAATAATAATTGTCTCGGTACCACCTGGCGCTTGCGCGAGTGAAGCCGAGGGGCGCGCAACCGTCGGGGCGTCGTGGTGCCGCGGCAGAAAGACACGGTGGCTGCGCGACTTGCTTGATGCGGGCGCGCTCCAGAGCACGCCTTGCGCTCGCGATACGATGGCCCGTGTGACCTCGACAGTCTCACGTGAATTGGCTGCGGCGGCACGCGACGCGGCGTCCGGAACGCTACGTGAACCACTGCCGATAATCGCGAGTGTCACATACTCGCCCGGCGGCAACGTTGGGCCATCCCCGCGCAGGGGAATCGATACGTGCAAGGTGGACGTCTCAATGGAGATTGTGCCGCCCGGTCCGGTGGCTGCGCGTTCCGCCATGGCGAGGTTGACGAGCAACTGCTCGAACTGACTGGCGTCCATACACACGGTCCAGTCGAGGTCGTCGAGTCTCGTGCGGATACGCACGTCGTCGCCCAAGAAGCGTTGCAACAGAGTGTCCACTTCCGACACGCGCTCGCCGGGCACGAAGACCGTCATCTCCCCGGACGTTTCGCCGGCAAACGACTGAAGCTTGCGCACGAGCACGCGTCCGTGTTCCGCGGC
Source organism: Gemmatimonadota bacterium (assembly GCA_947471365.1). Taxonomy (GTDB): domain Bacteria; phylum Gemmatimonadota; class Gemmatimonadetes; order Gemmatimonadales; family Gemmatimonadaceae; genus Fen-1231. The sequence continues at coordinate 7,767 of CANIWQ010000116.1, read as the reverse complement.
GATAGTGATCTCCGCAAGGTCGCCCGCCTCGGGGTCCCGCTCGCGGGCGAGCGACGCCATGCCGAATATCGCCGTCAGCACGTTGTTGAAGTCGTGCGCCACACCCGCCACCAGTCGTCCCACGCTGGCGCCGCGCTGACGCTGGCGCAGTTCCGCTTCGAGCGTACGATGCTCCGTGACGTCGCGCGCGTTGATAATCAGGGTCGACTCGCCGCTGGCGGCCGTCGCGATCGTCGCGACACCCTCGAGCAGGCGCACGCCGCCCGCGTGGTGGCGGAAACGGAAGAGGAGGGGACGCGGGACTGCCGGCCCGAACTGCGTATCGTGAAAGACGCGGCGCACGCTCTCCGTGTCGTCGCTCGCGCAAAACATCAAGACACTGCGCCCAATTAAATCGTCGATCTTCCACCCGAGCAGCCGTTCGACGGACGGACTGGCAAAGAGAATCGCGCCGTCACGGCTCACACGAAACACCATGTCAGTGGCGTGCTCGCTGAGCGCGCGGAACTCTTCGTCGCGTGCGTGCAACTGCTCGGCGAGCCGTCGCAGCTCAGTGGCGTCGCGGCTGGAAACGGCCACGCCGATCACTCGGCCCTCGTGTGCAATGGGTGACATCGTCACCGCTTCAATCAGCGATCCGCCATCGGCCAACGGCGTCGTCGCATCCAGCTGCATCGCGTGGCCCGTGAGCACGGTGTTGTAGCGCGCCTCCCACGCGGGGAGGTCGCGTGACGCGTGGAACTGCTCAGCGGTGTGGCCGACAAGCGGCTCGTGCCCGGCCGTGCGCATCATGCGGGAGCGGAACGTGTCGTTGTACGCCACCAGACGTAGGCGGTCATCCACGACGTGCACCGCGTCTCCGCTCACCTCCATAATCGCGGCACGTTCTACCTGCGCGCGGGTGAGCCCGGCCTCGGCCATCGCCACCGCCACCGCGGGCAGCGGCACCATGCTGGGCGCGCGTGCATCGGCCGTCGCGGCCGCGAAGGCGCCAATGGCCAGGGCCGTCCATGCGGTGGCCGCGATACATGCCGGCAGCCATTCCGGCGAAGCGGGCGCCAATACCGTCTGCAGTCCACCGAGGAGTTGTCCACCGGCGAGCACGGATAATCCCAGGGCCAGTACTGTATGACTGGCGGTTTGTGAAGCTCGCTCGCGGAATACCGTGGCACACCATGCGGACGCGCCGCTCGCGAGCAACAGGAGAGCCACCGGCGCCACCCACGGCCCTGCGATCGCCACGGGGACGCACGACGCGGCGATCGTGCAAGTGGCGGCCGTCAGCACGGAGCGCACGACACGCTCCCGGCGTGGGCTGCCCATTTGTAGCGTGCTCATCGTGGCGCTGACCGTAGACCATGCCAGCGCGCTGGCTGCTACGGCGCCCGCCACGCGTAGAAACACGAAGCCAGAACTCTGGTGCGCAACGGTGCGGATGAGCGCCTCCGCTGCGGCGATGCACGCGACCGCGCACCACCACCCAGCCTTGCTCGCGCGCCCGCCGAACCACGCCGTCCCCAACACGAGGGCGCAGGCGGTGGCAACGACGAACTCGAGGAGCGGGGCGAAAGGCATACCGCGTCGATTCCAGGTGACGGAGACGTCCACGGCCCCCAGGCACAGTGCCCGGGTAGGCTACCGTCAGAGTATCGGCCGCCGACCATCTGCAACTGAAGCGAAATGTTTGACGTCGCCGATTTTTGTGCTGACACGACGTGCGGCATCGGCTATTGTTCCGCGTGACTCCCGAACTCCTCGCCCGCGCACGCCAAGTCCTGCGTGACCAATTCGGTCACGAGGCGTTCCGTCCCGGACAGGAACAGGCCGTTGCCTCCGTGCTTGAGGGGCACGATACACTGGTGATTCTACCAACAGGCGGAGGAAAATCCGTCTGCTACCAGGTGCCGGCGCTCGTCCTCGACGGGCTGACCGTCGTGCTTTCGCCGCTTATCTCGCTTATGAAGGATCAGGTGGATGCCCTTGAGGCCAAGGGCATCCCCGCCACCTTCATCAATAGTTCGCTCGGCGCCGCCGAAATCAGCGCGCGGCTCGCGCGCGTGCAGCGTGGCGAAGTACGGCTCCTCTATGTGGCGCCCGAGCGGTTCGACGTCGGGGCTGCCGCCGAGCGGATTGCCGCGGTGGGGGTGCGGCTTTTGGCCGTGGACGAAGCGCACTGCATTAGCGAGTGGGGGCACGATTTCCGTCCGAGCTACCGCCGAGTGCGCTCCATTCGCGAGCGGTTGGGTGAGCCGCCCACGATCGCACTCACCGCCACGGCGACCCCGGAGGTGCGCCGCGACATCGCGCGCGTGCTCGCCCTTCGCGAACCGCGCGTCATCGTCACTGGGTTCGACCGCCCGAACTTGCGCTGGCACGTGGTGCGCACCAAGAACGACGCCGAAAAGGACGGCACCCTGGCGCATCTTCTCGAACGGCACACCGGGGCGGCCATCGTGTACGCCGCGACGCGCAAGACCGTCGAACGCGTGGCGACGCGTCTCGAACGCGCCGGCATTCGCGCCGCCGCGTACCATGCGGGGCTCGACGACAGTCGACGGCGCGAGGTGCAAGAGTCGTTCATGAATGAAGGACTGCGCGTCATCGTTGCGACCAACGCGTTCGGCATGGGGATTGATAAATCCAACGTGCGGTTGGTGGTGCACCACGCGATGCCCGGTTCGCTGGAGGCCTACTACCAAGAGGCCGGTCGTGCCGGACGTGACGGCAACACGGCCGACTGCGTTCTGCTCCATGCATTTCAAGATCGATTTACACACGAGTTCTTTATCAAGGGCGCGAGCCCTGAGCGATCGGTGGTTGAGGCCGTATACGCCGCCGCGCAGCAGCGAGCCGATGGCGGTGGCGTTGTTGAGGGCGACCTCGCGTCACTCGCAGCCGCGGCACGCGGCAAGGTGTCAGATCGTGAGGCCGAGTCGGCCGTGCGAGTGCTCGTCACGGCTGGGGCGATGCATCATTCCGCGGGGTCGTGGTCGCTGGCGCGCGTGCGCTTGCTGGCCACGCACGAGCGCATCCGGCTTGAGCTCGACGGCGACGCTAATCTGCAACGCGATCTGCTCCGTGCGCTCTGGCGCCTCTCGCGCGGCCGCATCGCGGACGGAGCGATTGTCGATCTCAGTGCGCTGCCTTCCGGGCTCGGAGATCCGCCAACCCTTGCCGAACAACTTGACGATCTCGAACGGCGGCAGTTCCTTGTGTGGGACCGTGTCGGTGAAGGGCTCGTACTCGACAATCCGGCGAACGCTATTGACCAGTGGCCGGTGGATTGGGAGTCACTCGAGCGGCGGCGACAGGCCGAACTCTCCCAACTCGAGATGGTGCAGAAATACGCCTATACGGATCGGTGCCGGCGCGCCTTTGTGCTGCGCTACTTCGGCGACCCGCCCGCCAACGCCACCTGCGCGCAGTGCGATAACTGCCTGCACCTTGGTCACGAAGCCGTGCGCGATGATGTCGAGGCGTCGCCAAAGAGCGGGCGCGCGCTGGTCAAGAAAACGCGCGCCAAACGCCAGTCTCCCGAGGAGCTCGACGTCCTGAGCGATGACGATCAGGCCTTGCTCGACCGCCTCCGCGAGTTGCGGCGCGATCTCTCGAAGCGCGAGGGGGTCCCTGCGTACGTGGTGTTCCCCGATAAAACGCTCCGCGCGATGGCCGTCGCCAAGCCCCGTACCCCAGGGGCACTGGCCGATGTGCACGGAGTTGGGCCCGCCAAGATGGAAAAGTACGGGCCGGCATTCCTCGGCGCGGTACGCGGCGACTGACGGTTCGTGGCACGCCTTTGGCAGCTAAGCCATTCCGATTCGACGTCCCTCTGTCATATTTGATGCACTATGGAAGACAGCCTCTATTTCTCTGAGCAGCACATCGCCGTACGCGATATGGTGCGCTCCTTTGCCCGCGAAGAAGTCGCGCCCGTTGCCGCTCGTTTTGACGAGAGTCAGGAGTTCCCTTGGGAGAACGTCCGGAAAATGGGCGAACTCGGCCTCCTCGGTATTCCGTGGTCCGAAGAACTCGGCGGCGCAGGGCTCGACATCACGAGCTTCATGATCGCGATCGAGGAACTCGCGCGCGTCTGTGCGTCGCACTCCATCACGATTAGCGCACACACCACGCTCGGCACCTCGCCCATCGTCAACTTCGGCAACGATGCGCAGCGGAAGCGCTACGTGCCGCTTCTGGCCTCCGGCAAAGTCCTTGGCGGCTTCGGACTCACGGAGCCCGACGCGGGTAGTGATGCCGGCGGAACGCGCACGACGGCGGTCAAGAAGGGGCATCATTACCTTCTGAACGGATCCAAACGGTTCATCACGCATGCGGGAGTCGGCGAGATCTTTATTGTGACCGCCGTGACGGATCCCACCAAAGGCACGAAGGGGATCAGCTCGTTCATCCTGACCAAGGAAACGTGCGATCTCGCGGCGGCACGGGCGGTAGGGATCGGACACGACGAATCGCTCGCCGCGTTGCCTGGCTTCACCTCGGGGCGCAAAGAAGACAAGCTCGGCTGGCGCGCGTCCGACACGCGTGAGTTGATTTTTGACAACGTCGAAGTGCCTGAGGAAAACCTGCTCGGAATCGAAGGGCAGGGGTTCATCAACTTTATGCGCACTCTCGATACGGGCCGCATCGGGATTGCAGCGCTGTCCCTCGGAATTGCGCAGGGTGCGTTTGATCTCGCGCTCCGCTACGCCGCCACGCGGAAACAGTTTGGACAGGCGATCATCGAGTTCCAAGGGTTGCAGTTCCAGCTCTCCGATCTTGCAACGGAACTCGAAGCCGCGCGCCATCTCACGTACCATGCCGCCTGGCTCGCGCAGACCGGACGTCCGTACGGCAAGGAAGCGGCCATGGCAAAGCTGTACGCTTCCGAGCTGGCCATGCGCACCACCATCAAGGCCATTCAGGTGCACGGCGGCTACGGCTACACCAAGGATTACCCCGTGGAGCGCATGATGCGCGACGCGAAGATTGGCGAAATCGGAGAGGGAACCTCCGAGATTCAGCGTATCGTCATTGCCCGCCATCTCCTTAAAGAGCTCGGCTCGGTTCTGTAGCGCCGGCCCTTGAGCCCTGCCGCGCGACGGAAGTCGTTGCGCGGCAGGAGTATGCCCCCGTTCCATCGCGGCACAATTGGCCCCGCAGGCCATTGCGAATACGCCCGTCACTCCGTTAGCTCTCAGGGTCGCCTTGTGCGACAACTGGAGCCCCCCGGCGCATCCTGACCCGGCTGTGACGTGGGGAGCCAGCATGAACAAATCGGCCAGCCGGAGCACGATCGGTTGGAAAGACGGTTTGTTCGCTTCCTTCTCGTGCCGCCTGACGAATCGACAGGATGCCATTCGCATTTGATCGCATGACGCGCCACACCAGACCGGTCACTCCGCATCGCGCGGCGTTTCACCGGGTGGACGCATCGTGTCCGATCACGAGCGAGCAGGGAAGCCCGTGTCTTCCGGTTCTGCGGCAGGCCCGCCGCGCAGTACGCGCAGCGAGCCGGCTGCCTGCCCCTCACGTTCCCAGCTCCTGGATGCTTGCGCCGGCGTTTGCCGGGTCGGGCCGCGCAATGCTCCAGTTGGTGTTTGATGAAGCGAGAGATTCTGATCAGCGCCACGCAGCGCGAAATCCGCGTGGCTATTCTCGAGGACGACCAACTCGTTGAGTTGGCGGTTGACCGCCCCGAAGCGCGCCGCATGGTCGGCGACATTTACTGGGGAAAGGTCGACGCCGTGTTGCCAGGTATTCAGGCAGCGTTTGTCGATATCGGTACGGAAAAAAGCGCTTTCCTCCATTCGTCCGACCTCGTCTTCGATGAAGATGATGACGACGATGATGAAGACGATGATGCCGACGACTCCGATGACGCCGACGGCGCCGACGAGCAGCCCGAGAACGCCGAAGCCGCCGCCAAAGCCGAAGCGCCTGCGCCGCGCAAGCCGCGCGGCCGTGGTCGTCGCCCGCGCAAGGAGCCGCCCCAGATTCAGGATGTGCTGAAGCGCGGGCAGTCCATCATTGTGCAGGTCTCCAAGGAGCCCATCTCCACCAAGGGGCCGCGCGTCACCGCGCAGGTCTCGCTGGCGGGACGCTTCGTGGTGTACATGCCGGCCGCGTCGCGCGTTGGCGTCAGCCGCAAGATCGGCGAACGCGCCGAGCGGCAGCGGCTACGCGAGCAGGTGCAGAAGATTCTCCCCAAGAACTCCGGCGGCATCATTGTGCGCACCGTCGGCGAGGATGTGACGCCCGAGACCTTTGAGCGCGAGATCACCACGCTCATCAGTCAGTGGAAGCGCATCGAGAAGAAGACCAAGTTCGTGGGCTCGCCGCCGAAGCTACTGCATCGCGAGACGTCGCTCACTCGCGGCATCATTCGTGACTTGTTCAGCACCAAGGTCGACAAGCTCACCGTAGACTCCAAGCAGGTCTATAACGAAATCACCGAGTACCTCAGCGCCATCGCGCCAGAGTTGCAGGATCGCGTGGTGCTGTACGAGGAACAGGTGCCGCTGTTCGACAAGGCGGAGGTCGAAACCGAAATCCGCGATCTTTTCAAGCGCCGTTGTGATCTTCCCAGCGGTGGCTACCTGATCATCGAACCCACCGAGGCGCTCGTCTCCATCGACGTCAACTCGGGACGCTACACGGGCAAGAAGGACCCGGAAAAGACGAGCCTTCGGACCAATGTCGAAGCGGCGCGCGAAGTCGCACGCCAGCTCCGGTTGCGCGACGTGGGCGGCATTATCGTCTGCGACTTTATTGATATGGACACCAAAGCCAATCGCGACAAGGTGCTGCAGGAATTGCGCACGCACCTTGGCCACGACCGGGCTCGCACCAAAGCCTTTGCCGTCAGCGACCTCGGCCTGATTGAGATGACGCGCCAGCGCGTGCGTCAGAGCCATCTGCAGCAGATGACCGAGTCGTGCCCCATTTGTAATGGTACGGGACGCGTGTTTACACCCGAGACGATCGTGCGCCGCATGGAGCGTTCCGTGCGTCGCATTGCCGTCGAAGGGCGCAAGGACAGCCTGGTCGTCAAGCTGCATCCCGATACGGCGATGTATGTTCTCGAGAACGAACGCGACCTCATCAAGAAGCTCGAGAAGGGCCTCGGCTTCACCCTTGAGATGCGCGACGATCCGCTCCTTCGTCCCGACGAGTTCAAGCTGGTCGTCAAGGGCGCCGGCCGCGACGTCACGCAACAGTACGCCGTCGCGTAGGCACTCGGCGTGCGCGCACGAATCCATGTCGTGTCGCGCTGAGGTTGAGAAACAAACAAAGCGCCGGAGTGGCCACTCGCCACGCCGGCGCTTCTGTCATGCCGAGGCGATGCTAGTCCTTCTTGGCGCCCAGCCCCGCTTGCTGCACCATCTGCGCAGCGAGCACAGTCTGGATCACGGTGGCCACGTTCGACGCGGTCGATCCTGCGGCGCCGCCATCTTCGCCACCGGAGATCGTGATCATCTTGGCCTGCGCCAGCGCGGCCGCAATCTGCGGCGCGATGAGCGGTAACATTTCAATCTGCCGGTAGCGGAAGTAGCTCTCGCCGCCGGCCTTGATGGCCTCATTCACTTTTTGAATGCTCTCGGCGTTTGCTGCCGCAATCGTTTTGATCTTGATCGCCTCGGCATCGGCACTCGCCGACGCTTCGATGCGTACGCGTTCGGCGTCCGCGCGGGCCTGCGCAATCTGCGTCGCCTCGAGTTCCGCGACACGCTGAATGCCCATGGCCTCCTGCCGCTTGGCTTCCGCCTG
>CANIWQ010000115.1 GCA_947471365.1 Gemmatimonadota bacterium | reverse complement strand
TGATGGCTTGCGTCCAATAGCCGACCTCAACGGGTGCCCACCACCGCGTGATCAAAACGATGAGCAAGAAGCCGAGCGCGCGGTCCACCGCAAAGGCGACGAACATCACCGCCGAGCGAGAGCCGAGTCCTTCTTTTTTTTCTGCCACGCGCGGCGTCAGCGCCCGCAGAGGGTACGGGCCTCGCGCACAATGTCCGCGGCCGTAAAGTAGAACGCCTGTTCGAGCGGCTTGCTCGTGGGTGCCGGCGCATCCGGGTGCGTAATGCGCGCGCAGTGCACAACGGCACGGAGTTCGGGCCGCTCCGCCACGCCCGCAATGATCTCAGCCGCGAGGCCGCACGACCGCCAGTCGCCATCCACCACGAGCATGCGTCCGGTTTTGGCTGCAGACTCGTGCACCAGCGCGGGCTTGAGCGGATTCAGCAACCGCAAATCAATCACGTCGGCCTCAATCCCCTGCGCGGCGAGCAACTCGGCGGCCTCAAGATTGAGCTTGGTGGTGTAGCCACAGCCCACGAGCGTGATGTCCTTGCCCGTGCGACGACGCAGCGGCGCAATGTCGTTGATGCTCACATCCTCAGCTGGCGGCAGTTCCTCCTCCAACTCGTAGCACCAACGGTCGTCCATGTAGAGCACGGGGTCGTCGCAGAGCGTGGCGGCAATGAGCATGTCGCGCGCGTCGCGTGGCGTAGCGGGCATCAGCACGTGAAGCCCTGGGATGTGCGCGAACCAGCTCTGTAAGCTCTGCGAGTGCTGCGCTCCCTGTTCGCCACCGCGATTAATAATGCCGCGAATTACCAGCGGTACACTCATGTCGCCGCCAAACATCGAACGCCACTTGGCGGCCTGTGTGACAATCTGATCCACCGCGAGCATCATGAAATCCACGCGCGGATGCACCACAATGGGGCGATAGCCGCTGAGGGCGGCGCCAATGCCGGCACCGGTCGTGGCCACTTCACTCACGGGCACATCAATCACCCGCTCCTTGCCGAACTCAATCTCGAGGTTCGTCATGGAGTTGCCCACGTACCACGGGCTCCAAAGGCCCTGACCCATCACAAAGGCCTTGGGGTGCTTGGCGAGCAGATGCGCAAAGCCATCGCGAATGGCAACGCCGTATGAGGTCTTCACGGTGGCGGTCACTTGGCCCACACTCGGCTGAGGAGGGCACTGGGATCGGGGAAGGGCTGCGTGAGCGCCTTGGCCCAAGCGGTGGCCACTTCGTCGCTGATGGCGCTTTCCATGGCGGCGAGTTCCTTGGGGCTGAGCGCACCCACCGTTGCGAGCGACTCGGCGAGTCGCCGCACGGGGTCGCGTCCCTTCCAGTCGCTGAGGTCGTCCTTGCGGGCGACGCCGACGTCTTGGTCGTCGCGGTGGCCCACATGCCCGAGCCAGCGGTAGGTGACGGCCTCGAGGAAGAAGGGCCCGCCGGTGCCGGCGCGCCAGGCGGCGGCGGCGTCTTTGAGGGCGCTCCACACGGCGACGATGTCATTCCCGTCCACGGTCGCGTGCGCCATGGCGTGCGCCACGGCGTAGCGGGCCACCACATTCTTGGGCTGCCGCAAGCTGATGTGCAGGTGACTCGCGAACATGTTGTTCTCGCACACAAACAACACGGGGAGATTCATCACCGACGCGAGGTTCATGGACTCGTGAAAGCTCCCTTCTTCCGCGGCTCCGTCGCCGAAAAAGCTGACACCAACGTCACCTTTTTTGTCCATCTGTGCGGCAAGCCCGGCGCCAACAGCAATCGGAATGCTCGCGCCAACAATGGGCACGGAGCCGTAGAAGCCGACTTCCTTGGCGGCGAGGTGCATGGAGCCACCCATGCCGCGCGAGACGCCGGTGTCGCGGCCGAGTACTTCGGCAAAGAGGCCGTCGAGACTGCCGCCCATCGCCAAAAAGTGCGCGTGCGAGCGGTGCGCACCAAAAGCACGATCGGTGCTGCGCAGATGCATCGCCACGCCGACGGCTGCGGCCTCTTGCCCAATGGCGAGGTGGCAGGGGCACTTGATCACCCCGGTCGCCACATTCTCTGCAATGCACTCCTCGGCGCGGCGGATGCGTACCATGCTGTGCAGCGCCTGCACAAACGGCACCGGGTCGGCATGGCCAAACGCAATGGGTTCGTGATGCGCCTTGGCGTCGGCGAGAGAGGTGAGCGACTGGTTCACTTGCCGTAGAACCCGCGAATCACCTGCGAGATGTATGCGACGTCGCTGCGCGTGACGAGCACATTCATGGGGATCATCACGCAACGCGTGAAGAACTTGTCGGTCACCGGCGCGTGAGCCTTGAGGCCGAGCTTGGGGTGCTGGTGAATGGCGCGTCCGCTCCACTGCACCAGCGAGCCAATGCCATTGGCCTTGAGGTGCAGCTGCAACGCGTCGCGCTTGTCGGCTTCCATCTCAAAGTTCTGATACACATCAAAGTGGCGCGGGTCGGCATCGGGCGCCGGCGGCAGCGTCACTTCGGCGAGGGTGCCGAGTTCTTCGTGGTAGGCCTTGGCAATGTCGCGGCGGTAGTCGATGACGTTCTGATACGTCTTCAACTGCAAGTGCAGGAAAGCGGCTTGCAGGTTGTCGAGGCGCGTGTTCATGCCCCAGGCGGTGATTTCGCCGTCGCGGTCGCGGCCGTGGTCGCGGAGGCCGTGGAGTTTGTCGGCTACCGCGTCACTGTCGGTGGCCACGAGGCCGCCGTCGCCGAGGCAGCCGAGCACTTTGGCCGGGTAGAAGCTGAAGGCGCTCGCAGCGCCGAAGGTGCCGGCGAGTTTGCCTTTGAAGCGGGAGCCGAGCGCCTGCGCGGCGTCTTCGACAATAGTGAGATTGTGCTTTTTGGCGACGGCGCCAATGGCGTCCATGTCGCAGGTGCGGCCGTTCACCTGCACGGGCATGATGAACTTGGTGCGCTTGGTGATGGCCGGTTCAATGGTCGCGGCGTCCATCATGTGATCGGGGCCGATGTCCACTGCGACGGGGACGCCGCCCGCGAAGTGCACGGCGGCTGGCGTGGCGATCATGGTGTGCGCGGGGAGGATGACTTCGTCCCCTGGTTGAATGCCAGCGGCGCGCAGCGCGATGTGGAGGCCGTCGGTGGCGTTGCCCACACCAAACGCGTGTTTGACGCCGAGGTATTCGGCGCAGGCGGTTTCGAAGTCACGCAGATCTTTTTGCATGATGAACGCGCCACGCGAGAGCACGTCGTGGAACGTGCTGGTGAGTTCCTGCTCAATGGCGGCGAAGGTGCCGCGGTAGTTGAAGAACGGGATTTCGCGAGTGGCGGTCATGGGAGTGCGTAGAGTGAAGGCGTGGCGTCTGCGACGGCGTGGCGGAGCGTGGTGCGAGCTAGGAACGTTTGGTGAGGCGGGGCGTGCTTTGCAATTCGCGCGGGTAGAAATCGCGGTTCACGAGCACCCACACCGTGCTGAACAGAATCTTGATGTCGCCCCAGAAGGTGCGGTGGCGCACATAGTGGAGCTGGAGCTGTAATTTGGTGGGCTGGATGAGCTGTTCATAGGCGAGATCGGCATCGGGATACCCTGCCAACACCGCCCCTTCGTCGTTGTTCCAAATGCTGGCCCAGTCGGTGATGCCGGGGCGCGCGGTGAGGATCTCGCGAAACTCGCCCGTGTATTTCTCGGTGTATTTGAGCACTTCGGGCCTGGGGCCGACGAGGCTCATGTCGCCGAGGAACACATTGATGAGCTGGGCGAATTCGTCGAACTTGAAGCGGCGAATAAAGTGGCCGCTGGGGGTGACGCGGGCGTCGTCGGAGCCGCTCGAGCTCTGGCCGGTTTTGTCGGCGTTCTGGACCATCGAGCGGAACTTGAAGATGCGGAAGGAGCCGCCGCCGCGGGCGCCGCGGACGCCGCGGTAGAAGACGGGGCCGGGGGAGTCGCGCTTGATCCAGAGGGCGAGGAGGAGAAAGAGCGGGGAGAGGACGATGAGGCCGAGGGTGGCCGCAGCAAAATCGAAGATGCGTTTGATCATGCGGCCGCCGAACGGCGCTGGGCCGCGAGCGTGAGGTGGTCGAGCAGGCGTTGGTGCACGCTGTCGGCGTCGAACTCGGCGTGGAACAGCGCTCGGGCGGCGTCGTGAGCCGCGGTGGCTTTGGCAGGCGATTCGAGCAGGGTCGTGACGGCGGCGGCGAGTTGCGTGCCGTCCTTGCCGTACGAGCAGCCGACATTGTGCTTGGAGATCAGCGCCGCCAGCGGCCCTGTGCCGAGACTCCACGCCAGCGGGAGTCCGTGCGCGAGATATTCGCCCGCTTTGTTGGGCACGGCGTTTTGGAAATTCACGGAGTCCTTGTACGGCAGCAGTCCGATGGTGGAGCGCTCGAGGAGCACACGGAGCTGCGCGTAGGAGCACCAGCCCGGCAACAGCAGGTCGCTCCGCGATTGTGCTGCACTGTTGAGTTCGCCGACGCGTTCGCCAATGCCGCAGATCACCGTGCGCACGCCGCGCGAACGCAGCTGGTTTCCCGCAGCGAGCACTGGAGTAAAGTCGAATTGACTGCTCACGCTCCCGGCGAACGCCATCACGGGTGGGGCGCTGTCGCCGAGATCAAGTCCGTGATTGCGCCAGAACTGCAGGGCGGCAGCGCGGTCGGCTTCTGCGAGCGGGCGAAGTTCGTAGCCGAGGGGAATGACCAGGTCGAGCGGGCCGGCGGCGCGCTGGGCGTGGGCGAGGCCCCAGTGCACAAAGGGCTCGTTTTGGGCGATGATGCCGTCGGCGCCGCGCAGGGCGCGCGCGAGCGTGCCGGAGAGTTTGGAGAGTGCGAGCCGAGCGAGCCAACGCGCACCGATGGGAGCGCGCTCAATCATGATGTCGGGCCAGAGATCGCGGATATCTACGAGGCTCGCCGCACCCACGCTCTGCGCCCACCGCACCGACTCGGCGGCGAGCTCGATGGTTGGCATAGCGGCGAGCATCACGTCGGCGCGGCCCAGTTGCGACGCGCGAGCGCGAAAGTCACGGCCCAAGTCGGCGTGGTCGAGAAAGCGTTCGATGCTGATATTGCGCCGGTAGCCGCGGCTTTCGAGCAGGTGAATGCGGTAGTTCGGTGCCAGGTGCAACACGCCCGCAGTGGGGCGCTGCTGTTTTTGGAAGTGATCGAACCGGTTGGTGACCCAGTCCACCTCGTGTCCGCGAGCGGCGAGCCACGCCGCGAACTGCCCGGTCCGATGGAGCCGAATATCAGCCCGGTCGGTGGGGAGCGGTTCGCCAGCGGTGACGAGAACCACGCGCATTGGGGGCACAGGGTTGGAGGAGGCCAAACGCGGGTTGTCGGACGCCATTCGGGTAGGAGAACCCCCTACGGCGGAGGCCGCTGCACGACGATGGGGCAACAACGGCCGGGAAGTGGTGTAAATGCAGACTGGCAAGTAACTTCCAGAGCAATTTAGTACCCCGGCGGTTGTGCGCAACGCTTATAGTTGCGATCGCCGCCCGACTGGTCCATCGAGAACCCGACTATTCCGGCATGACGTCACAGTCCGCCACACCAAGCCGCCCCGACACCCGGTCCGCGATGAGCCACTGGGTGATTGACGTGTTGTTGCTGCTGGCTACCCCTGCGGTCGCGCTGGCGGTGCGAATCGAGTCCGTCTCGTTCTCGCCCGAGCAGCAAATATTGCTCATCAAATACACCCTCGGGGCGCTGGGGATTCGTTTGGTGGCCAACTGGCGTGCCGGGGCATACACCGCTCTTTGGCACTACGCCAGCGCACTGGACGTGAGCCGATTGCTGACGGCGGTGCTGGTGTCGTCGGCGCTCTGTTTGCTCCACGGCGGGTTTGTGGTGCGCTACATCCCCCCACAGGGATTCCGCCTGCCGCTCGCGGTGATTTTTATTGATTGCGCGCTGGCTGCCACCGCGGTGATTGCCCCACGACTCTGGCGCCGACTTGCTCTCGGCACGCTGCGTACGGAAGCCGAGTCCACGAGCCGCGTGCTCGTGGTGGGTGCCGGACGGCTCGGTCAGCTGATGCTACAGGATCTGCGCACCGCGCGCACGGGGCTCTTTCCCGTGGGCTTTGTGGATGACGATGTCACCAAGCACGGACGGTCGCTCAGTGGCGTGCCGGTGCTTGGGTCGGTGAATGAGCTGTCCTCTTTGATTGCAGCGCACCGCGCGGATTTGGTGATTATTGCCATTCGTAATCCGAACGGTGCGCTGGTCCGTCGCGTGCTCGACGCCTCATCGGCCGCGGGGATTCAGACCAAACTCGTTCCGGCGCCGAGTGAAGTGGCGGCCGGTACGAAGGTGGTGCAGGCGCTGCGCACGGTGGACATTGACGATTTGCTGCGCCGTCCGCGCGTGGAGGGTGATCTTGCTGCTGTGCACGGGCTGATCAGCGGCAAGACGGTGATGGTGACAGGTGCCGGCGGTTCCATTGGCTCGGAACTCGCGCGGCAGTGCGCGAGTTGTGGGCCGGCGTGGCTGGTACTGGTGGATCACAACGAAGATGGGATGTACCACATCCAGCGGCAGTTGGTGGCAAAGTATCCTGAGCTGAACGTGGTGGCGATTGTTGCAGACATTCGCGACGCGGCGCTCATTCGGGCCTCGTTGCACGGGCATGTGCCGGACGTGGTGTATCACGCGGCGGCCTACAAGCATGTGCCGCTGATGGAGCAGAATCCCGTGGCCGCGCTCGTGAACAATGTGGGCGGTACGCTGGAGTTGCTGCGCCTGTGCGAGGCGATGGGCGTGGGGCGCGTGGTGATTATTTCGAGCGATAAAGCGGTGCATCCGTCGAGCGTGATGGGTGCCACGAAGCGGCTGACGGAGCTCCTGATGTGGCAGCGCGCGGGGAAGTCCAAGACCGTGTACTCGGCCGTGCGGTTCGGCAATGTGCTAGGATCGCGAGGGTCGGTTGTGCCGCTCTTTCTCGAGCAAATTCAGACGCAGCGCCGCATCACGGTGACGCACCCCGAGATGACCCGCTTCTTTATGGCGACGTCCGAGGCCGTGGAGCTGGTGCTGCAGGCGTCTGTGCTGAGCACGGGTGGCGAGTTGTTTGTGCTCAACATGGGGAACCCCATCAAGATTGTGGATCTCGCGCGCGATCTCGTGCGGTTGAGCGGCATGACGCCCGACGATGACGTGCAGATTGTGTTTACGGGCACGCGCCCTGGTGAAAAAATGCATGAGGCGCTCATTGCGGATTCCGAGGCGTTGGAGCCCACTTCGCACCCCAGCGTGAATGTGGTGCGTGTGACGGGCACGGCGGTGGCCGACGCCGATGCGCTCGCCGAGTTGGAGCGGCGGCTCGAGGCCGAGCAGGTGGATGGGGAGCTTCTCACGCTGTTGCACCGCGTGATTCCCGAACTCGGACCGCTCGCCTGATGCGCGCGCTCGTCGATGCGCTGCGTCGGCGGCCGGAGCTGGTGGTGCTCACCGCGCTCGCGCTGGTGACGCGGCTGTGGAGCATCACCTATCCGCCAGTCGTGGTGTGGGACGAGCATCACTACACCTATTTCATGGGTGCGTACCTGAACGGCACGTACATCGTGGATGTGCATCCGCCGCTTGGGCGATTGATTCTTGCCGCCACGGCCAAGCTGTTCGGCTACAACGGCATGGCGCTGTGGGAGCGCAATGCGGCGCCGCTGGTGCGAATTGTGCCGGCAATTTTCGGTGCGCTGATTGTACCGGTGGTGTATGCGTTGGCGCGGGCGCTGGGCGGGAGCCGCCCGGTGGCGGCGATTGTGGCGGCGGCGCTCGTGTTTGATCACGCGCTGCTGGTGGAGTCGCGCTTTGCGTTGACCGACAGTGCACTGTTGCTCGCGGTGTTCACGGCACTGTTGTGTGACGTCCTCAGTGACGCACCTGAGCAGCAACATCGGCGCTGGCTCTGGTTGTTGGCTGCGGCGATTGCGGCGGGCGCGGCGGTGAGTATCAAGTGGACCGGACTCTCGGCGCTCGGCGTGATCGGCGCGCGGCGGCTGTTCTTGCTGGCGGCGCGGGAGCGTTCACTAGGCAGCGTGCTACGCGACGGCGTGGGGTTCGCGCTGGTCGCGGCCGCGGTGTACGTGGGGTCGTTCTGGATGCACTTTGCCTTGCTTCCTGATTCGGGCCCAGGGGATGGCTGGATGAGAGCGGCGTTTACCAAGACGCTCGAAGGAAGTGTGAACCACGTGCACGGGGCCAAGTTGGCGCTCTGGCGCGAGGTGGCCGACATCCATAAGGCGATGTCGGATATGAATGCGGCCATCGGCAAGCAGGAGAGTGCGCCGTCGTCGCCCTGGTACAGCTGGCCGATTGCCAAACACTCGATTGTGATGTGGGCGCCAAGCGGGCTGGCGGCGGCGCGGCAACGGTGGATTCTGATGTTTGGGAATCCCGTGGTCTGGTTTGGGGCGCTGGCTGGGATGGCGGTGGCCGGATGGGCGCTGTTTCGTCGCGTGGCTGGGGTGCCGGTGCGGGCGCTCCTTTTGCTCTCAGCGGGGTATGTCATCAACTACGCGCCGTTCGCGCTGATTCACCGGCCGATGTATTTGTACCACTATTTGATGCCGTTGGTGTTCAGTTTGTTGATCGCCGGGCTTGGAGCGGGGCCGCTGGTAGGCTGGGAAAGCGCAGACTCTGCGGCGTGGGCATTTCGGTCAAAATTGAGTGCCCGCGGGTACTGGGGTTTGGTTGGGATGATGGCGGTGGTATTTTTGTATCTGGCGCCGATGGCCTATGGCGGGGAGTTGAGTGCCTCGAGTGTCAAGCAGCGGTTGTGGGTGATTGAGCGGCAACCGTAAGGCCGAGCGTTGGTAACGCGAGATTGCTTGGCGATTCGAGTACCGAGTGGGTGTTCAGTGTGCTAATTTTCAAAGCTTGATTTCAGAGGACACAGATTTATGCGACTGCAGATCTCAAAAGTATTGACGTTGGCTTTCGCGCTCGTGCTCGTCGGAGCTTGCCGCAAGGACAAGGCGCCGAGTGACGAAGAGGTGCAGGCGAAGCCGTTCGACGTTGCGGCCTTCAAAAAGAAGCAGGCTGCCTTTGCCGATTCGGTGCTCCAGACGGCGCCGAACGCGAAGAAAGTGGCGGAAAAACTGGGCAAGAAGTACGAAGTCGGAAGCGTGCTGCTGCGGGACACGGTTGCCTTTTTGGCCCGTGACCCAAAGCGCGCCTGTTTTGATAAGGGAAAGAAGCTAGACCCGTATCTCGCCGGTACCGTGAGTTTCTGGGTGAACATGTCGGTGGTCGGGTCCGACGTGATTCGTGTGGAGGAGAGCACGTGGACGTCAAAGGCGGGCGAGCTCGTGGACGAATGCCTGCTCGAGTCCGCAAAGTCGTGGAAGTTCTCTCCCGCGTTTGGTGCCGCGAACGCTTATATCGTGCAGGTGCAGTTCCGCTGATGTGTTCGGTTGTCCCGATAGCTCAATTGGTTAGAGCAACGCACTTTTAATGCGTAGGTTCTGAGTTCGATTCTCAGTCGGGACATTTAGTAGAAAGGGACCTCTGCCACGTTGAGCGGGGTCCTTTTTTTCTCCAACCTGGGCGATCGATTCGCTTAGCCGAGCAGCATATTGATGGGGAATGGTTCAGAACGGCTGTCATCCTCCTGACATCCCCTCAGGACATTCTATGGAGACCCCGACGCCGGGGTCTCCATTTTGTTTTCGTCCCTCGTCCGGACCCCGTACATGCGCCCATTACACCTACGCGCCGCTCTGCTCGGCGCCGCCATTGTTTCCCTAGCCAGTGCCGCCGCTGCCCAGACCGCCGCCGGCTATCACGTGGTCAAAAAGATCCCCGTCGGCGGGGAGGGCGGGTGGGACTACGCCCTCGTCGACCCCGTGGCGCGCCGGCTCTATGTGTCGCACGCCAGCAAGGCGGTGGTGATTGACATCGAGAAGGACGTGGTGATCGGGGAGATCACCCCCGCGGCCGGCATCCACGGCATTGCGCTCGCGCCGGAACTCGGCCGCGGCTTCACGAGCAATGGGCGCGATACCTCGGTGACGATCTTCGACATCAAGGATCTCAAGACCATTGGCACAGTGAAAGTCACCGGCGCCAACCCGGACGCTATTTGGTACGACGACTTCTCCAAGCGCGTCTTCACCTTCAATGGCATCGGCAAGAACGCCACTGCCATCGACGCGGCCACTGGCAAAGTGGTGGGCACC
>CANIWQ010000114.1 GCA_947471365.1 Gemmatimonadota bacterium | reverse complement strand
GGCGCTACTGGCGGCACGGCGACGGGTGCCGGCGCACCGGTCACCACAAACGCACCCACCAGAATCAGTGCGGCGAGCGCGAAGATCTTTGCAATCGTAAACACATTTGCCGTGACCGTGCCAGGCTTCACGCCCAAATAGTTCGTGACCGTGAGAAGCGTGATCGTGAGCGCCGCCACACCAAGGCGTCCACCAACGGCCGTGAGTGGCACAAAGCGCTCAAGGTAGCCAGCAAAGCCCATCGCGACGGCAGCAATCGCACCGCTCGCGATCAATAGCAATGTCATCCAGCCGAGCAGGAACGCGGGAAGCTTCCCGAACGCCTCGCGCACATATACGTACGCGCCGCCGGCCTCAGGCATCATCGCGCCGAGTTCGGCGTAGGTGAGCGCTCCGGCGAGCGCCACCGCGCCGCCGAGCGTCCAGATGCCAAGCACCCACGCGCCCGAGGGGAGTGCCCGCGCGGTTTCGGCGGGGGTGAAGAAGATGCCGCTACCAATGATGCCGCCCACCACGAGCAACGACGCCGAAAACAGCCCCAACTCCCTGCGCAATGAGCTCATGTGCGATGCTCCGCTGGAGAAACGACCGCCCGGCGAACGGGTGGTGACGTCGTCTTGCTGTGCCACCGCCGCTGAGACGGCGGCGGGCGTCAGACGACGATCAAATCGTGCTGCGTCACCTGTGGCGTGATGAGCAGACCATCCTCACCGATGTAGCCGTTGACCTCGCTACGCACGCCAATCTCGCCGGGAATGTAGACACCCGGCTCAATGGAAAAGCCGACGCCCGGAATGAGCAGTCGCGTTTCGCGCGTTTCGAGATTGTCGAGGTTCGGTCCCGAGCCATGAATGGAGCGCGCGTCGATTGAGTGACCGGTGCGATGCGTGAAGTACGGACCAAAGCCCGCGCGTTCAATAACCGCGCGCGCCGCATCGTCGGCGTCGGCGCCGCGCACGGGGGCGCCGGCAGTAATACGATCCCGCACGAGCGTTTCGGCGGCCACGCGCGCGTCGCGAACGGCGGTCCATACTTCGAGCAACCGCGCCGAGGGCTCCCCAATGCACCCCATCCACGTTTGATCGGCGTATGGGCAGTCGGGTTCCATGGCCCAGAGGTCAATGAGAATCGTATCGCCCATGACGAGGGCGCGCGACGCGGCGGCGGACGGTTCGTAGTGTGGGTTGGCCGCGTTGGCGCCCGCCGACACATTGGGGCCGTGGTCGGTGGACACGCCATGCGCCGCAAATTGTTCGCGCAACCAGAACATCAGATCGTGTTCGTGAATCGGCGCGCCCGCACGCGCGGCAGCACCGGCGCGCGCAAAGGCCTCATGTGCGAACCGTGCGATCAATTCCGACGCGCGCAGGTGCGCGGCGAGTTGCGGCGCTGTCCACACCGCAAAAAAGCGCGAGACCAGATCGGCCGATGTGAGCACCTCGGCGCCGGCCGCGCGCACCATCTCCAGCACACCCGCTGGCACACGATCCACCACCGGCACGGCATCGCCCGGCGAGTACTCCATGAGCACGCGCTTCCCCGCCACGAGCGACGCGAGGTCGCTTTCGAACGTGCGCCAGGAGGCGTACACACGGCGCTCCCACGCGGCAGGCCAATGCGACCATTGGAGCTGCTCAATCGCGTGCGTGATCGCCACGGGCGTGCCCTGCACCGGCACCCACAGAAACACACGGCGCGACACCATCCCCGTGAGCCGCATGAACGACTGCGCGATGGGGTTGCAGCCGCGAAAATCGTAGAGCAACCAACCGTCCGCGCCGGCGCCAGCAATGGCGCTCTGAACGTCGGCGATCGTATCAGGAGTGAGCACGCGTGTCTCCGTTGACGCTCAGCGAGCGCCGATTGGGCGCCATTCCGCGCGCCATTCACAGGTGTTTTCGCCTCGACTCACACACCGCACCTGTTCCACTGCCCCAATCCCGCCGACGAGCAACTGCATCAGTTCACGCAGCGCCGACTCGTAGTAGGCGCAGCCCGCTTGACGCGGCGCGGCATCGAGGGTCACCGAACCGCGCACGTCGAGCAGGATGGTCGAACCCACGCGCCGCACGTTGCCCGCGAGATAGCGCACGCTGACGCGCCGCGTGTGGCGCAGCGCGATCGGACGCGAGAGGAACGCCGGCAACGAGAGCATCAGGCGGCGCGTGATCGGCGAGATGGTCCGGTACGCCTGGCGTGCCAACAGACGACCGGCCACCCGAAACACCGCCTCGGCGTCGGGACGCCGTCCAATAAGTGTGGCCAGCGCCACCGCCTCATCAAACGTCGGACGTTGATTCCGCTTGACCGCGTCGCTGTACCGCCGGATTTGCGCCAACACCGTGTCGCTCAACCCGAGGCGCTTGTTGCGGAGCTCGTGCACGAACTCGGTGTCCAACTCGCCCGTGGGCAGGTCCACCGTGCGGACCGCTTCGAGCAGACTGAGCGGCAGAAGCGGATCGACGGTCACGGGAGGCATCAGGGCGGCACTGGGCGAGGGAAACTGGCTGCGAGCAAATTACATGACGGAGAGCGATGCGACCAGCGGCACGCTAACTTTCAGTAGACTTTGATCGTAATGCACCGCCAGTTGGGACGCGCGCGCTCGAAGAGTTGGACGACAGACCGGAGTTACGTATCGACCACGCCATCATGACTCGGCTTCTTGCGGGCGCGTTCGTCGCGGCCCTTTTTGCCGCGCGCGGACGCGTCACGGGCTCGCTCGACGTCACCGGTCAGTGGGCCGCGTTTGCCGTCGGTACACTTGCCGCGGCGGCCGGATGGGGGTTCGCCGTGACACTCGTTGCGTACTTTCTTGCGGCGGACACCCTCACACGGTGGAGGGCCGCGGAAAAGCGGCTACGCACCGCGGGTATCACGCCGCGCATCGAGACGCGGGACGGCGTACAAGTGCTCGTCAACGGAGGGATATTCGTGCTGTGCGCGATGCTCGCCGCGCAGCACGCGAACTCCCGATGGGTGCTGGCCGCGATCGGTGCGCTTGCCGCCGCGTCGGCCGACACGTGGGCTACCGAGGTCGGAACGGTCTGGGGCGGACGGCCCTCCTCGATTTTGTCAGGACGGCCGCTCGCCACCGGTATGTCGGGCGGCGTCACCTTCGCGGGATCGCTCGGCGGCATCGGAGGCGCGTTGTTGGTCGCGGTGGTCGGTGCGTGGTCGTGCGGGCTCCGCGACTGGGCCACCATTGCCGTCTTCACCGCAGCGGGCACGATCGGCATGCTGGCGGATTCACTCGTCGGCGCGGCACTGCAAACCAAGCGCTACTGCGATCGCTGCCGAGAATGGACAGAGCGGCGCGTCCATCCGTGCGGGTATCGGACCAAACATGCGGCGGGGTTGTACTGGATGACTAATGATCTCGTGAACTTCATTGCCACCCTGAGCGGCGCTGCGTCGAGTCTGCTGCTCGCCCGTTGGCTCTTGCCTATGCTCTCCGCATGACAACGCCCATCGACGCCGCCACCTTCCGCCGCACGCTCGGCGCGTTTGCGACGGGCGTGACGATTGCCACCGTGCGCGATGCCGCCGGGGTGGACCACGGAATGACGGTCAGTGCCTTCTCCTCCCTCAGTCTCAGCCCGCCGCTCGTGCTCGTGTGCATCGATCATGCGGCCACGTTTGCCCCGCAGGTCGCGGAGGCCCATCACATTGGCGTGAGCGTCCTCGGCGACACGCAGCAGGCGCTCTCCCAGCAATTTGCACAGTCCGGCGCGGTGCGGTTCGACGGCGTGGACGTGGTGCGCGGCGTGACCGGCGTGCCGCTGGTGGTGGGCGCCATCGCCCAACTCGAAGGACGGATTACCGCACGGCACGACGCAGGCGATCACACCATCATCATCGCGGAAATCGTGGCCGCCGCCTCGACAAACGGCGCTCCGTTGCTCTACTATCGTGGGCAGTACCGCCGCCTCGCCGCCGAGTAGCGCGCTTACACCTTTCAGTCCCCCATGCCGATGAGCGAACTCGAACTGGATCGCGAGCGCGTCATTCAAACCCTGTGCGCGCACTATGCAAACGATCACCTGTCCACACAGGAGCTCGAGGTGCGCTTTGACAGCGCCTACAAGGCCGAGAGCCGCGCCGAGTTGCAGCGCTTGGTCGTCAGTCTGCCCGCGCTGCCCGACACGGTGCCGCCGCCGGAGCCGCTGCACGGCATGCTGTTCACTGGGGATACCCAGCTGCCGGAACGCCGTCATGTGGTGGTGATGTCGGAACTCAACAAGCGCGGCATGTGGGTGCCGCCGCGGCGCACGGTGGTGCGCGCCGTGATGGCCTCTGTCCGCTTCGACCTTCGGGAAGCGCGCCTTGCCCCCGGCGTCACCGAGTTCGACGTCACCGTGGTCATGGGCGAGGTGAAGTTTCTCGTGCCGCCGGGCGTGGCCGTCGAATGCGATGGCCACGCGTTTATGGGCGTGTTCGACGATCAGCAGTCGGGGTCAGTGGACCCTCAGGCGCCAGTGGTCCGCATTACGGGCATGGCCGTGATGGGCGTGGTCGAGGTGAAGACGCGGCTCCCGCGCGAGAGCGCGCTCGAAGCGTGGCGCCAGCGGATGCTCGGGCGCGGCACGGCGCGTTCATAGCCGCCGGTCAGCGCGAGCCGCCCACCACCAGCCGACCACCAGCCGCACGGCTGCGGTCAGGCCGCGCCGTACTTCGCGTCGTAGCGTTCGATGCTCTCCGTAATCACGTCCATCGCCACGTCGCTGTTTTCCCAGCCGAGGATCTCGACGCGCTTCCCCTCCAGATCTTTGTAGATCTGAAAGAAATGCTCCACTTCTTTGAGAAAGTGTTGGGCGATGTCGGCAATGTCGAAAAACTCTTCGCTGTGCGGGTCGTGGGCCGGCACGGCGAGGATTTTATCGTCCGGCTCCCCTTTGTCGAGCATCATGAGCACGCCAATCGGGCGCACGTCGATCAGGCAGCCCGTGAACGTCGGCTCATTAATGCGGACCAGCACATCGAGCGGGTCGCCATCCTCGTGTAGCGTGCGCGGAATGAGCCCGTAGTCGCTGGGATAGTTGACGGCCGAGTAGAGCACACGGTCGAGCTTGAACAGTCCGCTCGCTTTGTCGAGCTCGTACTTGTTGCGGCTTCCGCCCGGAATCTCAATGACGGCCGTCACGACTTCGGGAGGATTCTCCCCTGGGGAGAGTTCGTGCCAGTAGTGGATCATGCGAAGAACGGTACTCGCACCGACGGCGGCGCGAAACAGTGAGGCTAGCTCTTTCGCAAATCGCGGAGGACTCGTACCAGCTGGGCGATCAAGCCTGGCCGGCGCGTTTCCTTGGGCGCCGGCTCGCTGGCGGGCACGTAAACGCCACCACTCCAGCGACCGC
Organism: Gemmatimonadota bacterium; assembly: GCA_947471365.1. Taxonomy (GTDB): domain Bacteria; phylum Gemmatimonadota; class Gemmatimonadetes; order Gemmatimonadales; family Gemmatimonadaceae; genus Fen-1231. The sequence continues at coordinate 4,858 of CANIWQ010000114.1, read as the reverse complement.
CAGGCCGCTCAGTGGTACGGTACGCCGCCTCTTGATGATCAGACCAGAGATTTGCCATGCGTCAGTCCTCCAACTCAAAGAGGTATTCGAGCTTGGTCAGCTCCAGCATCTGTTGCACCCCGAGCGAGGCACGCCGCAGTCGCACGGCCACCATCCGCTCCCGAGCCCGCTTCTGTAACAGCACCAGTACGCCGAGCCCACTGGCGTCGATTTCGACGGTGCCCGTGAGATCGACAACGATGCGCGTGGCATTCGCCTTCAGCGTACGCTCCAGATGCTCAAGCGAGGCATGCCGAAACTCGAGCCGAGTGTCGGCGACGAGGCGTGCAGGTGCAGCCAGTGTCGCGTGCTGATGTTCGGAAGACAGCATCGATCAAGCTCCTGGGGGGGGCGGCAAATCCGTGCGAAGTACACCCAGATGCGTTGCGAGAACCATGCCATTACCGATAGGCTTGTAACCTATTGTCCGTAAAGGAGATACATCACTATCACTTTCTGATATGTTGCGCGAATTGCAGTCGGCGCGGATTCTCTCGCATCTTGCGCGACGGTGTCTATTTTCTTGCTGTTTCATTGCAAGCGCATACCGTCACATCGCCCGTTTTTGCGTATTTTGTCTGAGCGGACGCGTTCCACGTGTGCTTCAGGGCGCTTTTCCCCCGCCGACGCGTGCCGGCGACTCCCCTCGGGATCGGCGCTGAGTCACTCCACTCACCTTCAGTAGAACGCTCGCCAGACGATGCCAACCCGGTACGCCGGTGCTATCGTATGGTGGTCGCGCCCTTCCGACTTGGAGCATGCACCACAATGAGTGACATCGACGTTCTGCTCACCGAGAACCGGTCCTTCCCGCCGTCCGCAGAGTTCAGCGCCACGGCTCATATCAACGCAGCCGCGGTTGTCGCCGACGCCGAGCGCGATCCGGAAGGCTTCTGGGCGCGGATGGCGGATGAACTGGAGTGGATCACGCCGTACGAGCGCGTGCTCGACTGGAAACCACCGCACGCGCACTGGTTTGTGGGCGGCCAGTTGAACGTCAGTGCCAACTGCCTCGACCGCCACGTGCGTGGTCCGAACCGCAACCGCGCCGCCATCATCTGGGAAGGGGAACCGGGCGATACCCGCACCCTCACCTACTGGGATCTGTACCGCGACGTCCAGAAGTTTGCGAACGTCCTCAAGTCGCTCGGCGTGCGCAAAGGGGATCGCGTCGGTATCTATCTCCCGCTCGTGCCAGAAGCAGCCATCGCCATGCTGGCGTGCGCGCGGATTGGCGCCATTCACAGCGTGGTGTTCGGCGGGTTCTCGCCGGAATCGTTGAGCGACCGCATGAACGACGCGAAGGCCAAGGTCATCATTACCGCAGACGGCGGCTATCGTCGTGGCCAAGTGGTACCGCTCAAGCGCAACACGGATAAAGCCCTAGAGAGCACCACGACCGTCGAGCATGTCATTGTCGTGCAGCGGCGCCCGGGCGGACTCGGCGACGAATCCTTTGCCGACATGCAGGAAGGGCGCGACCACTGGTACCATCGCTTGATGCTGCACGCCGCGCCGACGTGCAAGCCGGAACCGATGGACGCCGAAGATGTGCTCTTCATTCTGTACACGTCCGGCACCACCGGGAAACCCAAAGGGATTGTCCACTCGACGGCTGGCTATCTGACCGGTGTCACGGCAACCACCAAGCTCGTCTTCGACCTCAAGCCGTCGGATGTGTTTTGGTGCACCGCCGATGTGGGTTGGATTACCGGCCACTCCTATTTGGTGTACGGCCCGCTCTCCAATGGTGCGACCTGCGTGATGTATGAGGGCGCACCCGACTGGCCAGAGCGCGACCGGTTCTGGGACATCTGCGAGCGACGCGGCGTGACCGTTCTCTACACCGCCCCGACGGCGATTCGTGCCTTTATGAAGTGGGGCGATGAGTGGCCAGCCAAGCACGACCTCTCCCAACTGCGTCTGCTCGGCACCGTGGGTGAGCCGATCAACCCGGAAGCGTGGATGTGGTATCACCACAAGATTGGCGGCGCGCGTTGCCCGATTGTGGATACCTGGTGGCAGACGGAAACGGGAGCGATCGTCATTTCGCCGTTGCCGGGGCTCACGGCGACCAAGCCGGGAAGCGCTACGATGCCGCTGCCGGGCTACACGGCGGCGCTACTGAACTCGCTCGGCGAAGTGATTGAGAAGGGCGGCGGCCTGCTGGCGCTTACCAAGCCGTGGCCGTCGATGCTCCGCACCATTTGGGAGGACGACGCGCGCTACGTGCAAACGTATTTCTCAAAGTGGGAGGGGCGCCCCGACCTGTACTTCCCTGGCGACGGCGCCAAGCGCGACGACGACGGCTTTTATTGGATTCTTGGGCGCGTGGACGACGTGCTCAATGTGGCCGGCCATCGCATTGGCACGATGGAGGTCGAGAGCGCGCTCGTGGAGCATCCCTCGGTGGCGGAGGCCGCGGTTGTGGGCAAAACACACGAGGTAAAGGGGCAAGCGATTGCGGCGTTCGTGACACTGCGCGAAGGGTTCCATAAGTCCACGGAACTGCGCGACGATCTCCGCGAATTTGTGGCGCAGAAGATTGGCGCGCTGGCGCGGCCGGACGACATCATCTTTAGTGCCGATCTCCCAAAGACGAGGTCGGGGAAGATCATGCGGAGACTGCTGCGCGATATTGCCGAGGGACGCGCGCTGGGGGATACGACGACGTTGGCGGATCCGTCGGTGGTGGCGTCGCTGAAGGAGCAGTACGAGGATAAGGAGTAACTTCTACGGCCGTTGACCGTTTAGGGTTAACCGTTAGCCGGTCACCGTAAACGACTCAGGCTTTCGCCCCATCGTATCCGAATACCGCCCTGTATCGTCATTAGAGACCATGTTCGATAAACTGCTCCCCGAGTCCCTGTTCCCCCGCAAGCTGACGCCGGCGTCTGATCGCCGGCTGCGGCTGGCGCACGCGCGGGCGGAAGAAGCGATTGTGCGCGCACATGTTGAGAATGCGCTGACGTTCGTGGACACGCTCGCCGAGACCACGACCTTTGATCGGGCGATCGACACGTACATTCGTGTGATGGGCGTGACGGAGCCAATGGCGAGCACGGTTGTTACGCGCGTGCTCGTGGTGCTCGGGCAGGAGTTGTTACCGGCGCGGCGCGCCGTGGAGCCGCAGCCCGAAGGGATGCGGCCCAAACTGCGGCTGGCCGACGCGTCGAATCGCGCGGGGTCTACGAAGCAGGCGTAGCCGTGCCAGCGAGCGCCGCGGCTCGCCCGAGCTCGGTGCGCCGACTACGCGCCGACTACGCGGCGTCTGCTCGGGACTCGCGCCAGTCGAGGAGGGCGATCGCAAAGAGCGCGCAAGTGATGAGCGCACTCACCACGCAGTAGCGGCAGATGGCGTGCAGTTCGAAGACCTCGACATAGGTCAGGAACCCTGAAAACGCCACGCCAAAGCCGGTGAGCGCCAGCGAGAGCGCACTCGGCACCCGCGACTCTACCCAGCGGTCGAGCGTGCCGGCAGTGGCCACCGCGAAGGTGCTCAGGTAGAACCCGAGCCCCCACACGGCAATTGGGAAACCGAAAAGCGTGGACCATTTACTGGTTTGCACGATTTCGCAGTCACCCGTGCCGCACGCGAGATGGCCGATATAGCCGAGCTTATAGAGCGTGAGGTAGAGCGCGAGGAAGGCGCCCGCGAGTGCGAGCGCCGACACGGCCATCCGCTTACTCACTTCTTGGCGTCCGTCTTTTTGGCGTCCGTCTTTTTGGCGTCCGCCTTCGGGGCGAGTCCCTTACGCGCGAGTTCGTCGTCGACGAGCGCTTTGAACTTGTCGTACGGCAGATCGCCACTGTACAGCTTGTCGCCGATGATGAACGTCGGGGTACCATCCACGCGGCGCGCCTGTGCTTCGGCGGCGTTCCCCTTGATGCGCGGGATCATGCGCTGCGAGTCGTAGCACTCCTCAAACTTCTTGACGTCGAGGCCAAGTTCCTTGGCGTAGCCGACCATCGCACCCTTCGGCTTTGTGGTGGCCGCGGTATTCCATTCCGTCTGACCGGCAAAGATGCGGTCATGCATGGCGAGGAACTGGTTCTGCTCATTGGCGCACGCGGCCGCGTTGGACGCGGCCCAGGTGTTCTTGTGCATGGGGAGCGGAAAATCGTAGAACCGGATAGCCACCGTGCCGGGCTCAATGAGGCGCTGACGAATGTCCGGCTCGCTCACCTGCGCAAAGGAGCCGCAGAGCGGGCATTCGAAGTCGGCAAACTCAATCACCTGCACCGGCGCGTCTTCGCGGCCGACGAGGTAACTCTGCGCCTTGGCAATCGGGATGGTGTCGTCGAACTTGATGACCTGCGACTGCGAGGCGCTGGTGATGAGGTAGCCGATCACGCCGACGCCCACCACGGCGATGCCGACGAGAATCCCCACAAACGACTGGTTCTTGGTCTTCTGCACGGACTTCTTCGCCACGAATTCCTCTCGGTCAGTTGGGCGGATGCTACGGGCGGCGCCGGACCGGCACCTCGGTTTGTTCTGGGTGGAAGCTAGCGCCACTGAGAGCCGCGTGACAGGTTGCACCCGTCTCCCGTGACCGACTCCCTTCGCATTCCTGTGGGCCCCGGCGCCCTACATGTCGCCCGCTTCGGCTTTGGCGATCGGGCCGTCGTCTTTGTACACGGGTTTGGGACGTCGAGTTTCGTCTGGCGCGCGGTTGCGCCGGCGCTACCGCTGGGCCAAGTCACAGCCTACGCGGTCGATCTCTTCGGCCACGGCGAGTCGGATCGCGCCGCCGAGGCCGACTACGGCATCACGGCGCAGGCGGCGTATCTGGATCAGGCGCTCACCGTTCTGCGC
>CANIWQ010000113.1 GCA_947471365.1 Gemmatimonadota bacterium | reverse complement strand
GGCAGCTTCACCCTGCAGCACTCTGGGACCATGACGCGCGGCGTGCCAACGCTTTCGGTTTCGGTCGTGCCAGATTCCGGCACGGAGGAACTGGTCGGGCTCACGGGTACGTTGAAGATTATCATCGAAGGCAAAAAGCACTCGTACGAGTTGGAGTACGCACTGCCACCGTCACGTTGACGCCGTTGACTGGGCCGGACCGCACGGTCGGCGCCACCTGACGCTGGTTGGTGCTGACGACTCTCGCTAGACGGAGGCGCCTGAACATGAAGACGCGGAGTTCACTGAGGCGGATCGCGGTAGGCTTTGGCACGGGCATCGCCATTGCCTGCGTGGACAACTTTGCTTTCGGCGGGGAGGTGAGTCCGATCGTCATTGTTGCGCTTCTCATTGCGACGACGGCGACGTTCGGCGGCATGTGGGGTCGTGCGGGCTGGCCCACGGCGTTGGCTGCGTGGATTTGCGTGCCGCTGGCGCATCTTGTGAAGCACGTGCTCGGACTGCCGGATACATTGCACCCGAATACGTACCCTTCAATCCTATTGCTGGCGGCCTTCACCTTGGTGATCGCAACGCTTGGAACTGGGACTGGTATGCTGATGCACAAAAGGGGCAAAAATAGCGGTGCCGCCTAACAAGCCGCTGCAGCCGTCGAACGGGATCCCGCTATCGACCGCTGGATCAACGGGCAGCGCGGAGCATTCGCGACCTTGGCTGACCCGACGGCTCTCTTTGTAGCGTCGGAGTACCGCCCGTCCTACCGCAACGCGACGGCACGTGTGCCGTTCGCGATCTTCGGATCGTTCATGATGGCGGCACCGGCGCTCGACCCAGAGATCACGGCGCCGTCACGCCACCGCTGCATCAGTGCCTCGTACGCGGGCGTCGACTTGCCTTGCGGGCGGAACGCGGCGAGAGCAAGCAGCAGGAGCGCGCGCATCTGAGGACGGGGTAAAGAGTTCGGCTGGAATCTTCGGTCGCGACCGGTACCCTACCCCCCTCGCGAAGACATATTTCGCCATCACCCTGAATCCGGTCGCACTTGCTGACAAACACCCCCATCTGGGACGACGGTCAGTCGCTCCCCCTCTCCCCTCTCGACGGCGATGTCGAGACCGACGTGTGCGTGATTGGACTCGGCGGTTCTGGGCTCACCGCGCTCGATGAGCTCACCACGATGGGTCGCCGCGCCGTTGGGATTGACGCCGGTGGGATCGCCCCGGGCGCCGCAGGGCGAAACGGCGGGCTCCTGCTCGGCGGGACTGTCGACTTCCATCACGATGCCATCACGACACTCGGCCACGAACGCGCCTTGGGAATCCACCGGCAGACGATGGACGAGATTCGCCGCATCGATCAGCAGGCACTCGGGGTCGTGCGCTTCACCGGATCGATCCGTCTTTCATCCGGTCCCGACGAGGACGCTGACATCGCCCGCCAGCGAAGTGCTATGCGCGCCGATGGTATCAGTTGCGAGGACTACGACGGACCGCTCGGACACGGAATCTTCATCCCCGACGACGCCTGTTTCAACCCACAACAACGCTGCCGAGCGCTCGCACGACGGGTGATCGCGCAGGGAGCTCGGCTCCATACGCAAACAAAGGCCACGCGCTACTCCGCTACGGAGGTTCAGACCAGCCGCGGGACCATCCGGTGCGCGCACGTGATTATCGCGGTAGACGGGCGCCTCGAGACACTCGTCCCCGAGCTCGCGGGCACCGTTCGCACGGCGCGGCTCCAAATGCTGGCGACCGCGCCGGTCGCCGAGCGCTTGTTCCCGGCGCCAATCAGCACCCGATACGGCTTTGACTATTGGCAGCAGACTCCGAATGGCTCGGTAGCCTTCGGCGGTGGGCGCGACCAGTCGGTCGAATCGGAATGGACGAACAACGCTGAGCCAACTGAGCAGATGCAGCGCTACCTTGAGCGCACACTGCGCGATACGCTGAAGATCTCCGCCCCAATCACCCACCGCTGGGCGGCGAGCGTCTCTTACACCGAGTCAGGGCTCCCCGTCTTCCAAGAATTACGCCCGGGTCTCTGGGTGATTGGTGCGTACAGCGGCACCGGCAACGCCATGGGCGCCCTCTGTGGCCGCGCCGCCGCCCGCGCCACCAGCGGCGAGACTACCGAGTTCGCGAGACTTCTTGTGCACCACCGCTGAAACTCGGAGTCGCCCTACGGCAACGCGAACGCCACGTACGTCCCCCCCGACGGCGCCCCGTTCTTTCCGCCGCCGCAACTGACTACGATGTACTGCTTGCCGCCTATCATATAAGTAGCGGGCGTGTTGTTCGCCGCTGCCGGCAGCGTGTACTCCCACAGCAGTTTTCCCGTGGCCTTGTCGTACGCGTGCATCTTGTTGTCGTACGTCGTCGCGGCGATGAGCAACAACCCGTTCTCCGTGACAATCGCGGCGCCGTAGTTGTCGGTGCCGGTGTTCTTGATCCCTTGCGCCGCGAGTTTGGGATACTCGCCGAACGGGATCGACCACTTCGTCTCGCCTGAATTGAGATCGATTGCGTTGAGCGTCCCCCATGGCGGCTTCGTGCCGGGGTAGCCCTCGTGATCGAGGAAGATGTCGAACGTCGTGTTGCGGTACTTCAGGAACGTCGGCACCGATTTCGGCGCGCGGTGCGTCGGCTTGCCCGTGAGCACGAAGTCGGCAATCTCGCCGACCATCGAATCGTCCATCGCCTGCGAGAACCCGGGCATCCGTCCCGTGCCGTCGCTGATCACCCGCACCAGTTGATCGCGCGTGTACTTCTTGCCAACGCCCGTGAGCGTCGGCGCGAGCGGCGTGGACTTGGCTCCGTGACACTCGGCGCAGTACGCATTGAACAACGAGACGGTATCGCGGCGCACCATCTTCAGCACCCACCCCATCTCGTTCGCATTCACATAGAGGAGGCCGGTCTTCGGGTCGTATGACGGCCCGCCGTATTCGCCGCCGCCGTCCACGCCGGGGAAGATGATCGTTCCCGTGAGCGTCGGCGGCGTGAACGGATGCGGCGTCGGGTTCTCCTTAAAAATCTTGAGCGCCGCCGCGTGCGCCTCGGGCGTGCGGTCGGTGAGCTCCGACTCCGTGAGCTGCTGACGAACAAAGGGGCGCGGGATGGTCGGGAACCGCTGCGAGTCCGCGGCGACTTCGCCGTCGAGTGATGCCTTGGGCATCTGCCGCCACTCGCTCGGGAACAGTTCCTTGCCCGTGTCACGGTTGAGCACCCACACGTGCCCGGTCTTGGTGATCTGCACAACGGCCTCCACCGGCTTACCGTCGCGCGTGACGGTCACGAGCGCGGGTGACGCCGGGAAATCACGGTCCCAGAGGTCGTGTTTGAGTCCCTGGAAGTGCCAGAGCCGCTTGCCGGTGTTTGCGTCGAGCGCAACGATCGAATTCGCGAAGAGGTCGTCGCCCAAACGATTCGCGCCGTAGAAGTCGTACGACGCCGAGCCGGCGGCGAAGAACACGCGACCCCCCTTCTGGTCAATCGTCACGCCAGACCACGCGTTCACGCCGCCCGCGATCTTCCACGTGTCCTTGGGCCACGTGTCGTAGCCGAACTCCCCTGGGTGCGGGATCGTATGGAAGGTCCACCGGATCTTCCCCGTCTTCACGTCGTACGCGCGAATATCACCCGGCGCGCTCGGCAACGCCTCGGGCACCGCCGTGCCCATGATGAGCATGTCCTTGTACACGCCACCCGGCGTGCTCGCGCTCACGGAGAGCCCCTTCACGGGGCGGTCGAGCCCTGCACGGAGATCGACCCATCCCGAATCGTTCCCCCAACCGGGCGCTTTGGTGCCGGTCTTCGCGTCGAGCGAGAATAGACGATATCGGTAGTTGAAGTACACGCGGCCGTCGTGCACTACGACGCCGCGGTAGCGGATGCGCGGACCGGCGAAGTGCCCGCCCGTCGGATCGAAGCTCCAGAGTTCTTTGCCCGTTCTCGCGTCGAGCGCGAAGGCGCGCTGCTTGGGTGACATCGCGTAGAGCACGCCATCGACCACCACGGGCACGGACTGCATCTCCGAGCCGTCGAACGCGTCCTTGGTGTCGTAGGTCCACGCGACTTTGAGCGACGCGACGTTCGCAGGCGAGATCTGCGAGAGCGTGGTGTAGTGCGTGTGGTCGTCGCTCCCCTGATACACGGGCCAGTCGACGGAGCGGCCGCCGCAGGCGGCGAGGGACAGGAGGGCGATGATGGTGGGAGTGCGCATGACTAGAAGATACAGGACGTTGCCGTGGCCGCCATTCGCGGGCCGTCCAGGGCAGCACCCTGAACCGCAACCGCGGTAGAACATGCGCTATTTTACGGGGAGCACGCGACCGTCGTGCCACCGCCCCGCCTCTTTTTCCCGCTCCGCGTGACCCTCCTTTCTGTATCCAACGTCGGCGTCTCTTTTGGCGCGACTGAATTGTTCAAAGACATCACCTTCACCGTCGCCGATGGCGAGCGGTGGGGGATTATCGGTCGCAACGGTGCCGGCAAGACGTCGATCTTCAACGTCATCACCGGGGAACTCCGCCCCACCGTGGGAAGCGTCGCGCGCAAGCCGGGACTTCGCCACGCACTACTCGATCAGCACCGCGCTTTTGAGGGCGCTACAACCGTGTGGCAAGCAGGCGCCGCCGCTTGGCGCGAAGTCATTGCCCTTGAGCACCGCATCGCGGAACAGGCTATTGCACTGGGCGAGATGGGCGAAAAGGTCACGGACGAATTTCTCGAACAATTCGGCCGCGACCAGGAACGGTTCGCCGACATTGGCGGCTACGTCTATCACGCACGCGTTGACGCCGTGCTCCAGGGCTTGGGCTTTGACGCCGAGGAATCGAAGTCGCGGCTCGTGTCGACGTTGTCGGGCGGTGAGCGTGGGCGTGTGGGCCTCGCGGCGCAGCTCATTGCGCCCGCCGATCTGCTGCTCCTCGACGAACCCACCAACCACCTCGACCTCGACACCACGACCTGGCTGCAGGATTGGCTCAACGAAGCCGATGAAACCGTGATCGTGGTGTCGCACGATCGTGCGTTCATGGATGCCATCTGCACCAACATCCTGCACGTCGAGGCAAAGTCGAGCGAGTCGTACAAGGGTAATTACAGTCAGTTCGTTCCGCAGCGTGCCGAACGACGGCTCACGCGCGAGCGCGAGATGGAAAAGCAGCGCGCCTATGTGAAGAAGGAAGAGGAGTACATCCGGCGGAACCTCGCGGGCGTGAACTCGTTTCAGGCCAAGGGCAAGCGCAAGCGGCTCGAACGCTTGCCACGCCTGGCGCCACCACCGGGCGATCCGGCCGCGATGTCGCTCCAGTTCGAAGTGGCAGAGCGTGGTGGCGACCAAGTCGTCGACATCAAGAATCTCCGCGTGGAAGTGCCGGGCCGCGTGCTCGTAGAAGACTTCACGGCCGTGCTACGACGCAACGACTTCATTGCACTCGTCGGCCCCAATGGCGCGGGCAAGTCTTCCTTCATCTCCACCATCCTCGGCGATCGCGCGGCCGCGCAGGGCGAAGTTCGCGTGGGGAGTTCCATCACGCCGGCGTGGTTCCGTCAGGATCTCTCAGATCTCCCGCTTCGACAGTCGCTCTCCGATGCGATCCAGAACCAGCGACCGCTGTGGAGTCGCGGCTCTGTGCAGAACCACCTCGGCGCCTTCGGATTCAGTGGGGACGAAGTGCTCCGTGAGATTTCGAGCTTGAGCGGTGGCGAACGCGCACGTGTGGCGCTCGCGCTGATTACGCTCACCCGCGCGAATCTCTTGGTGCTCGACGAACCCACCAACCACCTCGACGTCGAGAATATTGAGGCGCTCGAAGACGCGCTCGACGAGTACGAAGGCACGGTGTTGTTGGTGAGCCACGACCGCGCGTTCTTGCGCGAGGTCGCCACGCGGGTGTGGTCGTTTGATGGCACGCGGCTCGTTGACTTCGACGGCCCCTTCGTGGACTGGGAAGCGGATCGCGCGCGCCGAGCGGCCCTCGCGCGCTGAGGAAGCCTCATCGGTAGCCGCGCGGCGTGAGCTTGAGAGGCAATCGAGGCAATGGCGGAGCGGTCATGAGTTGCGCGCTCCCGCATTGGGGGCCAGCTTCCGTGTGACACGGTCCGTCGGACCGCGTCGCTCCTGCAAGCTCGGTCGCCCGCCAGTCATTGCACGGCGGGCCCGCTCGAACCTCAAACCAAAATTCCAATGCGCGCGATTCACTGTGTTCGCTTGGCCCTGTTCGTGTGCCTGCCGCAGCTCGCGACGGCGCAGAGTCGCGCGGCGGCCGTCGATACCACCACGCGAACCGTTGACCGCGTATTTGATGCGTTTCGCGGCACCGATCGTCCCGGTTGCGCGCTTGGCGTGAGCCGCAATGGCCGAGTGATCTACGAGCAGGGTTATGGGATGTCGAATCTCGAAACGATCACACCCATTCGACCAGCGTCGATTTTCCACGTGGCGTCCGTGTCTAAGCAGTTCACCACGATGTCGATCATGTTGCTGGCCCGAGATCATGCGTTGTCGATCGACGACAACATCCGCAAGTATCTGCCTGAGATCCCCGACTACGGCACACCGATCACGATTCGGCACCTCATGACCCACACCAGTGGCCTGCGTGATCAATGGGACCTGCTCAACCTCGCCCGCGGCCGCTTTGAGGAGAATCGCATTACAGAAGCCGATGTCATGGACATTGTGCCGCGCCAAAAGGCGCTGAATTTCACGCCTGGCGCGGAGTACCTGTATAGCAACACCGGCTTCACGCTGCTTGGCGTTATTGTCAAGCGTGTGAGCGGAAAATCACTCCGCGACTTTGCGGCCGAACGGATCTTCAAGCCGATTGGCATGGCCAATACGCACTTCCACGACGACTACACGATGCTCGTGCCAGGGCGCACGTCGGCGTACGCAGTTGGGGCGAACGGTTGGCGGGTGAGCATTCCCAACTTCGACACCTACGGCGCCACGAGCTTATTCACGACGGTCGGCGATCTCCTCCGATGGGAGGCCAACTTCGACGGTTTCACGGTCGGAGACCGGGCTACGTTGGAGCAGATGCAAACGCAGGCACAGCTGACAAATGGCGACACGATTCCATACGGATTTGGCCTCGTGATGAGTCGTTACCGCGGCGTGCGCGAGGTCTCGCACACGGGCTCTGACGCGGGCTACCGAGCGTATGTTGGCCGCTATCCCGATCAGGGGATCGCGATTGCGATTGCCTGCAATGCGGCGACTGCCAATACCACGACGCTCGCCCACGGCGTGGCCGACGTCTATCTGGGGAGCGCGCTGGCCGCAGTCGATGCGACTCCTATGCCCCAGCCCGTCCCCCTGTCTCGGGCCGCGCTGGAACGCCGGATTGGCAGCTATCTCCAGCCGACGACGCTGCAAGTGCTTGAACTTTCCCTGCAAGGCGGCCAGCTGATTCTGGGACGCACGGCGGGCCCGGCACTCATTCCGTTGGCAGAGAACCGATTCAGGGTCACGGATCAGCCAGTCGAACTGCTGTTCGGCGGCGGCGAGCACGCGCGCATGGAGCGGCGTGTGCTCACCGGTGGACGCGCAGTACCGTTCGAATGGCATCAGCCGCTGGCGGGCACCGCAGGCGCGCTGGCCGGATACGTCGGGGAGTACTACAGCGAGGAACTCGACGCACGCTACCGTTTGACGGCGACCGACTCTACCCTGCTCTTCCGCACGGGGACCTCCGAACCGACCGAGGGGCGACCCGTATTCGCCGACAGCTTTCTCAGTAGCGGCGGCGTCACCTTCCAGTTCTCCCGCAGCGGGACGCGCGTCACGGGTTTCGAAGTGACGACCGGGCGGACTCGACGCGTGAAGTTTGTGAGAGTAGCCCCCACTCGGTAAACCGTTGTTCGCGCTCGAGCGCTGACGTTCGTACATTTCGGCATCCTTCTGGAGCCATCACATGACACGTGCTTTCCGTTCCGCAGGCCTCACCGGCCTCGCGATGCTCGCCAGTTTCTCGTCGGCCAACGCCCAACGGTCGACCATCACACGCGACGCGTTCCGCCAGCGCGCGGACTCGCTCGTCTACAGCTATCTCGCCGAATCGCATGCCGCGAGCGCGTCGTTCGCGGTGATTCGCGGCAACGACACACTGGCCTTTGGCGCGCACGGTCTCGCGAACATGGATGCGTGGCGCGCACCGACCGCCACCACGATCTATGAGATCGGATCGCTCACCAAGCAGTTCACCTCTGCGGCGATCATGAAGCTCGTGGACCAGGGGCGCATCAAGCTGGATGACGATCTCTCGCAGTACGTGCCGCAGTTCCCGCTACACGGAAAGAAGATTTCGATCCGTCAGCTGCTGACGCACACGTCGGGCATTCACAACTACACGTCGTCACCCGCGTGGTCGAAGACGTGGAACGACGAGCTCTCACCTGATGCCGTTGTCGCGTTTGTCGCAGCCGACTCGCTCGACTTCGCGCCTGGCACCGCATACCGGTACAGCAACACGGGCTATGTGCTGCTCGGAATGGTGGTCGAGAAAGCCGCGGGCCAGTCATACGCGAAGTACCTCGATGCACAGTTTTTCAAACCGATCGGTTTGCGGCAGACATCGTACTGCCCGTCCAAAACATCCGACCCCATCTTTGCGCTCGGCTACAGCAAGGGGACGGCCGGCACGGTGCGCGCGCAGTACATGCACCTCTCGCACCCGTTCTCAGCGGGCGCGGTCTGCTCCACGGTGGGCGATTTCGCGAAGTGGCAGCGCGCACTTGATGCTGGAAAGGTGGTGTCGCCCGCGTCGTACGCACTGATGTCGACCGCCGACACGCTCAACAGCGGCCGCAAGATCAATTACGGGTTCGGCCTCGTCCCCGGTGTGTTCAACGGCCACAAGACGGTCTCACACACTGGTGGTATTCCGGGGTTCACAACGGCGGCAACCTACCTGCCTGAAGACAGCCTGAGCATTGTGGTCTTCACGAATTATGATGGTGAGTCGCCGCAGGCGTTGACAGCGAATCTCATGCGCGTGGCGTACGGCGTCGCTCCCGTGAGCCGAGCCGCCGCGGCTACGCCTGCGGCCCCGCCGTCCCTGTCGACGGCAGACCGAGACGCTGTCGTCGGCAGCTACGCGCTAGAGTTGCCCGGCGGGCAGACGTTGCCGATCAAGTTCTTTGCCGACGGTGCACGCCTGATGGCGCAAGCGCAGGGCCAGGAGGCGAGTGAGATGCGCTACCTCGGCAACTTTACTTTTGGCGCCGCGTTCGACCCGGCGGTGCGGTTCACCTTTACGGTCGTCGCGGGGAAGGCGAGTAAGGTGACGTTGCTGCAGGGTGGCGCGAAGATTGATGGAGCGCGAGCCCCGTAGTAGTTGACTCAGACGGCCGTGGTCATGTGGGCTCGTCCACATGACCACGATGCCGGCGTAGCGGTAACTGCTGTGATTCAACCACCCCCCACTTCAGCGTGATACAAATGCGAATCATTGCTGTCGCACTCGGCGCCTGCAGCGCTTTTTTCGTTTTCTATGAAGCTCGGCTCTTGGTCGTCACCCGTTTCTTTCAGCTGGTTCGGTCGAATGGTCAGGGCGCGTACATCGGTGCGGTGGCATTTCCCGTGATTGCTCTCGCCTTTGGGTTTGCCGCCCGCGCCGCCTGGCGACGGAGTGCTCGCTAGCACCTGGCCTGACCATAGACTGGAGAGACGTCACACGTTCGCTGCACTCCCGCCATCTCCAACATTCCCCGCCCCGATGCCATACGGCCCCCCGCCGGAGACGCGCTACCCGATAGCGGGCGTGACGCGCACTGGGTTTCTCAAACCCTTCATCACGCGCCCCAACATCGTCGTCGGCGACTACACGTACTACGATGATCCTCGAGGTCCGGAACACTTCGAGGAGAACGTTCTCTATCATTTCGACTTCAACAACGATCGGCTTCAGATCGGTCGGTACTGCTCGATTGCCGCCGAGGTGCGATTTATTATGAACGGCGGCAATCATCCCACGACGTGGCTCACGACGTATCCGTTCCCGATCTTCGGTCAGGGGTGGGAGTCTGCGACGCCACTGGCGTGGCCGAATCGCGGCGATACCGTCGTTGGTAACGACGTCTGGATTGGCTATGGCGCCGTGATCATGCCCGGCATTCAGATCGGCGACGGAGCCATTATTGCGACAGCGTCGGTGGTCACGAAGGATGTGCCGCCGTACGCCGTAGTCGGCGGGAACCCTGCCACGATCCTGCGATACCGT
>CANIWQ010000112.1 GCA_947471365.1 Gemmatimonadota bacterium | reverse complement strand
TCGCCGTTTTATTGGGCGTGACCTCGTGGCCCGGCATGAGCCGCGTGATTCGTGCGCACGTGCGCGAGTTGCGGCATCAGGATTATATGCTCGCGGCGCGCGCCCTCGGCACGCCGTGGTGGCGCACCGTCACGTTGCATCTACTCCCCGCCGTCACGCCGCAGGTGATCGTGGCGGGTACACTCGGATTTGCGTCGGTCATTCCCCTCGAAGCGACGCTCTCGTTTCTCGGACTTGGTCTGCATCCACCGCACGCCAGCTGGGGAAACATCATTCTCGAAGGCACCGAGCAGGCCGGCGAACATTGGTGGCTGGTCGTGTTTCCGGTGATCGCACTGCTCGTGACGGTGCTCGCGGCCAATACCCTCGGCGAGCGAGTACAGGACGCCGTGGATCCGCGACGGAGCCGTGCCCAGTGACGCCAATCCTAGAAGTGCAGGACTTGCACGTCTCGTTCCAACGCGGACATGACTCCCACGTCGCCGTGCATAACGTGAGCTTCACGACTGCGGCCGGTGAAACCGTCGCGCTCGTCGGCGCGTCGGGGAGCGGCAAGTCGGCGCTCGCACTCGCCATTATGGGGCTCTTGCCGCAACACGCCTACGTCGCGCCTCAGAGCCGCGTACGCTTCGAAGGCGCCGACTGGCTCGCGGCCTCGCCGCGCGAGCGCGCTACGTCGCTCGGGCGCCGCCTGGCGATGGTGTTCCAAGAGCCGAGTAGCGCACTCAATCCACGGATGCGAGTGGTGGATCAAATCGCCGAGGTGGCGGTCACCCACACCGACGCATCGCACACATCGGCCCGAACACGCGCGCGCGAGATGCTCGCGCGCGTGGGACTCACCGACCTTGAGCGCACAGCAGCGGCCTTTCCTCACGAGCTTTCGGGCGGTCAACAGCAGCGCGTCCTTATTGCCATGGCGCTGCTGCTTCAGCCCGCGCTGCTCATTGCCGACGAACCGACCTCGGCGCTCGACGTCACCACGCAAGCCGCCATTCTCGCCCTGCTCGCTGAACAGCAGCGGCAGTCCGCGATGGCGATGCTCCTCATAACGCACGACTTCGGCGTTGCGGCAGCACAATGCCAGCGCGCCTTGGTGATGCACGAGGGGCGCATCGTAGAAGACGCGCCGATGGCACAACTCCTCCACGCCCCGTCGCATCCACAAACGGTCGCGTTGCTCCACGCGGCGCGGCAACTTGCGTTTACGCCATGACGGCTTTTATTGAAGTCCGCGATCTCGTCGTAGAATACGCAACGCCCCATCACCGCGTGCGCGCCGTAGAGGGCGTCTCGCTCGACATTGCCCGCGGCGAGACGCTGGCCGTTGTCGGCGAATCGGGAAGCGGAAAGACCACACTCGGCCGCGCGCTCCTGAGGTTGGTGGCGCCAACGGCTGGCACTATTTGCTTCGACGGAATCGACCTCCACACGCTCGGCCGCGAACCGCTGCGGGCGATGCGCCGACGCATGCAGGTCGTGCTACAAGACCCCCAAGCATCACTCGACCCTCGGTTGAAGGTCGGCGCCAGCGTGCGCGAGGGCATGGACGCACACGCCATCGTCCCGCGCCGTGACCGTGACGTTCGTGTCGCACAACTGCTCATGGAAGTCGGGCTCACGCCAGACATTGCCGCGCGATACCCGCACGAGTTCTCCGGCGGACAGCGGCAGCGCATCGCGATTGCCCGCGCCCTCGCCGTGGAACCGGAGTTCCTGGTGCTCGACGAAGCCGTCTCCGCGCTGGACGTCTTGGCGCGCGCCAACGTGCTGGAACTCCTCTCCTCGCTGCAACGCACGCGCGGCCTCACCTACCTGTTCATTGCCCACGACCTCGCCGTCGTGCGCCATCTCGCCACGCGCGTGGCCGTCATGCAACTCGGCCGCATCGTGGAACTCGCGCCCACGGCCACGCTCTTCGCGACCCCGCAGCACCCAGTCACCCGCGCCTTACTGAGCGCCGTTCCCGTGCTCGCCCCAGCCTGAGCGGACCGGCACCTCTGGCGCCTCGCGTGCTTTCAGGCGACCCTATGTGACACACCGTTGCCACCTTTTCCGACACCGATCGTGACCGCACCCACGCAAAACGCCGACGTCTTCGCCGACCGCTCGCTCCTCGGGCATCCCAAGGGGCTGGGTCTTCTCTTCATCACGGAAATGTGGGAACGCTTTTCCTACTACGGAATGCGCGCCCTGCTCGTGCTGTATCTCGTCAACGCGCAGCATTGGACCGCCGAAAAAGCCGCCAATCTGTACGGGACGTACACGATGCTCGTGTTCCTCACGCCGCTCATTGGCGGCTATCTCGCCGATCGCCTCATTGGCACACGACGCTCGCTGGTGCTGGGCGGCATCATTATTTCGATCGGGCATTTCACACTGGCCTTCCCCGGCGAGTTCGCGTTCTACGCGGGCCTCACGCTGATCATCATCGGCACCGGCTTCTTCAAATCAAACGCGGCCACGCAAGTCGGGCAGATCTACGGTCCCGGTGACACGCGCCGCGACTCAGGCTTTACCATCTACTATATGGGCGTGAACCTCGGTGCCTTCCTCGGGCCGATCGTCTGCGGCGGACTCGCGCAGAGCCCACGCTTTGGCTGGCACTACGGCTTTGCCGCCGCTGGCGTCGGAATGGTGCTCGGGCTGATTGGCTACCTCTGGGGACGTGAGAAGTATCTCCCCGGCATCGGCATGCCCGGCCGCACAGAACACAAAGGCGATAAAGGCGAAGTGCTCGCACCCACCAACCCCATGCACGGCATCGGCGGCGCGCTTATTGGCGCGGTCATCGGCTGGTTCGGCGGCGGCGGGAGCATTCTCGGACTCGGCATGGGCGCGGTGATTGGCGCCGCGCTCGGCATCTCGATTCTCGGCTCGCAAGGTGAAGAGCGCAATCGCGTGTTGGCGATTTTCATCGTCGCGTTCTTCGTGGTGTTCTTCTGGGCCGCGTACGAACAGGCCGGCAGTTCCATGAACCTCTTTGCCGACCGCAACACCGACATGACGCTCGGCGGACTCGTCAAAGAACCGCTCCCCTCGAGCTGGTTCCAGTCGGTCAATCCGTTCTACATTCTCGTCTTCGCCCCGCTCTTTGCCATGATGTGGGGATGGCTCGGCAAAAAAGGCCTCGAGCCCTCCACCGCCATGAAGATGGTGATCGGACTTTTCCTGGTGGCCGCGGGCTTTGTGTTTATGGTGATGGGCGCCAAGATCGCGGACACCGGTGTGCGGGTCAGCTGGCTCTGGCTCACCGCCGCCTATATCTGCCATTCGTTCGGCGAACTTTGCGTCTCCCCCATCGGCCTCTCGTACGTGTCGAAGATTGCGCCGTTGCGCTTCTCTGCCCTGATGATGGGCGTCTGGTATCTCTCCAACGCCGCGGCCAACAAGGTGGCGGGCAGTGTGGCCGCGATGGTCGAAAAGATCCCGACGCTCACGGAGTTCTACACCATCTTCGTCATCTCGTCATTCGGCGCCGCGATTGCGATGCTGCTCTGCGTCCCGATGCTCAAGCGCCTCACCAAGGGCATCATGGCGTAGCCAACGCCTCACCAACAACGACGAGGGGCGCGAACCAAAACGGTTCGCGCCCCTCGTCGTTTGCAAGCAGCAGCGCGTGGCCTACTCGTGCCCCATCCGCTTCTTGAGTTCCGCGAGTCGCGCCTCGGCTACGGCATCCGCCTCGCTCCGCGTGCGTTGTCGAGCGAGGCTGTCAAGTTCGGCGTGCAGTTTGGTGTCGTCGCGAAGGCCGAGTTCTTCGTCCGTCGGCCCGGAGGAGCCGAGCCCACTTCCCACCCCCGCCGACGCCGCCTTGAGCGCCGTCATCATCTCGCCGAGTTCCTTTTCGGCCAGCGCGGCTTCCGCCTCCTGTACGTCCAGTTTGCGCTCCAACACGGCAATGCGCTCGGAATGCTGCGTTTCAAACTTTTCGGCAATCGCCACCGTCTCGGCGTCATTGATGCCCGCGGCGAGCGCCTTCCGGCGTTGCACCGTGGCCAATGACTCCCGCTCGGAGGCCAGCTTTTGGCGGGTCAATTCCGCGAGTTCCCGCACGTCCGTGACGCCGAGTTTGACGCTCGCCATCGCCCGTTTCATATCGGCGATCACGGCGCGGCGGTCGGCCGGGGCAACCCGGCCCTGGAGCAGGTCCTGAATGGCGTCTTTGAGCGAATCAAACATCGGCAGTAGGCGCGGGAAGGAGAATGGTGTAGGATAGAGAATGCCACCGATTGTCGCCATTAGTGCTTCTGCCGACGCCGAACGGGTGCGCCTCCCTCTGAACTATCTACGGTCAGCGGAGGGCGCAGGTTTGGCCCCGATGATCATCCCACCGCTGAGCGACCCGTCGCAGGCCGCCAGACTGCTCGCCGGAGCCTGCGGATTGCTCCTGACCGGCGGCGAAGACGTCGACCCGCGACGCTACGGTGCCACGGCACACGCCGCCACACAGCCCCCCAACGTCCTGCGCGACGACACCGAACTCGAACTCCTCCGAGTGGCGCGTGCACGGCAACTGCCGGTGCTCGCCATCTGCCGTGGCATGCAACTGATCAACGTCGCGCTCGGCGGCTCGCTCGTGCAGGACATTCCCTCCGAACGGCCCTCCGAGATCCGCCACGATCAGCCGGACCACGCGGTGGGACGGTGTCACTCGGTGTCCGTAATTGCCGACAGCACACTCGCGCGAGCGATGGGGGTCACCACCCTCGACGTAAACTCCTACCACCACCAGAGCGTGGGTCGCGTCGCCCCCGGGCTGTTCGTAAACGCCACGGCGCCGGACGGGATTATTGAGGGATTTGAGAGTACCGACCCCGGATGGTGGATGCTCGCGGTGCAATGGCACCCCGAAGATCTCACCCGAGACGTCATGGGCTGGGATCGGGGGATCTTCCGCGCCTTTGCGGAGCAGGCAGCGCGCGTTCAGCGCGCTTTGCAGGCGTAGCCAACCGCCAAGGGGAGCACGCACGGGTTAGGGGACCGCCGAATAGCGGGCCGAAGTACTACACCCAGCCCCACCCGCGCTCTAACTTTGATACTTCGCTTCCAAAGGCCCCGTGCTGTACATCTGCATCCCCTCGTATAACGAAGCGCCGACCGTCGGCGTCCTGCTCTGGCGCATCCGCAAGGTGTTCCAGGAGTACTCGCGCGAGTACGAAGTCATCGTCTATGACGACGGCAGCACCGACGGCACCCGCGAGGCCCTCGCCCCGTACGCGAAGGTCATGCCCATCACGGTGATTGGCCGCAAGGATCACCGCGGCTACGCTGCCGCGGTACACGCCCTGTTCCGCACCGCCTGCGACCGCACCAAGTATCCGCGACGCGACGCCGTGGTGCTCATGCAGGCCGACTTCACCGATCTCCCAGAGCATCTCCCAGAACTCGTCAAACGGTTCGAAGGGGGTGCCGACGCAGTGATCGTCGACCGCGTGCTCAGCGCCACCGCTCCTGAACCGGTGCGCAAGTTTGCCCGCGCGGTGCGTTGGCTGCGTAATGTGTGGCCCATTCGCTCGTTCCTCACCGTGCCCGGCGTGCAGGATCCATTCAGCGGGTTCCGCCTGATGCGTGTGACCGTGGTGCGCGACCTGCTCAAGGAAAACGGCGACCAGCCGATGAGCGACGCGCCCGTGTGGGCCATCAACGCCGAGTCGTTGCGTGCTGCGCTGCGACTGGCACGGCGCGTCGAAACCGTGCCGCTCGAAGCTCGCTGGGATGTGCGGCCGCGCGAAAGTCGCGTGCGCCCGTGGCCGGATACGGTCGATCTCGTCAAGCGCGGTTGGGCCGCGCGGTCGCGCCGTACGCCGAGCCCCGTCGTCTGAGGACGGTGTCCGTGCAGGCCCGCGCCGCCACCGGCGCTTTGCTATTGGTTTGCGCCGTCTTTGCTGCGGCTCTGGTGCCGACTCAAGACGCGAACGCACAGCGTGCGACGGAATCCGCGGCGACGAGCGCCGTCGCATCGGCCGTCACACCGGCGGGCACTCATGCGGGCACTCATGCGGGCACTCACGCGGCAACCCGCACCAGCGTCCCATGGTCCACCGGCGAGTACCTCGAATACGACGTCAAGTTCAATAGCATCACCGCTGGGCTCGGACGCATTCAGGTGATTGGCCTCGACACCGTGCGCGGACGCACCGCGTGGAAGCTGCAGTTCGCGCTCACCGGAGGGATCCCCTTCTATCGGGTCAGCGACAGCTACTTCAGCTGGATCGACACCGCCACGCTGTCGTCCCTGCGATTCGTGCAGCAGCTCTCCGAGGGGAACTACCACCCCACTCGCATCTTCGAAATCTTTCCCGAACGCGGCATCTTCCAGCAGAACGGCAAGCCGGAACAGAAGAGCGTCGCGCAACCGCTCGACGACGCGTCGTTTTTCTTCTTCATCCGCACCATCCCGCTGGAAGTCGGCAAGAGCTACGAGTTCAATCGCTATTTCAATCCCGAAGGGAACCCCGTCATTGTGCGCGTGCTCCGCAAGGAGCGCATTCGGGTTCCCGCCGGCACGTTCGACGCCATCGTGATTCAGCCGATCATCCGCACCAAAGGCATATTCTCGCAGGACGGCATGGCCGAGCTCTGGCTCTCCGATGATCCGCGCCACATGCTATTGCAGATGAAGAGCAAGTTTTCCTTTGTGACCCTCGGTCTTTTCCTCAAAAAGTCCACGTTACCACCGCTTGGTCCGGAGTCGGGACGATGAGCAAGACCCCACGCGAAATCGATCTGTCGCGCGTTCGCACCGTACCGGTGGGCGCACGCCCCAACAAAGTGCGCGCCGAAGACTTTAGCGCGCCCCCGGGCCCCGATCGATCGTTCGCCGCTTTCGTGAAGGCGCTTCCCGACGTCCTTGTCGCGCGCGACTTCCGCGCCGTCGTCTCCGCGCTCGCCGCCGCCAAGCGTGCGAACAAAGGGGTGATCGTGATGCTCGGCGGGCACATCGTGAAAACCGGACTCGCGCCGGTGCTCATTGATCTCATGCGCCGTGGGGTCATTACGCATCTGGCTATGAATGGCTCAGCGGCCATTCACGATTACGAAATCGCCCGCTTTGGCGGCACGTCGGAAGATGTCGCCGCCGGCCTACGCGACGGCACCTTCGGCATGGCCGAAGAAACCGGCCGCGGAATGAATGACGCCTTCATTCGCGGCTCGGCGGCGGGGCACGGCATGGGCGAGGCCGTCGCGGAAGCACTCAATGCGGAACCCGCTCTCGCGCACCCCGAACTTTCCGTGGTGCTCAATGCGTGGAAACTCGGCGTCCCCGTCACCGTGCACGCGGCGATTGGTGCGGAAATTATTCATCAGCACCCCGCGGCCAGCGGCGCGGCGATTGGCGACACGAGTCATCGCGACTTCCGCCGCCTCGCCGCGAGTATCGAAACGGTGGATGACGGCGGCGTCGTGCTCAACTGCGGCAGCGCGGTGATTATGCCCGAGGTGTTCCTCAAGGCGCTCACCATCGCGCGGAATGTGAACGCTGGCAAACCGCAGCGCTTTGTGACGGTGGACCTCGACATGCAGCGTCACTATCGCCCGCAGGTGAACGTGGTGCAGCGCCCCACCATGGACAGCGGCAAAGGCTACGCGATCACCGGCCACCACGAGATTATGGTGCCGCTCCTTGCGTGGGCCGTCGTTGAGGAACTGGAGCAGGGCTAACGCCGCCCGGCCGGAGTTCGCTGACCCATACACGAAGGGGCACAGCCAAGGCGGCCGTGCCCCTTCTGCGTTCTCGCGCTCTCCGATCCGGGTCGGGACGCGAAGCTTAGCTCACGAGTGGGTGCTGCCCGAGAACCTGTCCTCCAACGACCGTGCCGTACTCGGGCTCACGATGCGAAGGATGAAGTAGACTAGGGCGCCCCAGAACAGAATCTTGATGGCGAGAATCACCACAATGGCAAAAACGCCGAAGAGCCCAGCCAGCACGCCAAAGACAATCTTCAGCGCAAAGAGCCCGACGATCGCCATGAGGCCAATCATGAATAGCGTGCGTAGCATTGCCATGTCCTCGAGAGAGTCACTGGTCCCTACGGAGCTTTGGTGGCGTGCGTTTCAGCTGGCTATGGCCTCCGCCAGAGCTGCCGCGGCGGGGGTGGATGCGCCCACCATCTCCTCTATTTTGCTAACCGCTGAGCCAGGGCAGAAAACAGCCTCAGCTTGAGTAACCTTCTATTCTATTTACGATGGTTACTATGCTCTGGCGGAGGGCTAACACCATCCCTAGATTCGACTTCTGGCACTGGAATGCACGCGCTTGGCACCCCTCTCGCTCCATTGGGAATGACCGACCATCTCTATCAGATCCTCGGCAGGCACCGCTCCGATCCGCTCCCAGACCGCAAGCCGAACTGGCTCAAGGTCAAGGCGCCCGGTGGCGCCGGCTATCTGGGCCTGAAGAACATGATGCGCGAGTTGGACCTCCATACCGTATGTGAGGAGGCCCGCTGCCCGAACGTGGGAGAATGCTGGGATCACGGCACCGCCACCTTCATGATCCTCGGCGATGTCTGCACTCGAAATTGCGCCTACTGCGCGGTGGCCCACGGTCGCCCGCCCAAGTACGACCCCGCCGAACCGGCGCGTGTGGCCGAAGCGGCCGAAAAAATGAAACTCCGCCACCTCGTCATCACGAGCGTGGATCGCGACGACCTCCCCGACTTTGGCGCCTGGGCCTTTGCCGAAGTCATTCGGCTTGTGCACGAGAAGGTTCCCGGCTGCTCCGTGGAAGTGCTCGTCCCCGATTTTCAGGGGAACGAAGACTCCATCCGCTTGGTGCTCGAGGCCCGGCCGGAGATCTACAATCACAACACCGAGACAGTGCCGCGCCTCTATAAAAAGGCGCGCCCCGGCGGGCGCTACGAACGCGTGAAGGAAATCTTCCGCTTCGCCAAGCGCACGTCGCCCGATACGCCGACGAAAACGGGGATCATTCTCGGCATGGGCGAGACCAACGAAGAAGTGCTCGACACCATGCGTGACCTGCGCACCGTCGATGTCGACATCCTCACCCTTGGCCAGTACCTGAAGCCGAGCAGTGCGCACATCGCGCTTGACCGCTACGTCACCCCCGACGAGTTCCGCATGTTCTATGAAGAGGGGATGAAGATGGGGTTCAAGCACGTCGAGAGCGCTCCGCTCGTGCGAAGCAGCTACCACGCCTGGGAGCAGGTACAGGCCGCGGGCGTCTAGCGCATCGCCCCAGCCGTCTCGTCGCGCACCGCTCGCCCGTTCCCCCGCCGCTCTTTTTCGCTTTACCTAACACCGATCCCGCGTCATGCCTCCAAAGAAAAAATCCGAAAACGGCTCCAACGCCACGCTCCACAAGGAGCTGCTCCATGCCATGCTCCTGCAACGGCGCTTTGAAGAAAAAGTCGCCGAGGCGTATGCGCTCGGAAAAATCGGCGGCTTCTGCCATCTGTACATTGGGCAAGAAGCCGTCAGCACCGGCATCATCGCGCAGTTGCGTGACGACGACTACGTCATCACCACCTATCGCGATCATGCGCAGGCC
The DNA here is from genome assembly GCA_947471365.1 of Gemmatimonadota bacterium. Classification (GTDB taxonomy): domain Bacteria; phylum Gemmatimonadota; class Gemmatimonadetes; order Gemmatimonadales; family Gemmatimonadaceae; genus Fen-1231. The sequence goes on along the minus strand of CANIWQ010000112.1, from coordinate 775 downwards.
ATTGTGCGCGGCATGTCGCCGCGCAGCGTGATGGCCGAGCTGTTTGGTCGCGTCGATGGCTGCAGCAAGGGCAAAGGCGGCTCGATGCACCTGTTCGACCGCAATGTGAACTTCATGGGTGGCCACGGCATCGTCGGCGGGCATGTGCCCATCGCCGCGGGCGTCGGCTTTGCCATCAAGTACCGCGGCGGCGATCAGGTCATGATCTGCTTTATGGGAGAGGCCGCCGTGAACAACGGCGCGTTCCACGAATCACTGAACATGGCCGGCCTCTGGAAGTTGCCGGTGGTCTTTGTGATTGAGAACAATGGCTACGGCATGGGCACGGCGGTGAGTCGGTCGTCGTCCATCAAGGACATGTACAAGCGCGGCGACACGTACAACATGCACAACGCCGTGGTGGACGGGCAGGACGTGATGGCCGTGCGCGCCGCGGCCGCTGAGGCTATTGCTCGGGCGCGTGCGAACTCCGAGGCGACGTTGCTCGAAGTGCGCACGTACCGTTACGTCGGCCATTCGATGTCCGACGCAGTGAGCGGCACGTATCGCACCAAGGCCGAGCTCGAAGAGTATTTGAAGCGCGACCCGATCAACTTGCTCAAGGCCGTCATGGAGGAACAGGGTACGCTCTCCGACGCCATGCTGCAGGAGATGGAACAGGACATCGCGGCGGTGGTGCAGGACTCGTGGGATTTTGCCGACGCGAGCCCGGAACCGCCGCTGGAGTCGTTGTACGAGGATGTGTTGGTGGAAACAACCTCGGGCTGACGGCAAC
>CANIWQ010000111.1 GCA_947471365.1 Gemmatimonadota bacterium | reverse complement strand
CCATCACGTGCACCAGAAATGCGAGAACCGTGATCTGGGCGAGCGACGGGAACGTGGTGCCAAAGAGATAGCGGAGGTAAAGTCCGAGCTCGTAGTGATGGTATCCCTTGAACGTCTGTATGACGACGCCGGCCACAATCATGATCAGGAGCAATAGTCCCTCAACCATCAACAGGCCGCCCAGCTTGCCGAGGAACCCCACACTGGTTTTGGTTGGCAACGAGTCGGAGATCTGGTCGAGTTGCAGCTGTCGCTCACGCCAGACGGCTTCGCCGGCGTAGATCGTAATCGTGATCATGAAGAAAAGTACAAAACTGGCCTCGAGCACCTGCGCCATCGTGTAGGTGACGGGCCAGGTCTTTTCGCCGTAGAGGCTGTCCACGAATGAGGAGCTCATCAGCATATTCACGATGCCGACGGTCACGATCGCGAGAAACGGCACCTGCCGCACGATGCTCCAGAAGGAGAGTCGTGCGCTACTGAGGACTTGGGTTCTCCACGTCGCATTATCGAAGCGCTGTTCGGCGTGCACCGCATGCCCGACAAATGGCCGTTCCGCTTCCGCTTCCGCGTCGCCGACGGCTTTGCGGCCGATGGTGATCGGCGCGCTCCGGAACCGGAAGACGTTATAGGTCACCGCCAAGATGATCAACGCGATGCTGATCCAAAAGATTCGATTTTCGAGGAGCGCTCCCGCAATCGGCACGGAGAGTGTGTTCTTTTCGGCAGGCGTCCAGTACCGCGTGAGCATAGCATACGCGGAGAGCCCAAACGGATCCAACAGCGTCGCCATTCGCTGATTGTTCACGTTCATGAGCATCGGAACCGAAATCGTCCACGCCACCAGCAGGGCAATACCCTGCGTGTAGATCGCAAAAAGGCTACGGGTCAGCGCGCCGACGGCAAAGAAGATGGCGCTGAGGAGAAAGACACTCGGCACCAGAATCGTCGCAAAGAGGACGAGAATGCCACCAGGGTTGGCCGGTAGCATCTTCGCGTGATCCACCCACGGCATCATCGGGCCCAGGAGCAGGCCAAACGGGATGCCGAGGTGAACGATCACCATCACCACAAACGCGCCGCAAAAGCGGCCGCCAAGGTAGGCGAACCGCGTGATGGGCGTGGTGAAGAGCAGCTCGTGTGTTTTGAACTGGTAGTCCCGAAGCACCGCCGTGCCGACAAGGCCGGTCAGGATCACCTGACCGACGGCCACGAGAATGAAAAACGTCTGGGCCTGAACAAAGAGAGAGTTCCGCATCACCTGCCCAACGCCACCACCGACTTGCACGGCATCTGTGGCCATAAACAAAAACGCAAGGCCAAAGAAGATGAGGGCGTAGAACCAGGTGATGAGTCGCGTGAGGTGGTAGCGAATCTCAAAACGGAAGATCGTGCCGAACATCAGACGGCCTCAGTCAAACCGGCGAGGCCGAGTTGGTGAAAGTAGACATCTTCGAGATCCGCTTCGATCGGCGTAAAGCCGTCGCCCGGCGACTGCTCCGCATACACATGCACCACCGGCGCGCCGGCGAGCAACGTGGTAGAGATCACGTGATACGATGCCTTCACCGCAGGGAGCTCCACCTTGGACACATACTTCCGCCAGAGCTTACCGTTGAGGCGGTCGACGATCTGCCGCGGATCGCCCGCGACCACAACCTCTCCCTTATTAATGATTGCCATGGCGTTACAGAGCTCGCGGACATCCTCAACGATGTGCGTCGAGAGAATGACCACAATGTCCTGACCGATCTCAGCGAGCAAGTTGAGAAAACGATGGCGCTCTGTCGGGTCGAGGCCTGCGGTCGGCTCGTCCACAATCAGGAGCTTCGGACTTCCGGCGAGCGCGACGGCAATGCCCAGTCGCTGCTTCATGCCGCCAGAGAAAGTACCGACGTGCTTTTTTCGGGCATCGTAAAGATTGGTTTGGTTGAGCAGGCTCGCGACCAGTTCTTTGCGCTGACCACGGTCCACGATCCCTTTCATGCTCGCGAAGTGGTCGAGCGTGACTTCGGCCGACAGGTTCGGATAGAAACCGAACTCTTGTGGCAGATAGCCCAGCACTCGTCGGAGGGCGTCGGGATCGAGTAGCGCGTCGATCTCACCAAAGCGGACGGAGCCGCTGTCTGGCAACTGCAGCGTCGCAATGGTGCGCATCAGCGACGACTTGCCGGCGCCGTTGGGGCCGAGGAGCCCGAACATCCCCGTGTTGATCGTGAGGCTGACGCCATTGAGAGCCCGAACGCCATTCGGGTAGGTTTTGGACAGGTTTGCAATGACGAGCTGCACGACGACTCCGCTGGAAAGGGATGAGATCAAGCTCAGAGAAGATCGAGCCGAAAACAGAAAATCGAAAGGGTTGCGTTCGATTCTTTTTCGAAACCGCTCGCCGCATGCGGAAGGGTGCCGCCGCAGGCGAAGGCCCCCTCCCAGCGTGAACCCCGCTAAGGCTGCGCCCCGTGGGCAATCAAGTAGGTCGTCGCCCATGTGGCGTAGTAGTGCGACCCGTCGTACCCCACGGCACCCATCAGCGGAAACCCGGTCGCTGCCTGCATCGCGGCGAGTCGGCGAAGTACGGGGACGCGCGCATCGTTCAGCGGCAGCGCGTTGGCGATTTCACTCATCGACATCGCGCGCACGAACGCGAGACCGACAATGTGAGATTTCGAAGCGATGGCTGTCGGATTCTTCACGAACTCAGGCCCGAGACCTTGGGTGAGTGGATGGAAATCCGCCGAATAGAGCGGGGGCAAAAATGCATCGAGCCACGGGACGAATACGTCGCGGTCCAGCAGCTGGCCCATGATGGAGGCTTCCATTAAGCACGGCGACGCGAAGTCACTCGGACCTGGTTCCGCCGCCGTGCGGCAGCGGATGTCTCGCTCAAAGAGGCGATGCGCGGTCTCCCGGATCGCGGCTTCGAGCGCGGGGTCAAATGCGCGTGCATAGCCCAGCGCGTTGTCCATTGCCATGGCCGTATTGGGATGGTTACCGGCACGCACAGGCTGTGCTAGCGCCTTCAGGTACGAGGTCAGGCGTTCCGACATGTACGTCGCCATTGGTTGGATATTGGCGGCCCATCGTTTGGAATCGGCGTCGTTCGACGTTCGGAGTTCAAACTGGAGGCGTAGGAGCCAAGCGTATCCGTAGGGCAGTTCAAACGTACCGGCGCCGCGCATGAACTCGAGATCACCGGCGATGTTGGTGGCGCCCAGATGATCGTTCAATTTTTGCCGAATCGCCGGGGCCGAGGGCAGGTCGGGGAACATCTTGAGGATTCGCACGAGTGTCCACGCGGAATTGACGGCGGAGTGCCAGTCGTAGCAGCCGTAGAAGGCGCGGGTCGTCTCGTAATCGGCCGCTGGTGTGTAGGCCGCTTGCCATAGGTATGGCGCGGCGTTTGGTCGGGGTTGTGGATGATCCATGCAGGCCAGTGGCATCGCCGACAGCAACATCGCCGTCGTGAGGTCAAACGCGCGTGGCTCAACAACCGGCAGCGAAGCGTAGAAGGAGGCAAGGTCGGAATATGCCGGTGCTACATTCGCGAGGGTCGTTTTTCTCCCCGTCGCGTTTTGCGCCGCCGCCGGAGCCACCACGGCGAAACCCACGACGAAGAGTACGAGTGCGCTGAGCGCTTTGAGCGCTTTGAGCGGTGTCTGCATCGGTGCGTTCATCGTTTGCGTACCGCTTCGTAGAGTAGGGCTTGCGCCGGTAGCCAAAAAAGTCCGGCCGTGTCGTCGCGCATGAGTTCAAATCCCCGTTCGGCTTGAATGTCCGACAGGCGGTGCCACACCGCGACCCGCGGATCGCGCGGCGGAAGCGCGCGAGCAATGCGTTCCATTGATTGTGCGCGGGCAAAGGACAACCCAGCGAGTCGCGCGCGTTCGATGCCGAATGCGGCGCTCGTGGCCGCCGTGGCTGTTGAATCAGTGGCGCGCACGGTTGCTGGGGCAGGCAGTGGTTCGGTCAGGGGCGCGAAGCGGCCGGATGGTAATGGCGGGAGGAAGCGGTCGAGCCAAGTCAGGTAGGCGCGCGGCTCGAGCATGCTGGACATGAGTGCCGCTTCGCTAAGGCAAGGGGACACCACCACGGGTCCGCCGCCTCCAGGCTCGGGTGTTGGCGGTGCGAGGCGAGCGGCGGCCGTGAGGTCGTTCGGCCGCTGTGCGAGTCGCGCGAGACTGTCTGCGTTGCCGTCTGGTGTGCCCCGTCGCCCGCCACCACGACCGCCGGCCACCGCAACAGCGATGGGGCGCTCCGATTGCGTCGTGCAGACGGTGTCTTGAGCAAATAATCGGCGCGCCGTCGAGACGACGACCTGGCGAAGCCTGGGGTCGCCTACTGCATTGGCGTAATCGAATGCGAGCGTCAAGCTCTGTGCGGTGTTGGCCTGCCCGCCGGAGCGAATCGGTTCCACTAATTTTGCGAAATACTCGGTGAGGCTGTTGGCCATCCATCGTGCGAGCGGAGCGGTGTTGGCAGCCCACCGCGTGGCCTGGGTGTCGGGCCACGCGCGCAGCTCGGCGTGCAACGTGAGGAACCAGGCAAAGCCGTAGGGCCGTTCGAAAAGCCCCGATTGACTTGCCGATGGGATTGGGTTGATGGCGCCTGCGGTGGCTCGAAAAAAGTCGAACTCGCCGTCAAGATTGGCTCGACCGAGGTGCGCGTTGAGTTTCTCGCGCGCAAGGACGTCGAGGGCTCCCTTGGGAAAATGCCTGAGGAGGCGAACGGTTGCCCAGGTGGAACCGACACTAGAGTGCCAGTCGTTGCAGCCCCAGAACGCGCGGAGGCGATCATGATCTAACATGACAGTGTAAGTCGGCACCCAGAAGTACCCCGCGCCACTGTTCGCGGCAGGAGTGCCTCCCCGTGCTCCGGTGCTGTTATTCGTAGAATCACCGCCACGCCCGCCCTCGGGGGCCGTGGCGGGCCGAGTAGCCGGGCGTCCTCCGGGACGCGACTGCAGGCGGTCTATGCACCCCAGTGGTAACGCACCGAGCCAGAGGGCTCGCGCCTCATCGAAGACGGGGGGTGTGGCGCGCGGAAGCTTTTCTAAGAGTTCGGCGATGTCACGGTAGTCGGCCCGAACAGACGTGCTCTCAGTGCGCGTGTCGGATTGCTGCGCCCGCGCCGAACTCGTCGCACAGCAGAGTGTCAGGAGCAGGGCGACGCGTGCGGTTCTTAGGCAGTCGCGCCGATGCGGATGCAGCTGTTCTTCCGTGATGGGCATGTCGCTTGATTGCTGTCGCTGGCTGTCGCTGGCTGTCGCTGGCTGTCGCTGGCTGTCGCTGGCTGTCGCTGGCTGTCGCTGGCTGTCGCTGGCTGTCGCTGGCTGTCGCTGGCTGGGAGGCAGACCGTAGCGTTACGGTCGAAGCACCGCCACGCGGAGACCACTGATGCGGCCTGCAGACGGACGTTGCGACAGAATCGACTACCGCGCAATACCGAAATACCACAAATACCATGAGCACGGCGTCCTGCCGGTGGCCCGGGGCGCTGACAAGCCATGGGGTTCACGCTCAACCAACCCGATTCGCCTCTCACGAGGCGGAGGGCTCCCCTCGTCCGCGCTGGCGGCCTCGGAACGGCTCCAGTAGCTTCGAATCTTCATGCGTCGCTGCGCTCTTCTGGCGACACCACCGTGGATCGGGAGACCGCTCGATGAAGCCCCTGCGCCTGCTCGGCTCGACCTTGGCAATCGCGATCGTCGCTACTGCGCCACTTGGCGCGCAGACCCCCGCACAGAATGACAGTGCGGTGAAAGCCGCCGCGCGAACCAGTGCGCTGCCGCTCATAACGCCGCGCAAGCTCAGCTTCACCACGGACGAAGCGTCGTGGATCTCGGTCGATGTTGCGCCGGATGGCAAGACGATTGTCTTCGATATTCTAGGCGATCTCTACACGCTCCCCGTGGCCGGCGGCACCGCTACGCGCATCACGAGCGGCACCGGGTGGGACCAGCAGCCACGCTATGCTCCCGACGGGAAACAGATCGTCTTTGTCAGCGACCGCAATGGATCCAAGAACATCTGGATTGCTCACGCCGACGGTTCGAAAGCCCGCCTCCTCACCAAGAGTGAGCGGATCAACTTCGCGTCGCCTATCTGGTCGGCCGACGGGCAGTACGTGATCGCCGCGCGAACGGGACAGCTCTGGATGTACAACACGAATGGCGGATCCGGTGTGCAGCTCACAGGGCTTCGCGCGGAAGGCGCTGCGTCTGCAGGCGCGCCGGGCGCCGGCCCCTCGCACTATGCCCCCGCGCAGGGCGGCGATTCCCACACGCTCTGGGTGAACGTGAGCGGCGGAGTTCCAACCACGCTCGCCACTGGCGCATTCGGCGCGACCTTAGATGACATCACATCGGCGCGCGAGGAAAACGATGAACTCGCCGCGCGCAGCAACGCGCGTCGGCTGGGCGCGTTCCAGATTGCACAGTTCGACCGCGAAACGGGCCGCACCCTCGTCCGCTCGCACGAAATCGAAGGCGCGTTCCGTCCCGTCGCGAGCCCAGACGGCAAGTGGCTCGTGTATGCCACGCGCCATGACGCACGCGAGGCACTCAAGCTCCGCGATCTCACCACCGGCGAAGAACGCTGGCTCGTGATGGACGTGCAGCGCGACAACTCGCAGGGCGGCGGTGTCAACGACCGCGATCTCTATCCCGGCTCGGCATTCACGCCTGACTCGCGGTCGCTCATCACCAGCTACGGCGGCAAGATCTGGCGTGTCGAGGTGCCGTCTGGAGTGGTGACGCCGATTCCGTTTACCGCGCAGGTGGAGCAGCGCATGGGCGCGCTCGCCAAGTTCGAGTATCCCGTCAACGACTCCACGTTGGTCGTGACGCAGATTCGCGGCGCCCGCCCCTCGCCAGACGGACGCCTGCTCGCGTTCACTGCTCTTGATCATCTGTACGTTGGCGAGCTCGGCCCGGCCGCAGCCGCTGGTGACACTACCACACGCCACGTGCGCAACGCGCGCCGACTCACGACGGGCGGGATGGTGGAGCACGCGCCAGTCTGGTCGCCCGACGGACGCTACCTCGCCTACGTGACATGGACCGACACGGCCGGCGGCAATATTTATCGTGTGCGCGCTGACGGCAGTGGATCAGCCGAGCGACTCACGCGCACGGCCGCGTATTTCGACAAGGTCGCCTACACGAAGGATGGCGCGCACCTCACGGCCGTGCGCGGCTCGCGGTACAGTCGCATGCGGCAGTTCGAGGATTTTGGAAATATCAGCAACGGCGAACTCGAGTATGTGATGCTCCCGGCTGAGGGCGGCACGGCCACACGCATCGCGTGGGTCGGGAGCGGTCAGTCGCAGCAGGGGCGCAATGTGCCGCACGTCGGGCCCGACAGCACGCGGCTCTACGTTTGGGCAGGAAACGAGGGATTGGTGTCGATGCGGTTTGACGGCACCGACCGGAAGGTCGTAGTGCGGGTCGCCGGTCCGCCGGCAGCGGCACAGCCGCTCGCCCCGGGTGCGACACCGCCACCACCACCATCCCCAGACGAAGTGTTGCTCTCACCAGACGGCACACGCGCCTTGGTGGTGGCCAACAGCAACGTCTTTATCATCACCGTGCCACCCGTGGTTGGGCAGGCACCGGCCATTGGGGTGTCATCCAGCGGCGTGCCCACCACGCGGCTCACGCGAGTGGGAGGCGATTTTATTGGATGGTCCAACGACGGCGCGACCGCGTTCTATTCGATCGGTCACAGCTGGTTCCAGTACAATGTGCGCACGGGCGAGGCCGCGATTCGTGATTCAGTGGCGCGCGCAGATTCGATCGCAACCAGCGCCCCGAGTACCGGTGGAGTCAGCGCTCGCGACACAACGAAGAAGCTGTCCATGGCCTACGAAGCGCGCCGAACGGACGTGACGATTACGGCCGCCAAGGACAAGCCGCGCGGCGCCGTCGTACTCAAGGGTGCGCGCCTCGTCACGATGAAGGGCGACCAGGTCATCGAAAAAGGTGACGTGGTTGTCACGGACAACCGTATCACGGCCATCGGTCCGAGTGGATCGGTGCGCGTGCCGGCGGGTGCGCGCGTCATCGACGCCAGTGGAAAAACGATCATCCCAGGTTTCGTGGACATCCACGCGCACAATTGGTTCGGCTGGGGCGTGCACCGCGATCAGGTATCGCAGCTGCTCGCTAACCTCGCGTACGGCGTGACAACGCAGCGAGACCCACAGACATCAGCCACCGACATTCTTACCTATACCGACCTGATGGAGACGGGCGCCTTTATTGGTCCACGTCTGTATTCCACCGGCCCCGGAATCTTTGCCGCCGAGAACATCAAAAGCCTGGACGAAGCGCGCGACATCCTCCGCCGGTACGCCGATCACTACAATACGAAGACGATCAAACAGTATCTGGCCGGCGACCGAAAAGTGCGGGAATGGGTGATCATGGCCGCCAAAGAACTGGGGCTCACCACGACCACCGAAGGTGGTTCGAACCTCTCGATGAACCTGACACTCATGCAGGACGGGTATCCGGGGCTCGAGCATGCCATGCCGATATTCCCCCTCTTCAAGGATGTCGTCCAACTCGAGGCAACGAGCGGTATCACGTACACGCCCACGCTCATCGTCGGATACGGCGGCCCGATTGGGCGCGACTACTACCTGACACACTACAACATTGACGACGACAAAAAGCTGCGACGCTTCACGCCGCACGATGAACTCGACTCGTGGAGAACGGTCACGTACAATCGCGACGACCAGTACATCTTCAAGGGGCACGCCGAACAGCTCGCCAAGTTCGTGAAGGCCGGCGGCCGAGTGGGACTCGGCTCGCATGGCGAACTCCAGGGACTGGGTGTGCACTGGGAGTTGTGGATGATGCAATCCGGTGGATTGACGAACCTCGAGACATTGCGCGCCGCCACGCTTCACGGAGCCGACGCGATCGGCCTCGCCGGAGACCTCGGATCGCTCGAGGTTGGTAAGTTGGCCGACCTGCAAGTCCTCGACAAGAATCCGTTGACCGACATCCACAATACGAACTCGATTCGGTATGTCATGAAGAATGGCCGGATCTACGACGGCAACACGCTCGACGAAGTCTGGCCGCGTACGAAGCCGCTACCGGCGCAATGGTGGTGGAAAGAGGAGCCGCCGGCCAAGCGATGAGTGTCCCGGAGTCGGTTGAACACCTGACGATTGACTCGGCCGTTGTATTCTCCTTCCAGAACTGATGCTATGTGTTGCCTGAAGATCATTCAGCGGGGCTTTGTTGGAGCGGCGCTGGTACTGATGGTACTCGCGCCGCTAGCGGCCCATGCCCAGCGTCCCGCCGCAGGGCCGTTCCCAGGCGGCGAAAACGCCGATGGCTCGCTGCGCCCCACGAACCGTCTGCAGCGGCTGTTTACGCAGGATGCGTTTACCGAGTATGCGTTGCTGCAGCCCGGAAGCGAGCAATTCCGCATCCGGTTTTTCACCGAAGAAACCCGCGTGGGCGCCACCGAGTTGGTGAACGCCACGCGCGGCGGAAGTGAAGGCACCGACGTCGCCGTGTTCGACCCACGCACAGGCAAACCGTTGCCCTTTACGTATGAACCAGAGGGCGACGGCCACGCCATTCACGCGAAACTCACTGCGCCTGTGCCGCAGGGCGGCATTGGGCGTGTGCTGATCTACAAGACGTACAAGGATGCGCGTACTTATCAGAGCTACACCGAACCCAATGCGCCGTACGGCATTCAGGCCGGCGATATCTCGTGGGTGCGGAGTCTGAGCGGCTACCGGCTCGGCGTCATCCTGCCGGCTGGGTACCAGTTGTTGTCATCCAGCATCGCAGCGCAGATGAGCACCATGCCCGATGGGCGGCTCGCGCTGCACTTTGCGAATCCGAGTGGCCTGAGCAATCCGTTTACGATTCACGCTCGCAAAACAACCACAACGTTTACCCCCACGCCTTACGTGGACATGTTCCTCGACGACGTCAAAACGTTGTACGATTTTGGCGATCCCGCGGCGCATCGGATTTCTGTGGAGCAGACGTACAGCGATGCGCGCACCGGAACGACGTTGCCCATTGACTTGCTCTCGTATGCGGCGCTCAGCGACGTGATCGTCACCGACCTCGATACCGCCCATCCGCTTCCGCAGCGGAAAAAGGGCGGGGCCACCGTGGTGACGCTCGAAGAGCCCATCGTCAACGACAAGCAGAGCGCCCATCTGCGCGTCACCGGCACCCTCACCGACGCTGGCTACACGGTCACGGCCGGCGAACTGCGTTTTGATCGGGTGGTGAAGGGGCTGCGCAACAGCTTCCTGCTCCCGGCCGGCTGGGAAGTGAGCTCTGTCTCGCAGTCGGGGACCATCGGGCAATATCAGGGGCGGGCCTTTGTCGCCCTTGTTAACCTCAATGCCGAAAATGCGTACCGCGCGGTCATCACGGCCCGGAAGCGCGCCGACTAAACGCGGAGCCGCTCCGCGCCGTATTTTATAGCGAACGGCAGCTT
>CANIWQ010000110.1 GCA_947471365.1 Gemmatimonadota bacterium | reverse complement strand
GTCTTTCTCCTTCGGATTGAGCGGCGTCCCTGGGTGGATGATCGAGACCGGGCACCGTTCCGCCGCGGTCACCAGTTGCTGATAGGTGCCGGCCGAGGCGTCCTTGATGTACGCCTGCTTGTCGGCATTGTAAGAGAACATTTTCTTATTCAGGTTGGTGCACTCGTTACACGTCGTGCATCGCGACGAGTCGATCCACGCTTCCATGGTGATATCATCGGCGTCGTCTGATGCCGTGGCGGCACCCGCCACCGCGGCGTCCGGCGTCTTGGCCGACACCGTCGCAACGGCTGGTGTGGCCGCTACTGGCGCCGCTGACGTTGCGGGTACTGCGACAGCGGCGACCGCTCCGTTGCCAGCCACCGCTCCCGGCGCACTCGTCGCAACGCCTGGAGAAACCGCCGGCAACGATGCAAGCAGATCGGCAATCGCCGCCGAACCACCGGAGTTCTTGAGCAGCCCTTCCGCGAGACGCCGCGCGATCTGCGCCGGATAACTCGCCTTGAGCTCCACAATCTGACGTTCGAAATCGGCACGCATCGCCGCTTCGCGGACGCGATACTCCGCGTCCACTTCCGACGCGACCATCGCATGCACCGCACCCGACACTTCCAGCCCCGCCAGCTGGCGCAGCTGCGACCAGAACTGGAGCCGCTCCTCGGCGAGTACCGCGATCTCCGTGGTCACGCGCAGCCGGCGCAACTTGCGGTCAGCAGTCGTGGCCCAGATAAACGGCGTCAGCTCCTGACGCTCGTCGTGCGGCTTGAGCAGATACTCGTGGAACGGCACCATCGTGTCGTCCCACTTGGCCGCCGGGACTTCCTTGAAGTGCTGTTTGAACCGTGCCTCCGTGGCCGCCCAGTCGGCGATGGTGAGCGGCAGCTCCATGAGCTGTTCTGCGCCCGCATCGTCCACATAGCGCAGCTCATACGACGGCCACGGCGTGTCGAGCGACGGATTCCCTTCGAGCGTGAGGCAATCGGCGATGTTCGAGCCGCCGTCTGGGTCGTACGTCAGGAATGGGAAAGCGCGGCTCTCGAGTGCCAGTCGCGAGGCATGCTGCGACCAATCGTCCGCGAGCCCATGTTCCACTGGGCAGGGCGTGTACACGTTGATGAGCACGGGACGCCGCTTCTTGAGTCCCTTCAGTACGCCAGCAATGAGATGCGACGCCGAGGCCTGCGACGACTGGTGGACATACACACCGCGGTGTGCAATAGCGATGTACGCAAGTTCTTTGCGCACTTCCTTCTTGCCATGCTGCGCCTTGCCCCAGGCCGCCATGTCCGACACCTGCCCGGTGTATCCCGAGGTGCAGGACTGACCGCCGGTGTTGGAATACACCTGCGTGTCGAGCACCACCACGCGGAGCGGCTTCCCACTCGCGAGCAAGCGCGAGAGATTCTGGAACCCGATATCGAGCATCGCACCGTCGCCACCCATCGACACGATAGGTGGGCAGAGCGCGAATTCGTCGTCCGTGAACTCTGACCACTCCAGGTGCGCGAGCTCTGGCTCGTGGGTGGCCGCGTCGTACGTGCCCGCATGCAGCATCGCGGCGCGGCGCACGGCAATAAAGCCGTCCGCCATCTTCCGCATGTGCGCTTCAAACACGCCAATCGCAATACTCGGCGCGTCCTGGAAGAGGTGGTTGACCCAGGGGAACGGATACGGATTGTAGGGATACGTGCTCCCCCACACCGAGCTACAGCCGGTGCTGTTGGCCATGCCGAGTGCAGCGCGCCCCTTGCCGCTCGGCCCCTCAGTGTAGCGCCACTTGAGGTCCTTCAGTTCCTTGACCGAAGCCTGGAGCAACGCAATGCGTGCGTGTGCATCGGAGGAAAGCGGCACCTTCACCGCGCCACCGGTCCGCGCGGCCGCATCGAGATCTGCACCCGCACCCACCAGCGCACGTGCCTGATCTTCAAGGCCAGCAATGAGCGCGTCGATGTGCTTGAGCTGCGCATCCACGTGCGGCTGCATCCACGCGTAGATCGAGGACACAATCAAATGGACCGCGGTCTTTTCGCCGCACCCCATGCACGCGCCATCGCCACCGACCATGGAGCGGTAGGTGCCCTTCTTGAGCAAGAGCGACGAGAGCACACCGATGCCGTCGTCCACGCTGGAAACGTTGACAAAGCGATCGTCCGTGTCGGGGAGATGCGTCCACATCGCCCAGTTGCTGCGGAGCTGTGCCAGATTCGAATCGTCCTGCCGTGCGGTGGTGAGCGCACCATCGGGGCACGCCGTCACGCACAGGTTGCAACCTTTGCACGCTTCGGGATTGACGGTAATCGAAAGCAATCCACCATTGCCCTTGAACTTCGATTCCGGCGCATCAAAGAATGCCTTCGTACGCGCCACCGGGAACGCCGCAATGAGTTGCTGCACGGCCGCAACCTCTGCGTCGGTTTCAGCACGACGCGTCGGCTCCCAGTTCATCTTGTCGGCCACGCCCACGTAGCCCTGAGCAAACGCCTCACGCACCGGTAGCAATGGCTCCTTGGCCAGCAGACGATGCGCTTCCTTTGCCCACGGCTTCACCACGGCGCGCATCCGCTCAAACGAGCGGACCGTGCTCGCCTGGGTAAGCGCGGCATTGATTAAGTCCTCTTCGGTGTTGACGAGTCCCGGAATAGCGGCGTCCGGGCACTGCGTCCAACACTGCGCACAGCCTGTGCACTTCTCTGCGTGGAAGACGGGAATCTCGAGCCGCACACCGCTCATGTCGCGCACCGCACCGGTGGCGGCAGGGATCGCGCTGAAGGCGGCAAAGGGATCGGCAATCTGTTCCTGTCCCACCGCACACATCGAGCAGACCTGCTCCCAGAAACGTCCTGGATTGCCAGTGCCCTGCTCGGCATTGTCCGATGCCATCATCAGCGGCTGGTGCGCCACGGTCGCGTTCACCGCCACGCCTTCGTCACCGCCAATCGGAACCACTTTGACTTCGTCGTAGCCACGGCGAATCACGCGCAGGTTGTCTTCGACAACCGTCGCGCCCTTACCGCCGAACTTCTTTTGGAGCTGCGTGCGAATTCCTTCGAACAGCGCCGCTTCGGTTGCCTTTTCTTGGCTGAGCAGCGGCGACGTGGCGAAGAACGCCCCCATGAAGGCCGCACCCTGCATGCGATACCGCAGCTCAATATCGGACGCTTCCTCGCGCGCCACAGCAAAGGCGTCAATCGCGTACACCTTGATCTGTTTTTCACGGATCTTGGCGCGCGCGGCGGCCGGGAGTGTATTCCAATACTCCTCAGGCGACAGCTCCGTCTGCGCGACAAACACGCCACCCTCAGCAAGCCCGTCGAGCGGATCGCTGTGGCGGAACACGTTCGGGTCGGGCGAGAGCACTACCGTCACGTGCTTGAGCTCGCAGTTGAGTCGCACCGGTTCGTGCGCCAACACGGCATAGAACGTGGTGGGCTGTCCCTTCTTTTCCGAGCCGTACTTGGGATTGGCCTTGATATGGAGTCCAAACAACTCGAACGCCGTCATCGCGACGTTCTTCCCCATCGTGATGGCGCCCCATCCACCAACGGAATGAATGCGCAGCGACGTGGCGCCGGTCGGGAGCAGATTCACCAGTCCGTCGCTGGCGAGCGAGAGTTCGCCGAGGTGCGGATAGCTCTCCGTGATTTGCTCCTGCCAGATCTGAAGCTTGGGCAGGCGCGTCTTTTCGCGAATGAACTCAATGCCGAGGTAGAACTGACGCCGCTGGTCAGCACCGGGCAGCATGTTGAGCACCGCCGAGATGATGTCGCCCGGCTGGAGGTCGCGGCTGCCGAGGCCAAAGCACCCTGAGTAGAAATCGGGGATCTGGTCGGAGAGCAGCGACGCGACGAGATCGTACGGGCGCGTCCCGTTGAGGGCTCGCCCATTTTCCGCGGCCTGGCTCATCGCCGCGCGAATCTCTCGCATCAGCGGCGGATCCACGGCCAACGGCTGGTCGGTGCGCTCGAGCACGCAGACGCCCTTCTTGCCCGCGAGGAGCCGCGTGATCACATCGGCCGGGAACGGGCGGAACATCGTGAGGTTGAGCACACCCACTTTGAGCCCGCGCGTCGCGCGGAGATGGTCGGCGACGGCCTCCGCGTTCGACACCACCGAGCCTTGGCCGACAATCACCCACTCGGCGTCGTCAAGTAAGTACCCACTTGCACGCTTGTATTGACGCCCCGTGAAGGCGGCAAACTCGTCCATCGCGCGGTCGGTGAGCGCCGCCACGTGATCAAAATAGAACGGCCGCTGCGCCGCCACGCCCTGCGCGTAGCTCTCTTGGTTCTGTACCACGCCGAGCATCGCCGGATAATCGACATCGAACATTTCGGGAATGCGGCGGCGCTTGGGGCCGAACACCATCTGCTGTGCGGGTGTTGGCGCGTCAATCAAGTCCGACGGGTCGCCGAGGTAGCGCTTGATGAGGTCTAGTTCGGGCATCATCGCCGTTTCAATCACGTGGCTCGTGAGAAACCCGTCCTGCGCGCAAATGCCCGGGTTGAGCGACAATTCGGCAATACGGTGCGAGATCAGATTGAGATCGGCAACTTCCTGCACATCCTTCGCAAACAGCTGGAAGAAGCCGGTGTCATCCACCGCGTGATAATCATCGTGCCCCGCGTGCACGTTGAGCGCGTGCTTCGTGATGGCGCGCGCCGCCACATTGAGCACATAGGTGAGACGCTTGCCCACCGCCGCGTAGAGCGACTCGTGCATGTAGGCAATCCCCTGCCCGCTCGAGAAGTTCGTCGCGCGCAAACCCGACATGCTCATACCGGCCGTCACGGCCGCCGCCGCATGCTCGCCTTCCGGCTCAAAGAACAGGAGCCGACGACCGTTGACGTTCACCTTGCCTTCGGCGACCGCAGCGGCCCAGCCCTCGCCCATCTGCGTGCTCGGGGTGATCGGATACGCGCCGGCGGCTTCGCCAGCGGCCGTCTCCATCGCGACGACGGCGGCACTGCCGTCGAGCGCTTCGAGCGTGCCGGGGAACTCAGGAGCCGGCACCACAAGCGCCGGCGAGGATTTACTTTCACCAAAGAGTTTCATCTGTTGCTCCGTTGCATCACCGGCACGCCCGCGAATTGCGCTCCGTTCAGCCACGCAATCGCGCCCGTGGGGCACCGCGCTGCGGCGTTCGGCGCTTCGAGCGCGATTTTGTCGTAGTTGACCACTGCCACTCCGCTCGCGACGCTGATCAAGCCGTCCGCGGCGTCCATAACGCATTTGCCGCACGTGGTGCAGGCGGCCGTGCACTGCTCGAGCGCGTCGTCACCCAGCACCAGATTCTTGCACTGCACCAACAGATGGCCGTCGAGCGGCAGAATCGTGAACAAGCCTTTGGGGCAGGCTTCCACGCAATCGCCGCAGGCGGTGCACAGCGCCACGTCGACTTTCGGCAATCCGGTTGCCGTCATCTGGATGGCCCCGAAATCGCACGCCACCTCGCAATCCGCGAGGCCGAGACAGCCCCAGGCGCATCCCTTGCCACCACCGGCGACCGACGCGGCCGCGGCACAAGTGGGCACGCCTCGGTACTCGGCCTGCTGAAGAGCAACATCGGTACCGCCAGCGCAGAGCAGTCGCGCCACGCGCTTCCGGTCTTCGCCGGCTTCTACACCGAGGTACGAGGCAATCGCGTCGCGCGCGGATTCACCCGACACCGTGCACTGCGACGGCGTCACCGCACCACCCACCGCCTGCTCAGCGAACGCTCGGCAGCCGGGCAATCCGCAGGCGCCGCAGTTGGCATTGGGCAACATCGACGCCACCGCGTCAATGCGTGGATCTTCCCACACCCAGAGTTTGCGGTTCGCGAGCGCGATGAACACGCCAAAGACGAGTCCGACGCCACCCAAGATCATCACGGCCTGCCACATCATCGGATCGTCCCTCGCGCTGTCACGCGGTACCGCCGAGTCCACTTTGCGTCAGCAACCAACTGGCAATACGGTCCGCCGCATCTGAGGCGCCCATCGCCGGTGCTGCATTCCCGCCGGCGTTCGGCACCGCGAACGGTGTCCGCGCGAGATCGGCGAGCTGCTTGAGTTCCTCGAGTTGTTGCCACGTGCTCATCGCGCCGACGGCTTTCTTCGGCGCGTCAGGGATGAAGCTCACAGTGAGGCGCTGCCACGATTCGCGGCCAAGGGCGGGATCGTGCACGAACGTCGCGGCACCGGCCGGCATCAGAGCGGCAAAGGCAGGGCCGTCAAAAAGCGCGACGCGATCAAGACCAGAGCCGTCCGTGGTTTGCACCACGAAGGTGCCTGGGGTGATGAGCCGAGCGAGGGGCGCCGGAGCGCAGTCGCCACTCACGACCAGCACCAGCTTCACATGGCCGTCGGCAAAGGACGCGAGATCCGTCGCACGGACCGACGCACCCGCCACACGCACGACGAGTGGCGGCGCCGCACGACGCTCACTGCGATTCCATCCGCCAAACTGCAGCGGGTCGAGCATCGACGCGTGGTCGGCCTCCACGTAACGACCGCCGCGCACGAGGTCGGTGACGATGATCGCACCGAACGCCCACCCAATCATCGCCAGCGCCGACTCGACCACCGCGCCGATCTTGGCCCCACTCGTGACTTCAGCAAGAAAGAGGTTGTCACCGCGATCTGCCATTTGCCGAAGGATATCGACCGCACGCCGGAGCGCCGCGAGCGACGGCTCAGTCGCCGTGCGTGTGCCCACGTGGAGCGCGGCGAACCGCGTGGCATCGATATGCGACGCGCCGAACACACCGAGCGCAGCCGCGGCGCGCTTCACGCGCGCGGGTTCGTCGGCCATCTGCTGTTCGAGAAAGGCATCGGCCTGTCGCAGTGCCCCTTCCATCAGAGCACGGAACTCGGCAATCGGGCGATCGAGCGCGGTGAGCGCCTGCTGGACCCTCGGATCAGACGGCATAGCGATCAAGCTCCGCATCGAGCAGGTGAATGCGTTCATCCGCGGTGCGCGGCGGGACACGCCGCAAATCCTCGTAGCGCGGCCGCGAAGGATCGGCAAACAGCACGCCGAGATTCACGTGCTCCGTGGACTCGGCGACGCGGCGCGCCGCTTCGAGATCATGCGGATTGTGCGCCACGTGGTTCTTGTACACTTTTTCGAGTTCCGGCACCACCACGCCATCGTCGTGGGCCAGGAGCGCAATGCGTGACGGATCCTGCACCGCCTTCATATAGACGGCACTCGAATACACCGGACAGCGCTGCAGAATCCGTACGAAACTGAGCCCACGGTGCCGGCGTGCCGCCCGCAGCGTCGCGTACAGATGCGACGGAATCCACTCAGCCGTCTGGGCGACGAAACTGGCGTTCGTCACACCAAGCGCGGTGGTGAGTGGATTCAGCGAGGGAAGCCAGCTGCCGTGCGGCTGGGTGTTGCTCGGATGGCCCTGCGGTGTGGTTGGCGACGTTTGATTCTTCGTCAAACCATAAATGCCGTTGTCTAACAGCATTACAACGATGTCGAGGTTGTACCGCAGAGCGTGTATCCAATGACCGGCGCCGATCGACGTGCAATCGCCGTCGCCCATGACCACAAAGATGTCGAGATCGGGACGGGTGAGTTTGATCCCCGTGGCGATCGGAAGTGCGCGGCCGTGAATGCCGTGAAAACCGTACGTATTCAGGTAGTGCGGAAAGCGACTCGAGCAGCCGATGCCCGACACGAACATCGTCCGTTCGGGCGGGAGCTGTTCGCTCGCGAGCAGGCGTTGCACGGCGGTGAGAATCGAGTGGTCGCCGCAGCCGGGGCACCAGCGGGCGCGCGCGCCTTCGTAGTCGCCCATCTCATATGCATGCTCCTGGTCTTCGGGCTCCAACACAGGTAGCACGCCGCAGGAAATCGTCACTTGGCACCTCTCGTCGGCATCCGGTCTTTGATGGCATCCACAATGGAACCGGGGCGCAGCGGTTCACCCGGCACGCGTGTCCAGCAGTCCACATCCACGAGCGTCGACGCGCGCAACAACCACGCGAGCTGACCCAGGCGGCGATTCTCTTCCGTCACGTAGGGATCGCCGATTTCGTCGCTGTAGTTCAGTTCCACCGTCACCACTTTCTTGAACTGCGTGAACATCGGTTTCAGGCCGGGCTCCATCGGCGAGAGGAAGCGCAGGTGCACCGAACTCACCTGCAGCCCTTCGGCGCGCATGCGGTCGACCGCTTCTTCAATCGCGCCCTTGGTGCTCCCCCATCCCACCACGAGCAGATCACCGGTGGCGTCGCCGTACACCGGCGGCGGGGTAAGCAACGACTGCAACACGGCGAGCTTGCGACTGCGCGCCGCCGAGCTCCGTTGGTGCACGCCGCTGCTGTACGCCACTTTGCTCCCTTCGTCGTGCGAGAGCGTGGTGAGCGTGTGCATGCCGTTCGCTTGGCCTGGCACGATGCGACGCGACAGCCCCGTTTGCGGATCCCACTGAAACGCCTTGGTCCCAACAGGCACGGCGGAGAGATCCACCGGCTCCGCCTGCCAGTGGAGTTCCGGCGTCGGACGTTTGAACGGCGTCACGCCGGTCGCGAGGTTCGCATCGGTGAGCACCATCACCACCGTGCGGAACGCTTCGGCCAAGCGGCGCGCCGTGATCATCACATGAAAGCATTCTTCGATGGTCGCTGGCGCAATCACGATGTGCGGCGCATCGCCCGGCGAGGCATAGAGCGCGGCGAGCAAGTCGCTCTGTTCCACTTTCGTGGGCAACCCGGTGCTCGGGCCGCCGCGCTGCACGTCGACCAGCACCAGCGGCGTTTCGGTCATCACGGCGAGACCTAAAAACTCGGTCTTGAGCGCCAACCCAGGGCCTGACGTCACCGTGAAGGCAACTTTGCCGGAGTACGAAGAACCGATGGCGACACCCGCCGCCGCGATTTCGTCTTCGGCCTGATGCACAATCCCGCCGAACTTTTCGAACACCTCGCTCAGGAGGTGCGAGACCGACGTGGCCGGCGTGATGGGATACATCGCGCACATATCCATCCCCGAGGCGATGGCACCGAGCGCAATGGCTTCATTGCCGTTCATTACCACGAGCTTTTCATCGATTTTCTGCAGCGGCACATGAATGCGGACGTCAACGTTCGTCTCCGCCCACTCGTAGCCGCGCTCAAACAGCTGGACGTTGGTGTTGTAGACCGCCTCACTCTTCTTGCGGAAGGTGAAGGCGATCTGCTCTTTGATGCGGTCGCAATCGCGGTCGTACACGCGAGCAAGCATGCCGAGCGCGAACATGTTCTTGCCCTTGCGCGGGTTGTCCACGAGCAACAAGCACTCGGCTTCCATCGGCACCGGAATAATCCGGTAGTGGCGCGTGGAGAGCTCCACCATCGCCGCCTCCCACGCCGCGCGAATGTCGGCATCCTCCGACGTCGCCCATTTGTCTTCCACGAGCAAGATCGCATCGTCGGCCAATGCGTTCAGGCGGTGGCGAGCGAGCAGTACCTGTTCATTGAAGGCGAGCGCCAGATTGGTCGCGTCGCCCCAGTTGGTGACGGGACCCGCTCCGACGCGCACGCGGTAGCCGCTCGCGCCTTCGGGTATGCGCGGCGGCGGCTGAATTTCGGCGGGAATAATCTCCACCGTCCACACGCCGTTCCCCATCTTGGCCGAGACGGCGCCAAAGATTTGGCCGCAACGCTGCGCGCCTTCACCGGAGTCGGAGACGATCTCGACGGTGTGCTCGCGCTTGGTGAGAATGGTTGGCGGGACGCCCGTGGCGCGCCCGGCAGGAGCTGCGATTGGTTCGGTCAACGTAGGCACTGCGCGCGTCCTCGCTCTTTCGGAGCGACGCGGACAATGTCAGCTAGGAATGCACTGGGACATTGCCCAACGCCATCTCGACACAGATGTTCGAGATTGGTGAACGCACGTACCCCGCCCTCCGGTACGCCCGTACGAAACCGTGCGACAACGCACTCCAACCTCGACAACCGTAATTCCGGTTGTTGCGCGTCTAATGTCTGTCGGGTGTTGGAGGCGGTCGTGCGCGGTTTTCCCTGACCAGATAGCTTATGGGAATGAGAATCCACCTGTGCTTTGCCCGCCTGGCGCTTGTCGCCGCCCCCGCCCTCTTGGCCGCCCAGCTCCCCGCCGACAGCCGTCTCGCTGCCGTCCGTACCCGCTTCTCAGGTGAGCGTGCCTTTGAGACGGTCGCCTACCTCGACCGCTTTGTGCGCTGGCCGGGTAATGCTGGGTTCGACTCCAGCATCGCGCATGTGGCAGGCAAGCTCGCGGCGGCCGGTTACGTGGAACAGTCCAAGGCGAAGCCATCCGACCGGATGACCTACCGCGTTGAGCGCTATCCGATGGCCGCCCCAGCCTGGGAGCCGATCCATGCGGCGGTCTCGATCGTGGGCGCCGGTGGGGCCAGAACGCCAGTCTATTCCTTTCCCGTCAATCGCAACATGTTGGCCACGAACTCCTTCTCCACCCCAGCGGGTGGCGTGGACGCGGACCTCGTACGCGTCGCGGACGTCTCCGCCGCCACCCTCGACGCGGCCAACGT
>CANIWQ010000109.1 GCA_947471365.1 Gemmatimonadota bacterium | reverse complement strand
TCCATCTCGAGCAACCAGCGCACGAAGTAATCCCAGCGGCGGCGCATCATATAGTTGGATGCGCTGCCGTAACCGTGCGCCTGATTCGGTAGCATCAACAGGTCAAAGTCCTTGCCGGCCTTGATGAGCGCATCCACCACGAGCAACGTGTTGTCGGGCGGCACGTTGTTGTCGAGGGTGCCGTGGGCGAGCAACAGATGCCCCTTGAGGTTCCGCGCCATCGTCTGGTTGGCTTCCACGTTGTAGCTGTCGGCGCCACCGTCGGCACCCGCGAGCAGAAGCCCCTGATAGCGCTCGCCCCAGTCATCTTCGTAGTTGCGTTGGTCGTGATTGCCCGATTCTGAAATACCGACCTTGAAGAAGTCCGGATAGCGGAACATCGCGTCGGCGGTAATGAAGCCGCCGCCCGAGTGTCCCCACATCGCGGCTTTGTCGATGTCGATCCACGCATAGCGCTTGGCGAGCTCCTTCATCCCTGCCACTTGATCGGGGAGAGTGTTGTCGCGGCCCATGGCGCCGTAGTAGGCGTCGTGGAAACTCTTGGAGCGGCCCGGCGTGCCGCGTCCGTCAATGGACACGACCACAAAGCCGAGTTCGGCGAGCGCCTGTTTGTCACCATGCGCGGCGGCAAAGTTGCGGCCACCAACGCTCCCGGACTGCGGCCCCGGGTACGCGTTGTTGATGATCGGATATTTCTTGGTGGAGTCGAAGTTGGTGGGGCGGAAGAGCTGGCCGTAAATATCGGTCTTGCCGTCGGCGGCTTTTACGCTGAACGGAATCGGCGCCTTCCAGCCAGCGGCAACCAACTTGGAGATGTCAGCTTTTTCGAGCGGCATCACGACCTTGCCCGTGCCGTCGCGCAGCACGGTCACCGGTGCGGCGTCGACCTTCGAATACGTATCGATAATCCACTTGCCGTCGCTCGACATTTGCATCGTGTGATCGCCGTCATCGGGCGTGAGCGCGAGCTGCGGGCCTTTGCCGTCGAGGCCAATCCTGTAGAAGTGGCGCAGATAGGGATCCTGCCCCTTCTCGCGGCCCATCGCCTGATACCAGATGGTGCGCGTTTTTTCGTCGATCTTGGTGATGCCATCCACCGGCCCTTCGCCGCTGGTGATTTTGTTCTTGAGCTTGCCGCTGGTGAGGTCGTACAGGTAGAGCTGACCCCAGTCGTCACGCTGCGAATACCAGATGACTTCCTTGCTCTCCCAAAGCACGCGCCAGCCGGTGCGCGATTCAAAATGCGTCGGCACAGTTTCTTCAAAGAGCGTGCGCACTTCGCCGGATTTTGCATCGGCCAGTTTGAGCACCGCGGACTTGTGATCGCGCGTCGTGGAGGCAAAGGCCAACTGCGAGCCGTCGGGGCTCCAGTTATAATCGGCCATGGTGATGTTGTCGCCAATGGTGCCGCGATGCGGGTCGGCCGGTGCCTTGAGGCGCACCACCGTCTTGGCGTCCACATCAATCACCACGTGGTGAATCATCTGAATGACGCTGTCGCCTGGGAGCGGATACTTCCACTGCTTGAGCACGGGGTGACCGACCTTGGTCTCCACCAGGTACATCTCGCCCACGTGACGTTCGTCCTGCTGGTTGGTGGCAATCTTCTTGGAGTCGGGCGACCAGAGCACAATCGCGCGATCACTCATGGCCCAGCCAGCGTTATCGGTGGCGTAGCCAAAGTCTTTGACGCCATCGGTGGTCAGCTGCGCTTCAGTGCCCGTCGCAACCTCGCGCACCCAGAGATTGAAGTTCTTAATGAACGCCGCACGCTTGCCGTCGGGCGAGGTGACCGCATTGCCAGCGCCGCCGCGTCCGCCACCACCACCGGCGCGTCCGCCTGCACCGCCGCGCCCACCGCCGGCGGGCATCTCGGGCACACCGGGGCAGTTCGTGCGTAGTGCGTCACAGACCACGCGCACCTTCTTGGCGGGGTCCACCATCACCTGCTCGCGTCCGGCGGCGGTGGTGTTCACATACCAAAAGCGATTATCGGGAAGCCAAGTGGCGTTCACCGTCCCCCCAACCACGAGCGGCGACACAGACGAACCGAGCATTTTCACCGCCCGATCGTAATCGGCGGTCGTCAGAGCGCGATGCTGAGCGGGCAGCGCTCTGGCGGCCACAGCAAACAGAACTCCGCCTAGGGCGGCACGAAACGCAAATCGCATTGCAGACTCCATCAGGGCTTTCAGGAAGGCGGGCACCAATCATCGAAATTGCAGGTGGGGACGCTCAGCGGCAAATCGCCCCCCTACCGAAACGGTACGAGATCCGACCCTAACTCGTTGAACGAACTGATCTTATGACCCGTAGTGGTGTGTACGCGCACCTCGGCACAGCACCTCCGTTCCATTGCCGAGGGGAGGTGACGACGGCGAACTTGGAGTGCCGAGCGTGGCTGCCGTCGCCCGCGATGTTGGAGTCCGTGGACCTCTGGGGGTTTGATGAGTGCGTTTTCACTTCCGTATTCGCCGCGCCGCATCGTGATTGGCGCAGGCACGCACGCGGCTATTGCCGCCTACCTTCGCGAACGACGTCCGGCGTTGGAGATTCGCGGCGCGCCTTACACGGAGGTCTCGGCGGACGACCTCGCGTGGGCCGATACATACATCGGGTTCAAGCGGCCGCCCTCGGCTACGACCATGGGCAATGTGCGTTGGGTGCATTGCACCGGCGCCGGGGTGGATTCGTGGCTCTCGCCTGTGGAGCTGGACCGGTCGTTGCTGCTAACGCGTACACCGGAATCATTTGGCCCGGCGATCGCCGAGTGGGCGGTGGCACGGGTGTTTGCGTTTCGGCAGGAGTTGTTGGCGCTGGCGGAGTCGCAGCGTGCGCATCAGTGGGCGCCGCGCGAACGGGTGGCGGTCGCCGGTACCAAGGCGCTTGTGGTGGGCACCGGGGACGTGGGGCGGGCGGTGGCGCGCGCACTGACCGCGCTCGGCTGCGAGGTGAATGGCGTGTCGAGGTCGGGCGCGCCGGTCTCGGAGTTTGGCTCGGTGTATCCCGTGAGCGAACTGGCCAACGTCGTGGGCGATGTGCAGTGGATTGTGTTGGTGGTGCCTGACACCCCCGCCGCGCGCGGAATATTCTCACGCGAGGTGATGTCGCGCTGTCGCGGTGCGGTGTTACTCAACGCCGGTCGTGGCTCGACGCTTGACGAAGGCGCGTTGCAAGAGGCGCTCGACAAGGGGTGGTTGAGTGGGGCGGCACTCGATGTGTTTGCGGTGGAGCCGCTCCCCAGCGATTCACCGCTCTGGGATGATGCGCGTGTGATGATTTCGCCGCACCTCTCAGGGGTAACGACTGTCGAGGGCGCGGGAAGCGGATTTCTCGAGTGCGTGGCGGCGCTTGAGCAGGGGCGGTTGCCGAGTTGGGCGGTGGATCGGGGGCGGGGGTACTGAGGCACCGGCGGCAGGGCGCGATGCCCTGCCGCTCAGAAAACGCGTTTGACGCTAGCCTTCGCTCTTCGGATACACCGTCCGCCCACCCACCACCGTGCGCACCACCTTGATCTCCTTGATGGCATTCGGGTCTACGTCGTGCGGATCCTTCTCGAGCAGCACAAAGTCCGCGAGTTTGCCGGCCGTAATCGAGCCCTTGATGTTTTCCTCAAAACTCGCATGCGCGCCATTGATCGTCGCAATGCGCAGCGCTTCGGCCATCGTCACCTTCTGATTGGCGCCCCACTCGTGGCCGCGGTAATCGCGGCGCGTGGTGAGTGACTGCAACGCCATCAGCGGTTCAAAGGGCCCAGGGCCGTA
Organism: Gemmatimonadota bacterium; assembly: GCA_947471365.1. Classification (GTDB taxonomy): domain Bacteria; phylum Gemmatimonadota; class Gemmatimonadetes; order Gemmatimonadales; family Gemmatimonadaceae; genus Fen-1231. The sequence continues at coordinate 6,768 of CANIWQ010000109.1, read as the reverse complement.
GTCGCTCGCGCCGGGCACCTTGATACCAGCGTCCAAGAACGACTTGTGCGCAAACATCCAGCGCATCTTCTCGTCGCCATACTCCGCCCACTTTTCGCCGTGATAATAGATGTAGGTCCAGAACGGCGTGGGAATGGAGCCGGTTTTCTTGATGCGCTCAATGAGTGACGGATTGACGAGCGAGCAATGCTCGAGGCGATGCCGCCGATCGGGATGCGGCCACTTGGCGAGGGCGCGCTCGTAGGCCTTGAGCACCATGTCGATGGTCACGTCGCCGTTGGCGTGAATCCCCACCTGCCAGCCGTGACTGTGCGCGTCGTCTACCGCGTCGTAGATCTCCTGCTGCGTCATGGTGAGAATGCCGTAGTCCTCGGTGCCCACGTATGGTGTGCTCATGCGCATGGTGCGTTCGCTCGCAGACCCATCGGCGGCAAACTTCACGCCGCCCACGCGCACCCATTCGTCACCGAAGCCGGTATAGACGCCGGCGTCGCGCAGCAACGGAAAAGCGCCGCCGCGAATCATCATGTACACGCGGTGACGAAGATTTCCTTCGGCGCGGATTTCCTCGTATGCGCGGATGTTGGGCTGCGTGGCGCTGAGATCGTGCACCGTCGTCAGGCCAGATGCCGTGTAGAGCTCCGACATGTGCGCCATCCCTTTTCGGGAGCGCTCACGCTGCTGCTCGGGGGTAAACCGCTGCCGTTCACCGACACGATCAAACACGCGGCGCGCGAGTTCGGCCACGCGCCCGTTGGGCGTGCCGTCGGCGTCGCGAAAGAATCGGCCGTCGGCGGGGTCCGGCGTGTCCTTGGTAATCTTCGCGAGCGCAAACGCCTTAGAGTTGTACCAGCTCGTATGGCCGCCGCGGTGGTTCACACTCACCAGATGATTGGGTGCGGCCTCATCGAGATCGCGCCGATGCAGTGGTCGGTTCTCGGAGAGCTTGGTGTCGTCGAACATATAGGCGTTCACCCACATGCCCGGCGGAGTCGTGGCGGCCTTCTTCGTGATAGCGGCCTTCAGCTCGGCGATGGAGCGGAGATTGCCGTTCACCTCATAGAGTTCGTTGACGCCGCTCGGATGATTGTGCGCGTCAATGAATCCGGGCGTGACGGCCATGCCGGCCGCGTCGATAATCTTGGTGCGCGACGACGCCAAGTTACGAATGTCGGCGTTAGAGCCAACGGCCAAAAATCGCCCGTCGCGGATGGCGAATGCTTCAGCGCGCGGGCGCGCGGCGTCGCTCGTGAGCACGCGGCCGTTGACGACAATGATGTCGGCGTCGATGCCACCGCCCTTCTGCGCCATCCCTGGAAGCGCCGGCACCGTCCCCGACGGTCGCGCGCCGGCGAGTTTCGGGAGGCCGATAGCTCCGGCAAGCAACGCACCGAGTCCAAGAAAATCCTTGCGCGTGACATTCGACATACAGGAGCTCCTGTGAGAGCGGGGCGTGACGGCCGATTGGCGTGACGTTTTGGGTCGCGTCGACAACGGTGCGCGACGACTGCGAGTGGCTACGGTCGCGGGTCGTCGAGCGTGACCGCGCTGGATTTATACGGCGCATACCCGCGCCCCCAGTCCACACCAACGACTTCCATAGAAATACGCTCGCCATCGACGTGCACTACCACATAGTGGTACGGATTGCCTGTGGTGTCGGCCGCAGGACGCACGAGATGCTCGAGTGACACTTTTTCGGAGGCGTACGCGGCGAGATAGCTCGTGAGGTCTGGCTCGCCAGCGTACTTGTACAGCGGAGCCCCGCCACCGCCGCTCACAATCTGATCCATGCGGTGCGAGCCTGACGCATCGGCGTAGCGTTCCACCCAGTGCTCAAACAGATGTTCGTGTCCAGTGAGCAGGAGCTTCACATGATGACGCCGAAAGAGCGGCATCCATTTTTCACGAATGGTGGCTGCCTGCTTTTCGATCACGGGCCCGCCGTGCGGCCCAGACGAAAACGCAGGATGATGGTAGAACACCGCGATGTTCACATACCGCTTGCGGTTCAACCCTTCGAGCTGTTTCCGCACCCAGTCGAACTGCACGCTGTCTTCGGGAATGTTCGAATCAAACGCGACGAAGAAGGTGTTACCAAAGCCAAAGGCAAAGGCCGAAAAGCCCGCGAGCCGGCGCGCGGAGCTGTTGGGTGGAATCAGGTTGGCGTTGGCCGCAAAATAATTGTGCAAGCCATCCGGTCGTCGCGTGGCAAGCTGACTCGGTGCCGCGTCGTGATTGCCGACCGTGAGGAAGTACGGAACGTTCCCTTCTTGCGTGAGCCGATTGATGAGCGGGATGTAGCTCACATTCAGCTGCGTGGCGAGCGCGCCGTTGACCACCGCGTCGCCGCTCTGCACCACAAAGCGAATAGCATCGCCCGTGCCGGCCACCTGCTTGATGGTGCCGAGCATGGATTCCACCACTTTGCCATGTTCCACTTGTAGCGCGGTGCCGTCAAAGCGCCCGCGCGTGTCACCATACGCGATAAAGCTGAACTTCTTGATTTTTGCGCTGGCGGCTTCGGATGGGAGCGGTGTTCGCGGCGCCCGGGTGGGGGCGGTGATGATCGTGTCGCGGGGAGCGGCAGCTTGTGCTCCTAGGGTCGCCGCGCTGACGAGCGACAGGGCGACCGCACCACGAACCAGCTGATTCATATTGTTCACGCCCTCTTCCTTGTTGTTGGATGTCGGAAAGGTTGAATGTGGCGCTCCGCGTCCCGATCCGCGACCCCACTGATTTTGAACGCCCGTATCATAAGAGGCGTAGTATTATTGAGCAGTCCCGGACTCACTATCGGAGCCCGGAATACGCACCAGAGCTCCCACCCGAGATTCCCGTGCTGCGCATCCCCTCGTTCGTTCGCTTTTCCGCTGTCGCCATTCTCGCGGCGGGCACCCTGTCGGCCCAGACCAAGCCCGCCACCAAAGTGGCCGCTCCAAAAGCGGACGCCGGCTGGTCGGCCAACGTGAAGCCGGTGTGGCCCGACGAAGGCCCGTACAAATGGGCGCCGCGTCCGACGGGCACGGAGATCACCGCCAACGACCTTCGCACCCGACTCTACGGCTTTGCCGACGACTCGATGCTCGGCCGACGCATTGGCGAGCTGACAAACTTTCGCGGCACTGCGTACATCGCCGCCGAGTTCAAGCGACTCGGCTTGAAGCCGGCGGGCGAAGACGGCGGCTATTACCAGAACATGCCGTTCGGTCCCTTCGGTTTTGACAGCACGGGAGCAAAGCTCTCGGTGGGCGGCACACCGCTCGCTAAAACGACCGACTGGATTCCAATGGCACCCGCGCCGAACAGCGGCATTAGTGCAAAGGCTGACTATACCAACGCCGCCGCCGTGTTCGCTGGCAAATGGGGCGACACCACGGTGACGCTCGATCCGGCGATGTTCCGCGGCAAGGTGGCCGTATTCCTTGCCGCACCAGCAGCCGCGCCGCGTCCTGCCGCGCAGCTCACGCGCTGTGATTCTCTGCCGGACCGCTTTGGTGCGGCAGCCATCATCATTGCCGCTGATGCAGCAGCCGCCGCCGCACGTTCCGGTGGAGCGGGCGCGGCTCCTGCCGCCGGTGGAGGTCGCGCCGGAGGCTTCGGTGGCGGAGCGCGGGATGGCCGTGCGCTCGCCGCTGGCGCCGTGGGCGTGCTGGTGATTGGGCTCGACGATCTCACCGCCGCCACCATCAGCGCGGCTTTCGCGATGCGCGGCGCTATGCAACCGGCCACCATCAACACCACCGGCATCGGCGGCGCGACGATCTCGCGCGCCGCGGCCGCCAAGATTTTTGGTAAGCCGGCTACGCAGCTCGCCGTGGGTGATGCGGGTGCGGCACTCAGCGCCAACTACGCGCAGACGTGGACGATGTCCACCACCCCCGCGCGCAATGTGATTGCGATGCTCCCAGGCTCCGATCCGGCGCGCGCCGCCGAATATGTGCTCGTGGGCGCACACAACGATCACGTGGGAACTACCGCGAACATCGTCGACCACGATTCGCTGCGCGCGGTCAACACCGTCACGCGCCGCCAAGGGAGCAACGACCCCGTCTGCCGACCGACGGTTGAGCAACAACATCGCATTGACTCGCTCATTGCCCGCGCGCGCAGCATTCGCGCGCCGCGCCGCGACAGCGTCATGAATGGCGCCGACGACGACGGCTCTGGCACGGTGGTCTTGCTGGAGATCGCCGAGAAGTTCGCCAAGGAAAAGCCGGCCCGTTCCATCATCTTCATTTCACACCAGGGCGAAGAGTCCGGGTTGCTCGGCTCCGCCTGGTTCGCCAATCACCCGACCGTCCCGCTCAAGAACATTGTCGCCGCGCACAACATGGACATGGTGGGCAAAGGACGCGCCGAACAGGTGAAGTTCGGCGGCCCCGCCTCGGTACAAATGCTCGGCGCACGCCGCCTGAGCCGCGAGTTCGGCGACGTGATTGACAGCGTCAATGCCAACCGCACCGAAGTGATGGCGCTCGACAAGTCGTGGGACGTGACGGCGAATCCGATGAATCGTTTCTGCCGCAGCGATCAGGTGAACTACGTGCTCAAGGACGTGCCCGTCACGTACTTCTCACTCGGCTACGCGCAGGATTATCACATGCCCACCGATGAGCCGCAGTACATCGACTACGAACATGCCGCACGGTTGGGACGCTTCATTCACGACGTGATGACCGCGATCGCCAACCGAAACGATCGACTGGCGATTAGCGGCAACGATCCGACGATGCCGCGCTGTCGGTAAGTTTTACTCGACACACACAAAGCGCCCCGCGGATGACTTCGCGGGGCGCTTTGTGTGTGTGTGCTATCGGCAGGCAGATCGCGCGCCAATCGTAAACGTCACACGATCGGATGCCGCACCACGGCGCCGCTCACGCTGTCGCCGCCAAAGTCGAGAAAGAGCTCCCCTTCGGTCACCGTGAGTGCGAACTTCACGCGCCGGTCGAGGCGCTGCACAATCTCGTCGAGCAGCGGACGATCCACGGCGTAGAGTTCCACGTCCTCGGCTTGGTGAATGCGCTGCCCTTCATAGGCGCGTAGCAAGAGCCGCGGTTCCTTGTGCGTATAGATCGCCACGCGCGGCGCGGCTTTGTTCGCCTTGTGCACCCGCGACGCGTCGGGCGAACCGATCTCGATCCACGCCTGCATCGCACCGGTGAGATCGCGCACGGTAATCGCGGGCTCGTCGACGTCGCTAATCCCTTTCGAAAACGCGATGCCTTCGGTGTACTCGAGACAATACGCGAGGATGCGCGTGGCGAAGTATTCCTCGGTCTCCGAGGGGTGGCACGCCGCCTTGATGGCAAGCGATTCATAAACGTTGCGATCGACGTGGCTGAGCGCGACATCGAAGGTGTACATCGTGGAGGACAGGGCCATCCGAGAAAGGTAGCGAGGGCTCCCGCCGACTGGGACATTTTGTCACACCATCCTTTGGCGAAGAGCCGCCACACGAGGACACAGGAACGAGATGTACCGATGATGACATGGCGTCCGACGTGTGTCCAAGTCCTTGCAGCCCAAACATCAGGGATTCACCAACCTGCTATCAGGATATCCGCCGTAGTGGTGCTGGCTTGGTCGCCCTAACTTGATCGCTCGTGTACTACGGCGCGTCTGCGTGCTATGCGATTCACGCGAACGCAGCAGCGCACGTGGCTATTGAACGTGATTGACACGAGGGGTCGGTTTCTGCAGCAAGCATCCACCTTCAGGAGTCAGCAATGATCTACGCAGCACCTGGCGCCGCTGGCGCTAAACTCACGTTCAAGGCGAAATACGACAACTTCATCGGCGGCAAGTGGACAGCGCCGGTCAAGGGTGAGTACTTCGACAACATCACGCCGATCACGGGCAAGCCGTACTGCAAAGTGGCGCGCTCCTCGGCCGAAGACATTGAACTCGCGCTCGACGCCGCGCACGCCGCGGCTGATGCGTGGGGTCGCACCTCGGTGACCGAGCGGGCGAACATCCTGAACAAGATCGCCGATCGCATTGACGCGAACCTCGAGATCCTCGCCTACGCCGAAACGGTGGACAACGGCAAGCCCATCCGCGAAACGCTCAACGCCGACATTCCGCTCGCCTCCGATCACTTCCGCTACTTCGCGGGCTGCATTCGCGCGCAGGAAGGATCGCTCAGTGAAATCGACGAGAACACCGTCGCCTATCACTACCACGAGCCGCTCGGCGTGGTGGGGCAGATCATTCCGTGGAACTTCCCCATCCTGATGGCCACGTGGAAAGTCGCGCCGGCGCTCGCCGCGGGTAACTGCGTGGTGCTCAAGCCCGCCGAGCAGACGCCGACGAGCATTTTGGTGCTGATGGAGTTGATTGCCGATCTGCTGCCGGCTGGCGTGTTGAACATCGTCAACGGGTTCGGCCTCGAAGCCGGCAAGCCGCTCGCGTCGAACAAGCGTATCGCCAAGATCGCTTTCACCGGCGAAACGACGACCGGCCGCCTCATCATGCAGTACGCGAGCCAGAACATCATTCCGGTGACGCTCGAACTCGGCGGCAAGTCGCCGAACATCTTCTTTGAAGACATCGCCGCCGCGGACGATGCGTTCTTTGATAAGGCCATTGAAGGGTTCGTGCTCTTTGCCTTCAATCAGGGCGAAGTCTGCACTTGCCCGAGCCGCGCGCTCATCCAGGAGTCGATTTACGACAAGTTCATGGAGCGCTGCATCGCGCGCGTGAAGGCCATCAAGCAGGGGAACCCGCTCGACACCGACACCATGCTCGGTGCGCAGGCGTCGC
>CANIWQ010000108.1 GCA_947471365.1 Gemmatimonadota bacterium | reverse complement strand
GCACGCTGCAGCGGTCGGTGCTGTTTACCTGCGACGCCCAGCATATGCGTCCACGCCTCGCCGAGTTCGGGGTGCGTGAAGATTGCGTGCACATCATCAACTTTGGCGTCGAAACCGAGCGCTTCGTGGCTCTCGCCGCGGCACGCCCCGCGCCAGCAAGCGCAGGGCTCCGACCGCTCCGCGTGATTAGCCTTCGTCTGCTCGACCCAATTTACGACATCCCCACGCTCATTCGTGCGGCGTCGCGGCTCAAAGCGGCGGGCGTCAACGCAGCCGTTGACATTCACGCCGGTGGCCCCGAGCGCGAGCGCTTGGAGCAGATGGTGGCCGATGCCGCGCTGGGCGATATGGTCACCTTCCATGGCCGGTACTCGCACGACACACTCCCAGGCATCCTCGCAGGCGCCGACGTGTACGTGTCCACCTCAACATCTGACGCTGGCATTGCGGCCAGCACCGCTGAGGCCATGGCGGCTGGCCTCCCTGCCGTCATTTCGGATTCCGGCGAAAATAAAGCGTGGATCACGGATGGCGTGAATGGACGTCTCTTCCCCGTTGGTGATGACGCGGCCTTAGCTCAGGCCCTTACGGAGGCCGCCCAAAGCCCCGCCAAGCGTCTTGAATGGGCCGAGGCAGGGCAACGGTCGATCCTCGACCGCAACGACTACCAAACGGAAATGCGGAAGATGGATGCGCTCTACGCCGAGGTGGCGGGTGGACGCTAAACGCTTGCTCCGGAGCGCCGTGCGCCGCCTTCCCGGGCGCGCGGCGCTCCGCGCACTCGCCTTTCGCACTGGAGCCATCAAATACTGGTGGCGGTATCGTCACCTGATTGACGGCTCCTACCACGACGCCCCGCCCCCCTCCACGTACACCGATCCGCACCGCGAGCAACTCTGGTCGCTCGTCTCGCCGTTTTCCCCGTCAGCGCTTGTTGAGGTGGGGTGTGGCGATGGAGCGAACCTCGCGCTCTTTGCGCGCAACGCACCAACCCTGCGACTCAGCGCCATCGACGTAAATCCGCTCGCATTGGGAATAGCGCAACAACGCGTGCGCGCGAGCGGCGGCACCGTTGGCACCTTTGAGCAAGGTTTTGCCGAACGGCTTCCCTTTCCCGATGCATCGGCGGACGTCACGCTCTCTGACGCCGTCTTCATGTATTTACCACCGGACACCGCCGTCGCTGCCCTGCGCGAGATGCGGCGTGTCGCCACGCAGGCGATCGTCGTTCACACATTTAGCGATGACGCGCTCGCCGCGAGCGCCGTAGTTGGCGGAAACTGGGTGCACAACCTTCCGGCTCTCATCGCGCGCGCCGTGCCAGGCGCTCGCGTCAACCGTCAGCCCTCCGCACTCGTGACGTCCCCCCAATGGCGCGACTTCGGCGCCGCGTTCGTCGTCACCTGGTAATGCCATCCCACAAAGCCGCGCGGGCGTCGCGTGCCGAGGAGAATCGGTGACCACACCGCTCCGTTGCCTCCTCATTGCCGACTTGCGCCATGCCTCGCCGCGCTGGCCCGCGCTGGCCGGCGGTCTCATTGCGAAGGGATGGGATGTCACCGTCGTGACCGCGCCCATCGGTGCCGATGCCGCAGAGGAACTCGGTTTTCCGCGCATCTTTGCCGAACGCGCGCGCATCGTTGCGTGTGGCTCTTCGACGGACGCGCTCGAGCCCATCCGCAAACTGCTCTGGCTACTCGGCCTGAGGCGCAAACAGAGCCTCACGGCGCAGCTGCGCGCGCAACTCCCGGCCGCAGGATCCCGATCGGCCTTCGATACAGTTTTTCAGACGATCCTCGCCCTCATTGGCTGGCCCGACCTGCAGGCACCCTGGCGCGGCCCTGCCCTGCACGCTGCGCGTGCGTTGCTCCGCGAGCAGTCGTTTGACGTGCTCGTGAGCTCATCACCGTATCCCACCTCGCACGCGGTAGCGGCCGCGCTCAAGCAAGAACATCCGCAACTCCGCTGGGTCGCTGATTTCCGCGACCTCTGGTCACAGAACCACAACTACCCTATGCCCCGCTGGCGGCAGCGCGTAGACAGTCGCCTCGAACGACGCATGATTTCCGGCGCCGATGCACTCGTCACGACCTCCGACGATTGGGCCGACACCCTGCGCGAAGCACACGGCAAGCCCGTGGCGGTGGTGCGCAACTCATTTGTGGACTATGAGACCCCTGCCGCAGGCGCCCCTCCGGCCACGACTCCGCTCACGGTGCTCTATACAGGCGTCCGCTATCCCAAGCAGCAACACATTACGCCAGTGCTTGAGGCCGTGGCCGCGCTCGCGGCCAGCGGCGCCGCCACTCCACAGGAACTGACACTCCGTTTTGTTGGCCCCTTCGACGCGGAACTCGCGCGGGAGTCCGAGCGCCTCGGCGTGGCAGCATTCGTGGCGCAGGACGGAGCTGTGACGCGCGCCGCGGCACAACGACTGCAGCGTGAAGCGCACGTATTGCTGTACATGCAGTGGGAAGACCGAGCGGTGGATATGGTCTCGGCCCTGAAATATTGGGAGTATCTCGGCAGCGGACGCCCCGTGCTCATGACGGGCGGCCATCCGGGAGGGACCGCCGAAACCATTGCCATTGAAGCGCAGGCCGGAACGATCGCGCATACGCCAACGGAAATCGCCGACGCGCTGCGGCGCTGGATCGCCGAGCTGAAAAGAACCGGGGCCGTGGCCTCCCACCTTCGGCGGGAAGTCACGGCCCCGTACGGAGCGACGGCGAGGGCGCAAGAACTCGCCCAGGTACTCAACACCAGCTGACCGCGGCCTTCAGTAGTCCGGCCGCGAATCCCGCTCAGCGCGCATACGGCCTAGTCAGACTGTCGCGCACCTGCCGAAGCCGCCGCAATGACGACCAGAAATCGCGGGCGGGGAACGGAATCTTGAGGGCGAGGCTCTGTGCGCTGTCCAAGGACACCTTGGCGTCGGCAGTATCGTTTGCCACCAGCGCCAGATCCGCCCGTTGAATCCAGAAGTCCGGGTTGAACGGCACTAGCGCGGTCAACTGAATCACGTAGCGCCGAGACTCCTTGATGGCTTTGAGCGACTGATAGTGCCGCGACAGGAGGTTCATGGCCTGATAGTCGTTCGGATTATGCGCTACAACTTCGAGCAGCATGCTGATCGCTTCGTCGTCGCGTCCACTGCGCCCTAAGTTCAGTGCCAAACGGGTGTGCACCGACGGATCTGGCGGGTACAGTTTCACCGCAGCGATTATATCGCGCGTGGATTCTTCGTTTCGGAACGTCGCGCGCAACTGCGACGTCGTAGGAGTCGTGCGGCTCAATCTGGAGTCTATCGCCGCGAACCGGAGGTCGATCGACACACGATAAGCCAGCAGCACTACCAACGCCGCTGCTGAGGCCCAGCGCAACTCGCGCCACCTGCCGCGCGGCGCGGCTGGCTGCGCTGCTGACTCGTCGAGGAGCCGGCGGCCCGTTAGGACAGCGAACGAGGACATCCCCGCGAGCCCAAGTATCGCGCTGTCCGGCGAAAAGGTGCTCTGGGCTAGCCACGCCAGGCTGATGCCCGCGAGAAGGCGGTCGACGCTTCGCGGATCCTCCTTCGGCGAGAGCAGGATCTTGGCCGAGAAGACCGTCGCGATGACCGTGAACAGCAAATACGGAAGGCCACCCAGCAGCCCGGTCATGGCGAACACCTGAATAGGAACCGAGTGCAGGTCATCCAGCGAACGCTCGTTGCCGAACTGCGTCAGCTCCCCGAGGAGTCGGAACTGATTGTAGAAGTCCTGCACCCGGCTCATCCCTACCCCGATCAGGGGATGCGCAAGCCACATGCGGCCCCCCCCCGCAAACATGTAGAGCCGATCCAAGACACCACGATCCACACGTGCGGCGAAATACACCAGCGGAACCAGAATCACCGCGAGCGCGCCAAGCACGACAGCGAGGGCCATGCGGTGCCCGCGACGAACCACTTCCGTCGCCACGAGCGCAAACAAGAACAACCCGACCAGCAAGATCCCCTGTACCACCTCACGCTGCGCCCAGTAACAGACCATCACGAGCCCCATCGAGCCGCTGACCGCAGCCGCCGCACGCCACGCTCTGGGGCGCGACTTGTCGGTTGCCGTCCAGAGGCCGGCCATCGCCACGAGAGCTTGGAAACTGGCTGTGTGATCGGCATTCCCAAGGGAACTCACTACTCCCGGCGTGTTCCAGGAAATCACGTCATGTCCGAGAACCTGTAGCACGGCGTATCCGCCGGTCAGCAGCCCCGCCAAGACCAGCGCGTAGATGGGCATCCACGGAGCGTCACGCATGGCCTTGTCCCGGCCCGCCCACAGCACAACTCCCAGCACGAGGTAAAGCATCGCGCCGTTGAGGCGCGACGCCAGCCCCCAGAGCTCGAGTTGCGGGACCGGAGAGATCGCCGCGCGTAGCAGTGCAGCGCCAACGAACGTGGCATAACTGCACAGCACAACATCTCCAATCGTCCACCGCTTGGATAAGCCGGGCACCTTGGCAACGAGCAGAAAGCAAACAGCCAAGACGATCACTCCAGCCAACTTCGGGAGCGGGACGATATGGCTCGCTGCAACCGGCCAGAACGCAATCGCCACGAACGGGAGAGCGAATAGAACGGCCTTTTCTCGGCCGAACAGCCGACTCGTCATCGCTGCGCTCTGACGGAATCGAGGAACAGGCGCCAGCCCGCTTTTTCCCGGCGCCAAGTGGAGGCGAACTCCATGGTTGTGTCCTTCATTCCCCCTCGAGAGAACACGATTCTTCCGTGATCCAGTACGAGGGAGTCACCAATAGACCGCGTACCAGTCACGGTCCGGTCCGCGCTGGTGACTTGGCCGTCAGTGACGAGCTTCTTCCACCCGGTGTACGAGGCGTCAACACCGGAGAGGACCGCAGAATCGAGCACGGTCGTCACCGAGTCGCTGAGAAGTTGCAGGCTCAGCCCGGGGTTCGAAAACCGCGCGCTCTGAATCATGAGCGAGTACATGTCCGACCGAACATTCTGATTGGGCGCGGGGAGCGCCTTCTGCCGGCCGCAGGCTCCGGCAAGCACGAGTACGGCTGCCACACACATTATGCGCATAATCGAGTGTGAGTTTGAAGTGAGAATAATGGTGGATATGCCATTGGGGGGTAGCCGGCACAGGCCGACTACCCCCCAATGTCCCATCTTGTTCCCTCAGGCGCGATGAACTGCTCCTGAGGACCGCCTAAGAACTAGCGGCTGTAGCCAATGCCCATCGGGAGAACCGAGGCGAAACCGTTCGACTGGCGGACAACCCAGAGGGCGGAACCGCTCGTGTACGGCTGGAACGTGCGATCGCTCGGCGTCACAGTGAGGGCGTACGTCGACGTAATGATGTCGCCGCAGTTCTTGCCAGGCGTGCCAGTAACGGTCGTCGACGAGATAACCGACGCGGTGCCATAATACTGGAACGTCGGCTGAGTGGCGTTCTGGGCGCGAACCGGGAGGTAGAGGTCAACAGCCGGAGCCGTCACCGACTGAATGGTCGACGACTCAGACACCGCCGACGTGCCGTTCATGATCGGCGAACCACCAACCGCGGTGGTACGACCCGCGCAATACACCCAACCAGTTGCCGAGACCTTGTTGTTCCAGAAGGCCGAGGTCTGATCGTGCTTGGTGTAGTAAGAAACCTTCACGCGCACCGAGGAGCTGAGCACCTTACCGCCGGAGACGGCCGAAGCACCGGCCGCGAAATCCGTGCTGTACGCGAATGCACCGTCAAGCGCAACCGACGTGAACGCACCCGAACCGCCAGCGATCGGCGACGAGGCCGCACCAGCAAGCGCGGCGACGTTGAACAGGTTGGTGATCGTCGGCGCAGAGAATGCAAGGCTGGTAGCCGAAGCGTTACCGGCCTGGTCAAGGGCGTGGATGCGGTAGCCCGTGGCAGCCGCGAGGAGCGCATCGGCCTGTTCCGACACGGAACCAGTCGCCGCCGCATTCGCGCGAACCAGGTACTGGATGGCCGGAACGGTCACCGAGACGGCCTGGTTCAGGAACTTCGTGTACGGCGAGGTGCTGATCGCGTCCGTGGTCGCCGTGTAGGCCGTACGGAGGACCGGGGTGTTGCCGACAGGGTTTGCAGATGTGGCGTACGTGCCCACGTGCGATGCCACGTTCGAGGCATACGCGAGCGTGGTGTTGTTCACGATTTCAGCTGCGTAGTTCGCGATCGACATACCGTCGTTCAGGAACGACGCCACAGCCGGCGCATCGCCCAAGAGCACGGACGGCAGCGTCGCAACCGACGCCGTCGGAACCACTGCGTCGTACAGCACGACGCGGGTGACGCGGTTGCCGATGTTGCCGGCAGCGTCATACGACTGCACGCTGATCACGATCTGACCAGGGTTGCCGCCGAGCGTGCCAGCGGAGGTGATCTGGTTCAACTGCGCCGTCGCCGACGTAATGGCCTTGTTCGTGCCAGCGCCAGTGCCGGCAACGCGACGCGCGCAAGCCGTGCCGGTGCCACCACCAATGTATTCAGCCGCCGTCATGACGTTGGCCACGTTCTGGTAGTAGCAAACCAGGACCGAGTCGGTGCCCACGTTATTGTCGGCAATCGTGTAGAAGTAGTTCACCGCGCCAGCCGTGAACGCAGACGCCGTGGCCGTGTCAGTCGCCGACCAGTCGCCATTCGCGAGGCCAGAGAACGCGGCCACCGGGGCCGTGTTGTCGAGCTTCGTCGAGCGCTGACCCGTCGCCGTCGAGCAACCCTTGGCGACCTGTACACCAGCAGCGTTCACGAACGTGTTGTTGTTCGACGGCGAAACGTTGCCCAGCGCGTCGTACGCGCGGAGCTGGACGCAGTACGCGCCAGTTTCGGCGAGCGTGGAGAGGCTCGTGCCAGCCGTGATTTCCGTCGTGGCGAGCAAGGTATCCGTGGCGGAGACGGCCGTGCCGCCAGCGTTACGGAAGGCCTTGAACGTCATGCCGTTCAGAACCGTCGTCGTGGCACCGGCGGAAACGCCGATGTCAGCCGGGACGGCCGTGATGAGCTTGCCCGAGTCAGCAACCGTGCTGAGCGAGGTAAGCGTCGGGCGAATAGCGAACGACACCACACCGCGCATTACCGTGGTGCTGGCGTTGAACGCCGGGTTCGCAATCGTCGGGTTGGCCGGGCCCTGGTTGTCGGGGCGGAAACCAAGCGACGTCGCGTTCGTGAACGCCGCAGCAGCGACGCTCGAACCGTCGGTGTAGTTGATCGTCACGGTCGGCGCAATGCCGGTCGCGAGCGTGTTGGTCGTCGAACCAGCAACGAAGGCATGGTCATACAGGCCGAAGGTGGCCGTGTACGGAGCCGTGCCCGTCACCGTCTTGGTCAGCGCAGTGTCCGCGCCGGCCGGCAACGCGATGCACGACGTGCTCGGCGTAGCCGCGCAATACGTGGAGGTCGCGTTCAGGTAACCAACCGTCGCCGAAACCGCGCTGCCGTACGCAACGGTCACCGAGGAGGCCGTCTTACCGGTGTACGTCACCGGGACCACCTTCAGCGAGGTCGTGCCAGCGCCGAAGCCAGTCCACTGATAGCCGCTGGCGTCCGTAGCGTTCACGGTCGTCGACGGGTTCGTGTACGCGCCGTACACAACGTCCGTGTTGTTCAGCGTAAGCGAGGAGGCGTAGGAAGCCGTCGACGAAGCCGTCGTGGCGCCCGTCACCCACAGCTCGGCCTTGATCGTCTGGCCCGAAGCGTTCGCATACGTCACCGCACCCGTCGTGGCGTTGTAGGCGGCCGTGTTGGCCGTCAGCACAACCGTCGGCTGGGCGACATCCTTCGAGACGCCAGCCTGGTCGGCGGCATAACGAAGCGCGGCCGACTGAGCCGCCGAGAAGACCTGCGAGTCAGCGCGAACGCTACCAACCAACAGCACCACGCGCTGCACAACCTGCGTGCCCGGGTTGATGTTGACCTGAGCGAAGATCGTGCCGCTGACGTTCGACGGAGTCACCGGGGTGGTGAGGTTCGTCTGGAACACACCAGCGATCGAAGCCGTCGCCGGCACCGTCGCCGAGGCAGCCGTGATCACAACGGCGCCGCAACCCTTCTTGCCCGTGTCAACCGTCGACGTGGCGCAGATCGAAACGCCAGCCGTCGCCTTCACTGCCGTCACGACGCCAGCGGTCGAAACCGTGGCGAGCGTGGCATCGCTCGTCGACCACGTCACCGTGGTGGCGAGGCCGGCGTCCGCGTTCACCGCGGCCGTCAGCGTAATGGTCTGACCAACAGTCAGCGTCGCCGTCGCCGGCGTCACCGTGACCGAGTTGACCTTCGGCGTAGCCGTGGCCGTGGCCGTCGAGGTGGCCGTTACAGTCGTCGTCGTGTTGACCGGCGCCTGAACGTTCACCTTATCACCGCACGCAGCGACTACAGTCGCGACGACGGCAACGAGAGTTGAACGAAAGATCTTCATGAACGCTCCAAAAAATGAGAGAAAAGTTACCTACCACCTGCCAATACACCTACAGAATACGACCCTGCAAATATCGCAACGGCAGAGACGGTGCGCAACCCCTTCCCTCAGGGTCGCAAAACACCGCTGCCGAGCGATACTCAGGTTCATATTATTCCCCACCACAAAACCCTGTGGCGGGACCCGTTAACATAGGCAGAGCGCTAACGGGTTCGCAAGAGTCGGAGCCCCCGATCCTGCGAGAGGGTCCCGGTGCAAGACGAACAGCCTCGGGAGGGGTAACTGAGGGGTGCCTCGGCCCCCCCTCCTATATAGTGCGCGTCTTTTCCAGTGCCGACCGGCAGAATGCTGCGCGGTGGTGGGCCGTAACCCCATGTTCCACAATCGCTTGGATGTGCTTTGGAGTGCCATACCCGGCGTTCTGAGGCCATCCATACGCGGGGTACCGCTCCGCCAGCGCCGTCATCAGCCGGTCCCGGGCCACCTTGGCCACAATCGACGCACAGGCAATGGCATAGACCTTGGAATCCCCCCCAACCACGGCCTGGTGGGGGTAGCCGAGGGTCCTTATGGGCTTTCCATCCACCAAAATGGCGTCCTGAGCGCCCCGTAGACGCCCGATCGCCCGCCGCATGGCGAGGGAGGTAGCCTGATAAATGTTCAATTGTGCTATCTCGGCCACGCTCGCGGCCCCCAGCGCCACACTCACGGCCTCGGCGCGAATCAGCACCGCCAGCCGCTCCCGCTCCCCTTTTTTGAGCTTCTTGGAGTCGGCCACGCCGGCAATGCCCTCGCCGCCTGCGGGCATAATCACCGCACATGCGACAACGGGGCCCGCTAAGGGGCCCCGTCCGACTTCATCGACTCCAGCAATGTTCCGCGCACCCGCGGCGCGCAACGTCTGCTCGATGTCGCTCCAGCGACTGTCCACGCGCGTCAGCGTCTCGCTGCGCGGCCGTGTGCGCTGATTACTCAGCCGAGCCGGTCACCGGCACCGCGACGCGCACCTTGCGCTCCTTGATGCGGGCCGACTTACCAGTCACGCCACGGAGATAGAACAGCTTGGCACGACGCACGCGGCCACGACGCACGACGGCAATGCTCTCGAGCATCGGCGAGTGGTCGGGGAAGATGCGCTCAACACCCACGCCATTGGAGATCTTGCGCACGGTGAAGGTTGCGCTGACACCGGCTCCACGACGCGCAATGCACACGCCCTCGAATGCCTGAATGCGTTCCTTCTCGCCTTCCTTGACGCGCACGTTGACACGCAGCGTGTCGCCGGCACGGAAGGGGGGAACAGTCTTCATCCACTCTTTCTGGGTTTCAATAAACGGGTGCATAAGCTACTCCGGGCTAGGGACGCCCGATTTGAGGGTCTGGTGGTGAGCCTTCAAAGCTATCTGGCTTTGGGGGTTGGGGCAAGGGCTGGGGGACGGCAACTGCAGTAGGCGGTTTACCGTTGTCGGTTGTCCGTTGCCAGCGGGCTGGGGGTACAACTTCGGCGCGGGTGGGCAGGTGCGGTTGTACGCCTTGCCTGCTTGTAACGGAAAACGGCTAACGGAAAACCGCCTACTCGCCTTTCCCCTTCGTCAACCGCCTCCCTTCTTCTTCCCGCCACTTCTCAATCGCGGCGTGGTTCCCCGACAGCAACACGTCCGGCACCGGGAACCCTCTGAATTCCGGCGGCCGCGTGTAGCTCGGCGCCGACAACCCGCGATTGTAGAACGAATCCGTGCGCGCACTCTCGAGATCGCTCATCGCGCCGGGCAGCAACCGCACTACCGCGTCAATAATCGCGAGTGCCGCGGGTTCGCCGCCGCTCAAAACAAAATCGCCGAGCGAGAGTTCTTCGGTGGCGCAGTGATCGGCCACGCGTTGATCCACATCTTTGTAATGCCCGCAGAGCAGCGTGAACTCTTCGAGTGCCGCGAGGCGCTCGGCGTCGGCGTGGCCAAAGCGACGGCCGCGCGGCGAGAGAAGAATGATCGGCGCCTTAGCGCCAATATCTTCAACCGCTTCGAAGAACGGCCCGGGCTTCATCACCATGCCTGGGCCGCCGCCGTAGGGGGCGTCGTCTACGGTGCGGTGTTTGTCGTGTGTGTAGTCGCGCAGATCTACGAGCTGATAGCGCACGAGTTCTGCCGCAGCAGCGCGCGCGGGAATGGAGAGACCGAGCGGG
>CANIWQ010000107.1 GCA_947471365.1 Gemmatimonadota bacterium | reverse complement strand
TTGGCGCATGCGCCCACTCGCCGAGCCAGCTGCTGTCCGCCGTTTCGGTGACCGGGAGGTACGCAACATTCGGATAGTTGGATCGGCCATCCGATTTGTAGGGCATATAATAGATGTAGTAACGCCCCGCGCCTGCCGTGGCCTCAAAATCGAACTCTCCGGCGGCCTGCGTGATGGCGCCCCGCCGCACATTCCGAATGGCGGATCCCCCACGCGCGGGGATGATAATCACGCCCTTGAGCTCTGGATGCCGATCCGGGCGGCGCCAAGGCACGGCCACATGCACAAAGCGACCCCCGGCGGCCACCTGCACCACCGCGCGATGGTTGCCGAATGTTTCGGAGTCCCAGGCGCTGTCGGCCACGGTGAAGGCCGGCGCCTGGGCGGCGAGGCAACGGGAGGCCAGAGCCACAATGGCCGCGGCGCGCAGGATCGGGCGATAAGTTGTCATAGGATGCAGGCGAAGGTAGCGCCTTTTCCTCGGTCGTACCATATCGGCGCCGCTCCGGAGGTTGCGCCCACGCGGTCGATTGGGGACAATTCTGAGATGCTCTCCGCCCCACTCCCCCCAGACGAAGCCGAACGGCTACAAGCACTCCGCGAATACGCAGTGCTCGACACGATGGGGGACACGGCCTTTGACGACCTGACGGCACTCGCGAGCCACATCTGCGGTGTGCCGATTGCGCTCGTGTCGCTAATTGACGAGAAGCGTCAGTGGTTCCTCTCGCGGCACGGGCTCGACGCCACCGAAACCCCCCGCGATTACGCCTTTTGTGCGCATGCCATCCTCGGCCCCGGTCCGTTCGTGGTGCCGGATGCACACGCGGATGTCCGCTTTGCTGACAACCCATTGGTACAGGGCGACCCGCACGTCCGATTCTACGCTGGCACGCCGCTCGTCACGCCACGGGGCCAAGCGCTGGGAACGTTATGCGTCATTGACCACGAAGCGCGCACCCTGACGGCCGACCAGTTTCGTTCGCTGGAGACGCTGGGGCGTCAGGTCGTCGCACACCTCGAACTGCGCAAAGCCTCGATGCGTATTCGCGCCAGCGAAGCACGTTTTCGCTCGATGGCGATGTCGATGCAGACCGGGATCATTCTCCAAGATACCAATTCGAAAATCGTCTGGAGCAACCAAGCGGCGCGCGACCTCCTTGGCGTGACCGTCGATCAGCTCGAAGGCCGGACGTCATTTGATCCCTCCTGGCAGGTGATACACGAGGACGGATCTGATTTTCCGGGACACACGCATCCCGTGGTGCAGGCGCTCGCCACCGCGAAAGAAGTACGCGGCGTCGTCATGGGGGTCTTTCGCCCCGTGACCCGTGATCGGGCTTGGTTGCAGGTCGATGCCATTCCGCAGTTTGATGAATTCGGCCAACTCTTTCAGGCGCTCTGCACATTCGTGGACATCACCCCGCGCAAGAACGCGGAAGATGACGCGCGCGCCAAGTCCATTCAGAATCGTTCGTTGCTGTCGTCCTCCCCGCTGGCGATTATCGCCACGGGACTCAACGGTATTATTCACACCTTCAACGAAGCGGCCGAGCGTCTCCTCGGCTTTTCCGCCGAAGAAATGATCGGCCGACTCACCCCCAGCGTCTTTCACGACCCGGACGAGGTGGCCGCGCGCGCCGCCGAGCTCTCGCGAGAACTCGGCGAGCCCATCACCCCCGGCTTCGACGTCATCGTGACGAAAGCCTTGCACAATCTTCCCGACGAGCAAGAGTGGACCTACATCCGCAAGGATGGCGCCCGCGTCCCGGTTTCCGTGTCGGTGACCGTGGTGCGGGATACCGCCGGCACGCCGATTGGTTTCATGGGAATCGCGACGGATATTGCGGCGCGCAAGCAGACCGCAGCCGCACTCGTTGCAGCGAAGGAGCTCGCCGAAGAAGCGGCGCGCACCAAGAGCGACTTTCTTGCGACGATGTCGCACGAAATCCGCACGCCCATGAACGGCGTTCTCGGCATGACCCACCTGCTGTCCGAAACGCCATTGTCGGCGGAACAGCGCGGGTATACGGACGCCATCGGCCGCTCCGCGCAGTCCTTGATGGGTGTGATCAACGATGTGCTCGACTTCTCGAAAATCGAAGCCGGCAAGTTGTTAATCGAACCGATTCCCTTTGCGCTCGAGCTGGCCGTCGTAGACGTCTCCGAGTTGCTCGCGCCGGGGGCGTCGACCAAGGGCGTGGAATTCCTGGTGCAGGTGCACCCAGACGTGCCGTCCCGCGTGGTAGGTGATGCGGGGCGCCTCCGGCAAGTGCTGTTCAATCTTGCCGGCAACGCGATCAAGTTTACCGAGACGGGCCACGTCATGATTGATGTGACGCGCGCCAAGCGCAGCGGTGCGAACGTGGTGCGCTTTGAAATCTCCGACACCGGCATCGGCATTCCCGCTGCCATCATCCCCCGCCTGTTCAGTGCCTTTACGCAAGCCGACGCCAGCACCGCGCGTCGATTTGGTGGCACAGGGCTGGGGCTCTCCATCTGCCGGCGACTCGTGGAGCTGATGGGCGGCACCATCGGCGTGACGAGTGTCGAAGGCGCGGGCTCTACCTTCTGGTTCGAACTCGCGCTTGCTGAGGATCACACCACCCCTCCGCTCCCGATCCCCAAAGCGTCGCTCGATGGCGTGCGCGTCCTCGTTGTTGACAATGTGCCGGTGAGTGTCGAACTGATGCGCGCACTCCTCGCGGCGCGTGGCGCGCGCGTGAGTTCTGCATCCAACGGACCCGACGCGCTGGCCAAGCTTCGCCAGGCCGCGACGACGGGCGATCCCTTCCGCGCTGCGGTTGTGGATTTCCGAATGCCCGAGATGGATGGCGCTGCCCTCGGCCGTATCGTGCGGGCCGACGACACGCTCAAGGACATCAAACTGGTGCTCGCCACCGCGGCCGGCGCGCGTGGGGATGCCGTTCGCTTTCACGGTATCGGCTTCAACGCCTACCTCACGAAGCCACTCCACCCGGGCGTCCTCGTGGATGCCGTGGCAACGCTTGTCGCCCGCGCACCGGGCTGGAGCGCTGACGAACCGCTGGTCACGCGGCACAGCATCGAGGAATCCGGTGCGCATGAACGCACGCGCCAAACCTCGCACTGGGCGCCCATTGACCCCGGAACACCGTTCACCCGCGTGCTGCTCGCCGAAGACAACCCAGTGAATCAGGTGGTCGCGGTCAAGATGCTCGAGCGTCTGCACTGCCGTGTGGACGTCGTCGCCGACGGTGCCGAGGCGGTCGACATGGCCTCACGATTCTCGTACGACGTGATATTTATGGACGTGCAGATGCCGATCGTCGATGGCCTCGAGGCCACCCGTCGTATCCGCCGCCTGCACTCGGCCGCGGCGAACACCCGTATTATCGCGATGACCGCGAATGCGATGGAAGGCGATCGCGAGGCGTGCCTCGAATCGGGGATGAACGACTTCGTGTCCAAACCGATTGTGCCTGCCACCCTGCGCACGGCGCTGGAGAGCGCGCGCGCCATCGGGTAAGTTGCAGGATGAAGCGCTCCGTCACCCTCGCCGCCACACTACTCCTCGCGTGGTCTGCCTCGCACGCGCAAAGCGCCAAGCCGAAAGCCGCGATCACGGCGGCGACAGCAGCGGAGGCACCGCAGACGGTCGCGAAGCCCACCGCCCCCGCGGAGCCAACGACGGGGAGTTACCAGTCCTCGCGCATCAACGGAAAGCCGCTGCCGGTGACCGACCTCGCCAGCGACGACGAGGGCGTGCAGTACGTCATTGAGTTCGACGAACTGATTTTAAGCATTCGCCCCGGGCGCGAGTTTCGCGCGGCGCTACGCTATCGTCAATCGCTGGCGGCCAAGGGCGACAAGCTGGCGCGCGCGCCCGTGCAAAAGATGACCGTGTACGGCACGTGGGCCACGGTGGGCAACGCCCTGCGCTTTGTGCCAGATCCGAAACGCGGAGGCCAGGGGCTCCAAATGCTGGACGGCACCTTTGGCGCCAACACCATCAACGTGCCGTTCGACTATCGCAATGGGTCGGTGCGGCGACGGGCGAACGTGGTGCTGGCGTACAACCCGAACATTTTCTAAGCCCGCGCCACCGGCGCAGACACCGTCCGCCGTGTTCGACAGCGCCCTACGAAAGATCGCGTCGTTACGTCAGCGGCTCCGCATGCCGGAGCACCCACCGCGCCGGCGTTCCGCACACGGTGCACGCCGCGTGCCCATCGCCATAGAGCACCATTTCCGCTTGGCTGTCGCACGCTGGGCAGAGCGTGAAGACCGATTTCATGCCGTCGAGCGGCAGTCCGTTACGAATGAGGCGGGACACCATGGCATCCGGCTCAACCTTACCGAGTGGGCATCGGCCGCCGGTGCACTGCTCCCCGACGTCAAGGCAAATGAATTCGGCGTCGTGCATGTTCGGCGGTCCATCGAGGGCGTGCGGGGCCGTGACCATGATGCGCACCGGCCGAGCGCAGGCGTCACAGTGCAGTTGATGGGAACTCATCTGTCCCTCCGTGCTGGCACGGCGCGCAGTGCGCAGCGTGCCAGCGGTTCAGAATCACTTCAGGTGAGCGGTATCACGTCCACGTCGAGCGCGTGACGGCGCGCGATGCTCAGCGCCGCGCCACGGGACAACCCGAACACACTGGTCGAGGCCGCGTCGGCATCCATCGCGCGGCTCGCTAAGACCGTCGTGCTGTGATAGATGGTGCGACGCGGCGCGGCGGTTTCGGGGTCCATCAAATGATGGTAGCGCACCCCGTGCCAGCGGAAGAACCGTTCGTAGTCACCCGACGTGGCCACGGCGCGATCACGCACCTCGAGCGTCTGCACCACCGCGCGCACATCGTGCGGATCACGAATGCCGACCGTCCACGGGCCACCTTCCGGCGAACCACCGAGCGCGTAGAGATCGCCACCGACGGTGATGATCGCGTGTTCAATCTTGAGATCGCGCAATACCTGCGTGGCGCGGTCGATGCCGTAGCCCTTCGCAACAGCGCCGAGGTCGAGATGTAGGTCGCTGGACGCAAACCGGATGGCCGGCGCACCGCGCAGCGTCGAAACATCCACCTGGCGCCAGAACCCGCGCTGCGCGAGCGGACGCACCGCATCAGCAGCCGGTGGCGCATTGCGATTGACGACATCCCACAACTCGCTCACGGCGCCGACCGCGGGGTCAAAGCGACCGTTGCTCGCCTCCGACCATGCGAGCGCGGTACGCAGCACTTCCGCGGTCTCTGCCGACACCGTCACCGCCTCGCGGGCGGCGCCGAGGTTGGCGCGACCAACATCGGAGGTCGCCATAAAGCGCGACATCATTCGCTCCACGCGCTGCAACTCCGCAATGGCCGCATCAATCGCCGCCTCCGCGTAGCGCTCGTCGTGATGCGCCACCTGCAATTCGGCGATCGTGCCCATGAGCGGAACGGTGCGGCGCGCGAGTGTGGTCCGACGAAACACGGCGGCCGGCAGCGTCAGGGCCGCGAACAATCCAACACCGAGGGTGAGAAACTCACGGCGGCTGTTGGTACGGCCGACAAAGGGATCAATGCGCATGGTGGTCTCCATCTTCTTCGTGACGACCGCAGCTACCGGTGCAACCGGCGCAATGGCCCGTGCAGCCGCGATGCGGCAGCAACCCGTATAGAACAAAGAGTAACGCCGTGATGAACACGGCCAGAAAGATTTGCATTAGTCAGCACTCCCCATGCCGGCAAAGCCCATGAAGGCCATCGAGAGGCAGGACGCAATCACGAGCACGAGGCCCATGCGGCGCGCGACCACCGGCGGGTCGGTGAGTTCGGTGCGCTCGCGGATCGAGGCCATGAGCGAGAGCGCCAGCGTCAATCCAAAGCCAGCGCCGAGGGCGAATACGAGCGCCTCAACGAGCGTGTAATTGCGGCTCGTCTGGAAGAGCGCGAGCCCAAGAATCGCGCAGTTGGTGGTGATCAGGGGCAGGTAGATGCCCAGCTGCCGAAACAAAATGGGCAGATACTTCTTCACCGCCATTTCGACGATCTGCACCGCGCTCGCAATCACCACAATGAATGCGATGGTGCGCAGGAACGGCGTACGCTGCAACACGTAGCTATTGAGGAACCACGCACTGAGTGCGGTGAGCAACAGCACAAAGGTGTTGGCCAGCCCGAGTCGCCAGGCGGTTTCCACTTTACCGGTCACGCCAAAGAACGAACAGAGCCCGAGGAACATCACGAGCGTGAAGTTGTTCACGAGCAACGTCGAGACAAAAATCCAGCTGAGGTGTCCCATCAGGCGCTCCGCGCGGCGAGGGTGTGCTTCTTGCGCCACTCGATCACGTACGCGACGGTGAGGCAGGCGATGCCCAAGGTGAGGAATCCACCAGGAGGCATCATGAGGAAGACCCACGGCTCAAACCGCGGCCCAAAGAGCGGCATGCCGAGGATCGTCCCGCGCCCAAGAATCTCGCGGAACGAAGCGAGCGCGGAGAGCGACACGGTAAAGCCCAAACCCATACCGAGTCCGTCGGCCACCGCGCGTAACGGCTTCACCTTCGCCGCAAAGGCTTCGGCGCGTCCAAGCAAGAGGCAGTTGGCCACAATGAGCGGAATGAACGGACCAAGCGCCTTGCTGATGTCAGGAAAACTCGCCGCGAGCAACATGTCGGCGAGTGTCACGAAGGTCGCGATGATCAAGATGTACGAGGTGATACGCACTTCGTGCGCGATGTACTTACGGAACAGCGACACGAAGAGCCCCGAGCCCACAAGCACGAACGTCGTGGCCACACCCATCGCAAAGCCGTTCGCGAGGATATTCGTGACCGCCATCGTGGGGCACATGCCGAGGAACTGGACGAGCACCGGATTTTCCTTTCCGATGCCGCGCCAGATATCCTGAAAGAGCGTCGCCGGCGGCGGCGCGCCGGGGTCGAAGGCCGGCGCGTCGTTTTTCGGCGCGGCGGGGGTAGCGACGGCGGTCACGGGGTTCCTCCCTTGTCGTAGCGCTGCATCAGCTCCTGCCAGCGCGCCACGGTGGCATTCACCAGCTTGATAACCGCGCGTGACGAAATCGTCGCGCCGGTGATGGTCTGCACTTGGTTCGGCGGCGAGCCCGCGCGCCCCTTTACACCCACGACCGGCGCAATGCGCGTCACGAACTGCGCCATAAACGACGGGTCGTTTTCGATTTTGTCGCCGAGGCCGGGGGTTTCTTTTTGGTCGAGCACCTTGATGCCGATAAGCGTGCCAGTGGCCGGGTCGAAGCCGATCATCAGTTGCATGATCTCTTGGAAGCCCGGGCCTTCACCCACCACAGCAATCCCCATGCGCTTGCCCGACGCATCCTGCCCGACGTACGCCTTTTGATATTCCTGCGGATCGGCGCCCTCGGGGAGCTTGGCGGTCAGTGCGTTTTTCACGACGTACAGCGTGTCCCACTTGGCGGGGGCCTTGAGCACTTCGCGCACGGCGCCGTTTACTTTGGCCGCAGCCGCTTTCTGAATCGCGGGAAGCGTGGCGCGATACACCGCGACGACCAGCAAGCCTGCGGCAGCGCCCGCAACGAATAGCGTTGCGAGCAGCTTCCACGCTGGCGTCATCTTGCCCTGCACTGGTGGCGCGCCGCCGCCGCCGTGAACATGCACGTGGTCGGTCATTGGGCGATCCTCGTGGCCGAACCAAAGACCGCCGGCTGCGTGGCGCGATTAATAAACGGCGTGAGGGCGTTCATAAAGAGAATGGCGTACATCACCCCTTCGGGGAGACCGCCCCACACGCGAATCAGCACCACCAGCACCCCAATGCCGAACCCGAACACCCACTTGCCTTTGTTCGTGACCGGCGAGGTGACCATATCGGTGGCCATATACACCGCGCCAAGCATCAAGCCGCCGGAGAAAAGCATAAAGAAGGCGTCCGGTTTTTTGGCGTCCACGAGGTGCAACACGGTACTCAGCGCCGCCACCGTGAGCAGAATGCTCGCGGGAATGCGCCAGTTGAGATACTGGCGCAACGCGAGGTACAAGCCGCCCGCTAGAATCACGAGCGCGGCGGTCTCACCTACCGAGCCGCCGGTATTGCCCATAATGAGCGGCATCAACGCGGTTCCTGTTCCCTCGAACTTCAGCAATCCGAGCGGTGTGGCGGAGGTGACCGCATTCGTCACGGGATGCAGAAACGGAAGCGCAAAGAGATCGCCCTTGAGCTCCATGAAGGAACCACCAACGGTGGGCCACGTCGTGATCGCCACCGGGAACGCGGCCTGCAAAAATGCGCGCCCCACCAGCGCGGGGTTGAACACATTCTGACCGAGGCCGCCCCACACCGTCTTGCCAAAGGCAATCGCGAACGCACCGCCGATCGCCACCATCCAGAGCGGCATTCCCGCGGGAAGGGTGAGCCCCAGGAGCAATCCGGTAATCATCGCGGAGCCGTCGGCGAGCGTGCCGCCCTTGCCCATCGCGCGCTCAGTGAGCTGCGCGGAGATTGTCGCGGTGACAATCACCAACAGCGCGCTCATGCCAAAGAACCACGCGCTCGACACAATCACCGGCGCGAGACTGAATACCACGTGCCACATGATCTTCGGCGTGCTGTCCGCCGACTTGACATGCGGCGACGCCGTGACAATCAGCTTGGAAGGAGTCGCGAGACTCATGAGGTTCCCGCCTGCGCGCGCCGGAGCGCTTCTTTGCTCGCCTGAAACAGATGCGCGAGCGGAATGTTCGAGGGACACACATAGGCGCACGATCCGCACAGCATGCAATCTGCAAGATGCGCGTCGGTCATTTCGTCATGGCGCCCCACGCGCGCGAGGTCGCCAAGGTGCGACGGATTCAAGAATACCGGACAGGCATCGAGGCACCGTCCGCAGTGAATGCAGGGATAAATCGTCGCGCTACGCGTTTCGTGGGCGGCGAGGATCACCACGCCCGTCGTTCCCTTCACCACGGGCGCGTCAAGATTCGCCTGCGCCACACCCATCATGGGCCCGCCGAGAATCACTTCGGCGGCATCGGGGGTCACCCCGCCGCAGTACGCAATGAGATCGCGCAGTTTCGTGCCCACGGGCACAATCAGATTGGCCGGCTTCGTGAGGCCATGCCCCGTGACCGTAACAATGCGCTCAATCAGCGGCAGCCCGGTCTCAAACACTTCAGCAATGGCCGCCACCGAGCCCACATTCTGCACCACCACGCCCACGGTCACCGGCAACTTGCCCGACGGTACTTCGACGCCCGTTACCGCCTGAATGAGCATCTTCTCCGCGCCCTGCGGATACTTCACCGTGAGCGGAAGAATCGTGACGTCCAACTCTTTCGGCACCGCGCGGCGCATCGCTTCAATAGCATCGGGTTTGTTCTTCTCAATGCCCACCACGCACTTGGTCACCCCCATCGCGTGCATCATCACGCGAATGCCGAACAGCACGCGGTCGGGATACTCGGCCATCGTGCGGTGATCGGAGGTGAGATACGGCTCGCACTCCGCGCCGTTGATAATCAGCGTATGCACCGCATACTCTTTGGGCGGCGCGAGCTTGACGTGCGTCGGGAATGCCGCGCCGCCGAGTCCGACGACACCGGCGTTCTGCACGGCGGCAACCACCTGCTCCGTAGTGAGCCCTTCCCATTTGGGCACCAGACGCGGACGCGGCAACTGTGGCGCGTACTTGTCCACGGCAATGCGCACCGCTTCGGCGTAGCTGCCGTCGGGATGCGGCCAGAACTCAATGGCGGTCACCGTGCCGGAGGCCGACGCATGAATCGGCACCGATACAAAGCCATCGGCGGTGGCAATGGTATCTCCACGCTCGACATAATCGCCGACCTTCACACACAGTTTGGCTGGCTTGCCCGCATGCTGACGCAGCGGCAACACCAGTTCGTCCGGATACGGCATCCGTCGGATCGGAAGCGCTCGTGTGAGCTCCTTCTCCTCCGGCGGATGCACCCCGTGACGGAAATCAAACGCAAGTCGCATCATCGGCTCAGTTGAACGGCTCGGCGCGCTTCACCCACTTCTCCAGGTCTTTCTCCTTCGGATTGAGCGGCGTCCCTGGGTGGATGATCGAGACCGGGCACCGTTCCGCCGCGGTCACCAGTTGCTGATAGGTGCCGGCCGAGGCGTCCTTGATGTACGCCTGCTTGTCGGCATTATAGGAGAACATCTTCTTGTTCAGGTTGGTGCACTCATTGCACGTGGTGCAGCGTGACGAGTCGATCCACGCTTCCATTGTGATGTCGTCGGTGTCGTCTGATGCCGTAGCGGCACCCGCCACTGCGGCGTCTGGTGCCTTGGCTGGCACCGTCGCAACGGCTGGTGCGGCCGCTACCGGCGCCGCTGGCGGCGCGGGTACCGCGACAGCGGCGACCGCTCCGTTGCCAGCCACCGCTGCCGGCGCACTCGTCGCAAAGCCCGGCGAAACCGCCGGCAAGGACGCGAGCAGATCGGCAATCGCCGCCGAACCACCGGAGTTCTTGAGCAGCCCTTCCGCGAGACGCCGCGCGATTTGCGCCGGATAACTCGCCTTGAGCTCCACAATCTGCCGTTCGAAATCGGCACGCATCGCCGCTTCGCGAACGCGATACTCCGCGTCCACTTCCGACGCGACCATCGCATGCACCGCACCCGACACTTCCAGCCCCGCCAGCTGGC
>CANIWQ010000106.1 GCA_947471365.1 Gemmatimonadota bacterium | reverse complement strand
GTGATGCCAGTCCATGATGGAGTGATACCAACACGGTTTTACGCCGTGTCGGCGACAGGCATCGGCCACCACGCGCATCATGTCCTTTTTGTAGGGCGTGTGCGTGATGCTCCAGTCGGTGAGCTTAGTGTCGAACAAACAGAAGCCGTCGTGGTGCTTGGTGGTCATCACTAGGTATTTCATCCCCGCTTCGGCGGCGAGACGCGCGATGCGATCGGCGTCGAACTGTACGGGGTTGAAGCGGCCTTTCAGTTTTTCGTATTCATCAATGGGAATCTTGGCGTTGTGGCGAATCCACTCGCCGTAGTCGGTGCGTCCGCCCCATTCGCCGCCGAGCATGGAGTAGAGGCCGAAGTGCACGAACATCCCAAAGCGGGCGTCGCGCCACCAGGCCATACGGTCTGGTGCTACACGTGACAGCGGGTTTGGGCTCCACTCACCCGAGGGTCCGCGTCCGAACGCCGGCAGCGACGACCCAAACGGGAGAGCGGCGCCAAGGGCCGCACCGGAGGCCGCAAGGAAGTCGCGGCGGCTGACGCCTGGTGGCGCGGCGGGGATGGATCGAACGTACGTTCGGTTATTCATCGGTTCTTGTCGCCTCAGGCCGGTAGTGGCGCCTTCGCAGCGCACCCACGTGGGTCGCCAGCTATGTCCCGAATATCCGCCATTTCAGCCTCCGGCGTAAGCTGACGCGGAAGGCGGATTTAGCCGACTGTATTGTTTGGGGGGTGGCGGTATATTCGCCATATGGAATTCAAAACAATCATCGAACCGTTCCGGATCAAGACGGTCGAGCCCATTCGGCAGACAAGCCGGGCGGAACGCGAGCACGCGATTCGCGTGGCGCACTACAATCCCTTTCAGCTCCGCGCGGAGGATGTGCTGATCGACTTGCTCACCGACAGTGGCACCGGAGCGATGAGCATCTACCAGTGGGCGGGGATGATGCGCGGCGACGAGTCGTATGCCGGCGCGCGATCGTTCTTTGCCTTTGAGCAGACGGTACACGAGATCACGGGATTCAAGCATGTGATCCCCACGCACCAAGGACGTGCGGCCGAGCACATTCTGAGCCAAGCGATGGTCAACGACGGCGTGATTGTGCCCAACAATACGCACTTCGACACCACGCGGGCGAACATCGAAGCCCGCCGCGGCGTGGCGCTGAATCTGCCGATCGCTGAGGGGCACCAGCCGGCCACGCTGCATCCGTTCAAGGGGAACATGGATCTCGCCGCGCTGGAGCGGACGCTCCGCGAGAAGCGCGGCCAGATTCCGATGGTGATGTGCACCGTCACCAACAACTCCGAAGGCGGCCAGCCGGTGAGCATGGCGAACGTGCGCGGCGTGAGCGAGCTGTGCAAACAGTTCGGCGTGCCGTTCATCATTGACGCCTGCCGTTTTGCCGAGAACGCCATGTTCATCAAGATGCGTGAGCCCGGCTACGAAGACCAAACGCCCATGCAGATTGCGCAGGAGATGTTCCGTTTAGCCGACGGTTGCACGATGAGCGCCAAGAAAGACGGTATGGCGAACATCGGTGGCTTCTTGGCCGTGAACGATGATGCGCTCGCCGAGCGGTGCCGCAACTCGCTGATTCTCACGGAAGGATTCCCCACGTACGGTGGACTGGCAGGGTACGACCTCGAGGCGATTGCCGTGGGGCTCCGTGAGGCGCTGAGCGAAGATTATTTGCGGTATCGCATTCGAACGGTTGAGTATCTCTCGGAACGGATGACGGCGGCCGGTATTCCAACAGTTCGGCCGGCGGGTGGGCACGCACTGTACCTCGATGCCAAGAGCTGGCTCAGTCACATTCCGCAGAGCGAATATCCCGGTTGGGCGCTGAGCGTGGCGCTCTACACGGTGGGTGGCATCCGCGCCTGTGAGATTGGATCGGTGATGTTCGGCAAGCAGCCGGATGGCACGGAGAAGTTCTCGGAACTCGAACTCGTGCGCTTGGCATTTCCGCGGCGTGTGTACACGCAGAGCCATATGGACTATGTGTGCGAGGTGCTGATCTACCTGCACACGGTCAAAGACAAGATTCGTGGGGTGAAGATCGTGCAGCAACCGTCGGCGTTGCGGCACTTTACGGCGAAATTTGCGCCGGTAGCGGAGAGTGTGCTGTCAGATTGACGGGCTTGAAGCCGAAAGAGTCGCGAGCCTTCCAGACCTCGCGACTCTCGCTGGTTTCGTTCGTGGAGATTCGTACGGTCCGATCGCTATTCCCCGTACGGAATCCAAATATTCTTCACCTGCGTCGCGTGACGCAGGAACGCGCGCCCCTCGCCCTGGGCCGGATCGGCCCAGTCGCGAGGAGTCCACTCGCACCACGTCTGCTTCATGTTGCCGATGCTGGCGAGTTCGCAGGCGGTGACGCCGGCGCGGCTGCCGCTGAACCAGATGGCGTCCACATCATCATGCTCGGCGAGCGTCTTGGCCAGTTCATCGGTGCGCCCGGTGACGATGTTCACCACGCCCGCGGGGACGTCGCTGGTTTCGAGCACCTGATAGAAATCAGTTACGGCCAACGGATGCGACTCGCTCGGTATGGTGACCACCGTGTTGCCGCAGGCGATTGCCGGTGCGACGTACGAGAGCCAGCCGAGCAGTGGTGATGCGGCCGGCGCGGCAATGCCAACGACGCCGAGGGGTTCGTTCATGGCCAGCGTGACGCCGCGGATTGGCGTCTGGTGCACCTGACCGTCCCACTTGTCGGCCCATGCAGCGTAGGTGAAGAGGCGGTGGATACTCGCCTCTACTTCGGCGGCGCCGTCGCCGCCCGTCATCGTCCGGATACGTGCGCCAAACTCCGCGGCCCGCGCCGAGAGATTCTCGGCGATGTAGTAGAGGATCTGTGCGCGGTTATGCCCTGAGGCGCGCGCCCACGAGCCCGCTGCGCCGCGCGCCGCTTCTACGGCGTTTCGAATATCCTTGCGGCTTCCTTCGCCCACTTCGCCAATCACTGCGCCAGCGAAGCCTTTGACGGGCAGCGAGTAGCCGGAATCTGGGCGCGCTTGTTTGCCTCCGATGAACAGCTTGGAAGTGCGGTCGACTCCCACGGAGACGTGTGATACAACTCGGCTCTTGGCCGCGACGACGGCTTTGCCTTTGGTTTTCGCTGCGGCAACCTTTGCCGGAGCGCGCAGCGGGGCTGACGGCTTGAGATACTCCCACATCCCCTCGCGCCCGCCTTCGCGTCCGTATCCCGATTCGCGATAGCCACCAAAGCCAGCGGCCGCATCAAAGAGATTGGTGCAGTTCACCCACACCACGCCCGCTTTGATCTTTGGGGCGATGTCGAGTGCGAGATTGATATTGTCGCTCCACACACTCGCCGCGAGTCCGAAGGGCGTATTGTTGGCCAGTGCGACCGCTTCGTCGGGCGTGCGGAAGGTCATTGACACGAGTACGGGGCCAAAGATCTCCACCTGCGCAATCGTCGCGCTTGGCGCGACGTTCGTGAACAGCGTTGGCGGATAGAACGAGCCTTTTGTCGGCACCGCCCAGCTCGGCTGCCAGCACTCGGAGCCTTCTTGCTTGCCCTGTTCAACGAGCGCGGCAATGCGTTCGAGTTGCACCGGCGCAACAATCGCTCCCATATCCACGGCTTTATCGAGCGGAGAACCCACGCGGAGTTTCTCCATGCGCGCACGCAGTTTGTCCACGAGGCGCTCGGCGATCCCTTCTTGCATCAACAAGCGCGAACCCGCGCAGCAGACCTGGCCTTGATTGAACCAGATGGCGTCCACCACGCCTTCGACCACGCTGTCGAGATCAGCATCCTCAAACACAATGAACGGACTTTTGCCGCCGAGTTCGAGCGAGAGTTTTTTGCCGCTGCCCGCCGTGGCTTTGCGAATGATGCGGCCGACATCGGTGCTGCCGGTGAAGGCGAGCTTGTCCACGCCCTTGTGATCCACAAGCGCCGCGCCCGTGGCACCGTCGCCGGTGAGGAGGTTGAGTACACCAGCGGGCAGCCCTGCCTCGGCGGCAATCTCAGCGAAGGCAAGTGCCGTGAGCGGTGTGAACTCGGCCGGCTTCAGAACGATGGTGCAACCGGCGGCGAGAGCCGGGGCCACTTTCCAGGCCAGCATCAGCAGAGGAAAGTTCCACGGAATGATCTGTCCCACCACGCCAGCGCCCGTGTGTCCTGGGAACTCGGTCTCGAGCAGTTGCGCCCAACCCGCGTGGTGATAGAAGTGACGCGCCACGAGCGGAATGTCGATGTCGCGCGTTTCGCGAATGCTCTTACCGTTGTCGATTGTTTCCAACACGGCAAAGAGGCGTGCGTTGCGCTGCATGGCACGGGCGAGCGCATACAGATGCGTGGCACGCTGGTGGCCGCTCATCGCGCGCCAGGCCGGGAGTGCTTTGCGCGCGGCAGCGACGGCAGCGTCTACGTCAGCGGCGGAGCCCTGCGACACTTTGGCTATGACCGTTGCCGTGGCAGGGTTGTGCACGTTGAACGTGGCCTTGGGTTTGGTCCACGCGCCGTGGATGAAGTGGCCGAAGCTCCCGTTGTGTGCGGCAATCCAGGCGAGTGCCGGCTTGTCGCTCTCCGGCGATGGGCCGTAGTCCATGGACGCAAAGATGTCGGAAACGGAGGGAGGTGTGTTCATACCATCGGCTGGCGGTGGGCCGCAGCATAGCGCCCGGTGGTGAAGTGCTCGAGCTGGCGCTCGATGTCGGTGAGCAACCCACTCGCGCCAAAACGAAACAGATCGGGGCGGAGCCAGCGGTCGCCGAGTTCTTCTTTGATGAGATACAAATATTCCAGTGCGTTTTTTGCTGAGCGAATACCGCCCGCTGGTTTGTAGCCCACGGCGTAACCCGTGCGCTCGAAGTAGTCGCGAATCATGCGCACCATGACCAGTGAAACGGGAAGGGTGGCGTTGACGGTCTCTTTTCCAGTGCTGGTTTTGATGAAGTCTGCTCCAGCCATCATCGCGACCATTGAGGCGCGTGCCACGTTAGTGAGCGTGGCGAGGTCGCCGGTGGCAAGAATGGCTTTCATGTGGGCGGAGCCGCAGGCCTCACGGAATCGCTGCACTTCGTCGTAGAGCGCATTCCAGTCACCGGTGAGCACGTGCGCACGGGTGATGACGATGTCGATTTCCTTTGCGCCCGCCGCGACGCTCTCACGCACTTCGGCGAGGCGCGTGGCGAACGGGGAGAGGCCGGCCGGGAAGCCGGTGCTCACAGCGGCCACTGGGATGTTGCTGCCCTTGAGCGCGTCCACTGCGGTAGGCACGAGCGCGTGATAGACGCACACGGCACCAGTGGTCACGTGGAGTGATTCGGCGCCGAGCGCTTTGAGGAGGTCGGCGCGTAGCGGATGCATGGCTTTAGCGCACAGACGACGGACATTGCCTGGTGTGTCGTCACCGGACAGGGTCGTCAGGTCGATGAGCGTGATCGCGCGTAGCTGCCACGCCGCCTGCCACTGTTTCTTGACGGTGCGGCGCGTGGGGATGGTGGAGGCTCGGCGCTCGGCGGCGCTCTTATTGACGTGCTGCGCCAGCACGAGGTCGAGGTCGAGCGGCAGCCCTGGATTTCTCTCGACGTGGTCACCCGGCGGCTGGTGACGCGCGCCGGCTCGGCGCTCACTGTCGCCGGTGGCGAGATGGAGGTTGGCTCTCGTAATGGTCATGCCGGTCTCGGGCTCAGGGGGGAATTCATAATAAGATAGCCCAGCGAGGACGGGGGTGATACAATACGAGAGCAGTTTTTGAAGACCCCTGACTGTACCCACGGACTCACCGGACGCCGATCATGCGACGCACCATCCCCGCTTTCATTCTGCTCCTTGCCACCCACCCCAGCGCCGC
Organism: Gemmatimonadota bacterium; assembly: GCA_947471365.1. Classification (GTDB taxonomy): domain Bacteria; phylum Gemmatimonadota; class Gemmatimonadetes; order Gemmatimonadales; family Gemmatimonadaceae; genus Fen-1231. The sequence continues at coordinate 5,039 of CANIWQ010000106.1, read as the reverse complement.
CCCCGCTCAGGCGGCCCGCCAGCCCGCGGGCAATGTGGTGCCGGGGATCGAGGTTTTGCTCAAGGATTCGCTACATCTCATTCGCGGGAAGCGGGTGGGGCTCCTGACCAACCATTCGGGACGTGATCGCAAGGGGACGAGCACCATCGATCTGCTGTTCCGCGCTCCCGGTGTGAAGCTCACGGCGCTGTTCGGACCGGAGCACGGATTACGTGGCGTGGCCAAGGCCGGTGAGAAAATCGCGTCCACGGTAGACTCGGCAACGGGCGTGCCCATTTACTCACTGTTCGGCGATGTGTCGGTGCCGACCCCAGAGATGTTGAAGGATGTCGACGTGCTGCTCTACGACATTCAAGATGTCGGCGCCCGCGTCTACACCTTCCAGTGGACGCTTGCCAATATGGCGGCGGCGGCCAAAAAGCCGATCATCATTCTGGACCGCCCAGACCCCATTCGCGCGGACCGGGTGGAAGGGAATATTCTCGATCCAAAGTTTGCCTCGCTCGTTGGGCAGCACCCCGTGGCGTTGCGCTACGGCCTTACGCCGGGCGAACTGCTCAAGTACCTCGTGGGCGAAAAACTCATCGACGCCAAAGTGATGGTGGTGCCGATGCAGAACTATCGGCGCTCGCAGTGGTTTGACGAAACAGGAATTCCCTGGGTAAACCCGTCGCCGAATTTGCGCACGCTCGACGCCTCGTTGCTCTACCCAGGCACGGTGTTCTTTGAGGGCACGAGTGCCACCGAAGGGCGTGGAACCGACGACCCGTTCACCTTGATCGGCGCGAGTTGGCTCACCGATGCCGGTGCGATTGCCGCGGAACTCAATGCGCGAAAACTGCCGGGCGTCCACTTCGATTCCACGTCACGTACAATCGAAGCGGGCTACAAGTTCGGCGGACTGACCATTCCGATGATCAAGGTGCGCGTCACCGACCGGAACGTCGTACGCCCGGTAGCGCTCGGCATCCGCATGCTCGCGGCCATTCAGGCACGACACAAGGCGGATTTTACCTGGCGCGAGAAGTCCATTGATCGCCTTGGCGGCACCGACCAGCTCCGCGCCGCCGTCGATCAGGGCACGGTCGACGCGTTGCTTGTGCGTTGGGCGGCTGACGAAAAGTTGTTCGCACAGAAGATCAAACCATACCTGATCTACAAGTGAGGGCGCGCGCGGGGGTACTCACGCGCGCCATCGTTGCGATGATGGTCGGCGCGCTGTCCACGGCGGCGGCACAGCAGGGCGCGCCCGCGCTCGACTCGCCGGGTCTTCGCCTCACGCTGTCGGCGACCGACGGGCATGTGCAGTCGCTTACCGATTCGCACCAGCGGCAGCTCGCCGGTGGCGACCGCGACGTGACGGGGCTCTGGTCGCTCGACATTGCAGATGCCGCGCCGGTCACTGCCGCGCAGGCAGGACGGTTTTCGTGGCGCCGACTCAGCGGGAGTCGCGGACTTGAGCTGACCTGGGATCAGTTCGCACGCTCGGCAACGTTGCGTGTCATTGCCACGGTGCAGCTCCGCGCAGACAGTACGTCCGCGTGGCGCATTCGCGTTGAGGGGACGCGCGCGCTCCCAGTGGAAGTCGTGCACTTTCCGCGGTTCTCGGGCATCGCGAAACTCGGCGAACACGAGCAGCTCGTGGTGCCGCAGTGGATGGGGCAGATGGCGCGCGATCCGCGAAAGTTGTTGGCCGGTTCTGGGCCTGCGGGACGTCGCCTCGAGTGGGTCTATCCAGGCGCGCTTTCGCTGCAGGAAATTTCGCTCACCGCTCCGCCAACCGGTGGGCTGTACTTTGCGGCGAACGACACGCTCGCGTACCGCAAATCGTTTGCGCTCTGGGGGGAGCCCGGTGGCTCGGCGGGTTTTGAGATGACACACGTGCCATCGAACCCTGGGCACGACGATAGCTACGCCACCACATACGACGCGCTCGTTGGCGCCGTGGACGGCGACTGGCTCAACGCCGCCGAACGATATCGCGCGTGGGGCACCAAACAGTACTGGGCACGCGAGAGCCGTCTCGCCACACGCCGTACCCCCGCGTGGGTGCGTGAAACCGGAATCTGGGAATGGAATCGCGGCCGCTCGGACGCCGTGCTCGCTCCCGCGGCCCTTCTGCAGAACGACGCCAAGCTGCCCGTGAGTGTGTTCTGGCATTGGTGGCACAACGGCCCCTACGACACGAGCTTCCCCGACTATCTGCCGCCGCGCGAAGGGGCGGAGCCGTTCACGAAGGCCGTGCGCGTGGCCAAGCAGAACGGATTGCACGCGATTGTCTATATGAACCAACGGCTCTGGTGTTTGCCAACGCCCAGCTGGAAGAATGAGAATGCCGAACAGTGGGCGGTGCGTGAACGCGACGGAACAGTGCGCACCGAGGTCTACAATGTGTTTGACCCGCAGCCCTGTGCGACCATGGACATTTCCACCGCGTTCTGGCGCGACAAGTACGCCGGCATCGCCGACACCGTGATGCACCAGTACGGGCTCGACGGCATCTACATGGATCAGGCCGTCCTGAGTTTGGTGTGCTGGAATCCGAACCACGGGCACCCCGTGGGTGGTGGGCACTACTGGATGGACGGATTCCGTTTGCTCGCCAAGGATCTGCGCCGTCGGGGCGGCACGTTGCCCTTTGGCTTTGCCGGCGAGGGAGGTGGCGAAAGTTGGTTGCCGGATCTCGACGCCTTTTTGACGTTGCAGGTGAGCCAAGAGCGTTACGCCGACCCCGCGAGCGGTTGGGAAGTGGTGCCGCTCTTTCAGGCGGTGTACCACCCGTATGCCGTGACCTACGGCACGTACGGTTCGCTCACCTATCCGCCGTACGACGAACTGTGGCCGGCGGAGCTTCGTCCAGCGAATGCGCTCACGCTGCTCGACCGTGCCTATCGTGGCCAGTTCTTTCTGGAGCAGGCACGCATGTTCGTGTGGGGGATGCAACCGACCATCGCGAACTTTTTGCCGGAGCAGTTGACGGAGCGTCGCGCCGAGATGGATTATCTCGAGAAGCTCGCGCGTCTCCGCTATGGCCTACGGGATTTCTTCCTCGACGGCACCTTCCTCCGCGCGCCCGATATCGATGTCCCCGCCGTGGATGTGCGCCTCTCACGTATCTCGATTTACGCCGCTCGGCGGGGCGGGCCGGTGGAGGCGCACCTGACGTCGCCGGAGGTGCTCTCGTCTGCGTGGCGGGCCCGCGACGGCCGCGTCGCGATAGCGCTGGCGCGCATCACCGATGATTCCACCACGGTCCGCGTGCGCATTGACGGGGGGCGTTACGGCGTGCGCGCGGGTGCCAAGATCGTGCGGCACGATGCGAGTGGTACACGAACCATCGGAACGCTCGGCGCTGGGATCACGACGCTTGAGGTGCCGATGGCAGGGCTGGAAGGGGTGGTACTGGAATTGAAGCCCGCCGCGCGGTAAACGGTCAACCGTCTACGACTGATAACGCAGTCGCGATCGATAAGACCCAAACAACAAGAACGGCGGAGCAGCTCAACGCTGCCCCGCCGTTCTTGTTGTGCCACTCAAACGGTCAACCGTCTACCGTCAACCGTCCACTGCGGTAGTCCTTACCAATCGATCCGCATCCCCACCTGGGCCTGCCGAGCCGCATACGCACCGGTCGGCACGCCGTACGATGCCACGCCAGTTCCCGTGGCCGTGAACTGCGTCGAGCCGTACGAGAGGTTGCTGCTCCAGTTGAACAGATTGAAGATTTCAGCCGAGAAGCTGATCTTCTTGCCGTCGACCGTCCAGAGCGGACGCGAGAGGCGGACGTCAACCGTGCGATACCAGTTGTCCCACTTCTCCGACGGGCGAACCGTACGGATGCCGGTCGCCGACGTGGTGCCACCGGTGTAGTCATCGCCGGTGATGTTGTCGCCGTTGATGTCGCGGCCGTCGATGCTCGTGTACGGGCGCGGGCTCGCGATCGTTGCGATCGCGGAGAGCATAAAGCCGAACGGAATCGGGCTGACTTCCGAGAGCACCAGGCGGTGCCGCTCGTCACCCGTCGTGCGCTGGGTGTTGAACAGGAACGGCAGGGCGAAGTTCGGCAGACCAGCGGTGTCGAAGTTGCCTTCGTACCAGCCGAGGGTGTAGGCGAGGTTCACGCGGGTCTTGCCGCGCTGCCAGGTGGCCGACACGAGGAACGCCGAGTAGTCGGAAGTGCCGATGTCGTCCCACAGGACAATGTCGCCGTACTTGCTGGTCAGCATACGCGTGCCGACCGCGACCGGGCCGGCGGGGTTCTTGTTCACATAGTTCGGATTGCGCTGCACGTAGAGGTTCGTGAGATGCTGACGCACGTAGTCGACGTTCACACCGAACTCGCTCGTGAACTGATGGCCGATACCCAGCGACATCTGCTGGTTCTGCGGCGTCTTCATGTCATGCTTGATCAAAATCGGCGCCGGCGAGCCCGACTGGCCAGCCAACACACGAGCCTTGAGCACCGCCGGATCGAGCGTCGGCAGGTTGGTCGTGTTGTTGAACGTGAAGTTATACGACCGCCACGTCGAGTTCTTGCGCTCCTGGAACCCAATGAAACTCGTGACGCGATCGTAGATGATGCCAAAGCCGCCGCGAACGAAGGTCTTGTTGTTCCGCAGCGGATCCCACGAGAAGGCAAAGCGCGGCGAGAAGTTGCCGAGCTGGTTCTTGCGGTTGCCGAGGTTCAGGTAGTCCGCGAACTGCGGAATAGCCTGCAGCACCGGATCGGAGGCCCATGGCACCGTGTACTTGTTGTTCATCGTGTTGAACTCAGCATCGTGGCGAATGCCAATGCTGAACGTCAAGTTGTCCTGCAAACGCCATTCGTCGTTGATGTACACCCCCGTGACGATGCCCGTGGCGCTCGCCTTGGCGTCGCTGATGCCGTTCGGGTCGGTAAAACCGACCGCGATCGACGCCGTGTTCGGAAGCGTCGAGGTGTCCGTCAGGAAGTTGAACGAACCGTCCTTGTTGTTCGGGAACGTCTGGCTGGCCGAGATCTGACTGATTTCGGCGCCGGCCTTGATCACGTGCGAACC
>CANIWQ010000105.1 GCA_947471365.1 Gemmatimonadota bacterium | reverse complement strand
TCAAAGGTCATCACGCCGATCACCGGCAACTTGGTGGTGTTGCGAATGGCGCAGGGGCCGGCGCGACCGAGAATCTTGCCAGGACCGTCGATGGGGCCAATGGTCGCGTAGATGATGACGCTAGGAATGATTTCGTTGATCTGACCGACGCCGCTCGTTCCACAGTTCGTGTCGACGTTGTAGGCGCCAGTGTTGACCGACTGAATCGCGCCCACGTTCATTGCGGTGATGCGCGCGATGGCGTTGGAAAACGCGTTTTGGATTGATGCTTCGGGCGCCGTCCCAACGTACCGCAAATCAATGCCATACGAAGTGGCGATCGTGGCTGGCACCACGAGGCTCGCCGTGCCCGACGTCACGGTGAGTTGCTGCGCGACGTTGGTCCGTCCAACCTTCCACGGTGGCGCAATGGCCGAGCCCGTGATGTCGGTGGTTGCGGTGAGCGCACCGGTCAGGGTTCCGCCGCCAGTCGTGACCACAAAGGACGTCTGTTGCCCGCTCACGCCATTGCCATACTGATCAGTGACTTTCACCACGACGGGCGACGACAGCACCGTGCCCGCGGGCGCACTCTGCCCGCTCCCGCCGACCGCCACAATCTTGCTCGGCGCGCCGGGAAGGCCGGTGGCAGAGAGGGTGAGCGGCGAGAGGCCGCTCACGGTGACCGTGATGACGTTGGTGCCGGCCGTGGTGCCCAGCGTCCACGTCCCCACCGACGTTGCGCCCGCCGAACTCTTGGTGGGTGCGCCGACGAGCGTACCGCCGCCACTCGTCACCGCGACGGTGACCGAGATGTTGCTGAGCGAGTTCCCCGCAGCGTCTTTGACGACGAAGGTCGGAGCGGAGGCGAGGACCGTGCCGACGGTCGCGGACGGCGCGGTGCCGACCGCGTTCTCAACCGACGCCGGCTTCACGGGCGCGAGGGCATCTCCGCCGCTGCATGCCGCGACGACAAGGAGAAGACCGAGCTTCACAGTCCAACCGACCGAACGACGGAACTTCGGCATCGTCAACAGCTCCAATAGTAGAAATGGATCTCGACGGCTCGCACGCGGTTCACCGCGTGGAGAGGTCGTTGCGCCACGCTCAGATATGATTGCGAGCGAGGGCCTGTCCGCCCAAGCGGCCAAGCGTGGCCAGGTACGCACGATCGTCATCACCAAACACGCGATCGCCCGAAAACGACAGGAGTAATACACCGCGCACACGCCCGTCGGCCGTCAGCGGCACGGCAATGAACGCCCCTTCGCCAGATCCGTCAACGGAAAACGCTTCGAGGGCCGGGAAGGTGTGGTCGCGCTCCGCGGCCGATGCGACGACTACCGGCTCGCCGCTCTGTTCGGCGCGCTCAAAGGGTTGGAGGCGCGACGACACAATGGTAGAACCCGTGGCGAGGTCTCCCGCCACTCGGCCGAGTGATCGCGCGACCACCAGCGCGTTGCCGACGCGACGCGCGACGACGCCGAGGCTCGCCACGAGCGGAGGCGCACCCTTCTGCAAGAGGTGCAATGCCACATCTTCGGCGTTCACCGGCGCATTCAGTGCGGCAATAATCTGCTGCAGGCGCATGAGGCGGTCGCCCGCGTGGCGCGCCGCTTCGTCCAGCGTGAGTTTCAGTTCCGGCGGCGGCTGCAGGACGTACGACAGACGCTGCGTGAGCCGGAGCGCGACACTCGGACGCATCGGCTGCAGGGCGAGCAACGCCAGGAGGAGGGATGTGAGTGAGCCGACGAGCAAGATCAGGCGCGCTTGGCGCCCCGTCTCGGTCATGATGCGGGAGCGAAATCCCAGCACACGGATTTCTTCGTCGCGCATCTTGATCGCCACAGATCCAGCGCCGCCGCGCGCGCGCAATCCCGTCTCGTGCCGCATGAACGCGGTGGCAGAGTCCAATCCCTTGCGCTGGCGAATGGCGATGCCCGCACGTACGTCGCGGAAGCGCGCAGCGATCAATGGGCCAAGGCGTTCGAGATTGCGCCGCTGTTCGGGATCGTCGTCGGTGAGGATCAGCAGGGTATCGAGTACGAACTCCACATCGTTTTGCGCGGAGTCAAGCGGCTCGAGAAACGAGCTGTCACCGGTGGACACGAACCCGCGCTGCGCATTTTCAGCGTCGAGCGTACGGGTGACGACGCGATCGAGTTTGGCAATCGCGGCGTTGGTCTGCGCCACGGCGCGTTCGCTCCCCATCATCTGCGTGATGCCGACGAGTGCCGACCCACCGGCCACGGCCAACATCAGGAGCATCGCTCCCGCACCGATGCTCAATTTTTGAATGGGCGAAAAAGCCATAGGGCAATCGGGAGCTAAAACGTGATGGGACCGAGCGCAAACAATCGCCGCGCGTCAACACGCAACGCGGCGGGTTCGGTTCCGGATAAAAAGTACTCGGAATAGCGGCGTTCGGGAGGAGTGGCGGCGTCCGAGAGCCGTCCGGTTTCTCGGTCGAGCTCTGCGGTCACGACGCCCGGCGGCGGACTCCAGCTCCCCACGGGGTGGGTGTAACCGGCGCGCGCGAGCATTTGTCCGAAAATGGGTGCCGCGAGGGTACCGCCCGCCACACCGCGTTCGGCGATAGGCCGCGGCTTGTCGAGGCCGAGCCAGACGCCCGCGACAATATCTGGCGTGAGACCGACGAACCAAACGTCGGTGTTGTCGTTCGTCGTTCCGGTTTTCCCGGCGACGGGGACGTCCTTCGGGAGATAACGCCGGACGGCGGTGGCCGTGCCGCGTTCGATGACGTCGCGCATCATGTCCCGCACCACAAAGGTCGCGGCGGGCTCGAGCGCCGGTGGCAGTGCCCGCACGTCCTGTGCGTAGAGCGTGCGACCGCTGCGGTCTTCAATGCGATAGATGAGGCGCGGTTCGACCGGCGTGCCAAGATTGGCGAATGCGGTGTAGGCCGCCACGAAATCGATAGGGCGCACCACGGACGCCCCAATCGCACTCGAAGGATACGGTGCGATGGCGGTTGTGATGCCAAAACGATGGGCCAGTGCGATCACCGAGTCGGCGCCGAGCCGGAGCCAGAGTTGCACGGCCACCGGATTACGCGACCGGGTGATGGCTTGGCGCAGCGTGATGTTGCCGAGGAAGTCGCCGTCGTCGTTGCGTGGCCGGTAGAGCTGGCCGTCGGGCTGCGGAATCTCGAGTGAGGTATCGGGAACGATGGCGTTCGGCGGCAACGAGTCGACGATGGCGCGCGCATACACGAACGGCTTAAAGCTCGAGCCCGGCTGCCGCATCGCATTGGTGGCGCGATTGAAGGGCGACTCCTGATAGTTTCGCCCACCAACAAGCGCGCGCACATCGCCCGTGGACGGATCGATGGCGACGACCGCACCCTGCAAGTAGTCGGTGCTCCCCTTGGCGTGATTGGCGAGCGTGGGGTTTCGATAATTCGTCCGCGCTTCCACCGCGGCGGTGCCGTCGAGCAGCGCCGTGACGGCCGCGCGCTGGAGCACGGGATCGAGCGAGGTGTAAATGCGAAGTCCGCCCTGCGCGAGCGGCACGCCCGTGCGCTCGGCATAGGCGCGTACCGCGTCCACGAAGTACGGCGACGGGGCAGAGACACCGCCATTCGCAACGGTATGGAGCAGCGTGGCCTTCGCCCCGTCGGCGTTAGCGCGCGTGATGAACTTTTGCGCGGCCATGAGGTCAAGAATGGCGTCGCGGCGGTTGCGGGCACGGTCGGGGAACTTCGCCGGATCATAGATGGCCGGCCCCTTGGGCATGGCCGCGAGCGTGGCCGCCTCCGCAAGCGTGAGCTGCGCGGCGGGCTTGCCAAAGAAATGCTGGCTCGCCGATTCGACACCGTACCAGCCGTGCCCGAAACTGATCTGATTGAGGTAGGCCTCGAGGATCAGTTCCTTGGTGTAATGCTTTTCCATTTCGCGGGCGGCGCGTTGCTCACGCAGTTTGCGCGAGAGGGTGCGGTCGCGCCGGTCGATTAGGTCGGGATGCATGTTCCCGACGAGCTGCTGCGTGATGGTGCTGGCCCCGCGCGAGCCGCCCAGCAGGTTGTCTTTGATGGCGCCCGCGATGCCCACGACGTCGACACCGTCGTGTTGATAAAAGCGGTGGTCCTCAACCGCGACGAAGGCCTGCGGGAGGTACTTGGGCAGCGTGCGGATCGACACATTGGTCCGCCACTGGCGCCCGATTTCGCCGATCAGGGAGCCATCGCGGGCAAAGACGAGCGAGGATTGAGGGGGCGGCGTGATCTGCCAGGCCTCAACGGCGGGCGCGGCTCCGCCCTGCTGGGCTCTCGCCACACCGGCGCGGGCGGCCAGTAAGGCGAGAGAGGCCAACACGAGAATCCTGAAGGACTTGGGGCGACGGCCTGACATTGTTCAGAATAGTACCCCAGATGGCGTTGCCCGGCACCGCCCGCCGGTGCGACCTTTCATAACGTATGCCGCTTCTTCAGATCGCTATCGCCCAGTACCGCCCCCGCAAAGGTGACCTTGCCGGGAATTTTCGTCGCATCGGTGAAGTGATCGCGCAGTCGGCGGCGCTCGAGCCGCGGCCGCAGGTCGTCCATTTTGCCGAAACGGTCCTCTCCGGCTACTTCGTGGAAGGCGGCGTGCGCGAGTTGGCGCTGACGGCGGACGACGTCGCAACGCGACTTTCGGCGGCGTATCGCGACGCGGCGGGCCACGGTGCCGCTCCTATCGACGTGGTGGTCGGCTTTTACGAGAAGTTCGGCGGCAATCTGCACAACGCCGCCATGTACGTGCGGCTGGGGGAGACGCCGCAGATCATACATGTGCACCGCAAGAATTTTCTGCCGACCTACGGCATGTTCGACGAAGAGCGGTTTGTGGAGCGCGGCTATGGCGTACAGGCGTTCGACACCCCGTGGGGACGCGCGGCGATGCTGGTGTGCGAAGACGCGTGGCATTCGCTCACGGGGCTCATTGCCGCACTCGACGGGGCACAGGTGGTGTTCGTATCATCGGCGGCGCCGGCGCGCGGCACCATGGAACGCCTCGATGGCGATGCCATGCCGGCATCCGTCGCACGGTGGGATCGCCTGATCCGCGACATCGCGGAAGAGCACGGCATCTTCGTCACGAACGCGAGTCTCGTCGGCAGCGAAGGGGGCCGGATGTTCCAAGGCGCGAGCTGTGTGATGGGTCCGCGCGGCGATGTGCGCGCCCGTGCGCCGCTCTGGGACGAAGCGCTGCTCACCGCGGCGGTGGATCTGGACGACATCACGCGCACGCGTGCCGAAGGACCGCTGTTGAGCGATGTGCGCGCCCAGTTGCCGATGCTCGTGGCGGAGCTCCAACGGGCGGCGGGCCAGCGCGCGGTCGGAGCGAACGCGACCACCGGTACAGTGAACAGCGCGTCAGCAACGGGAGCCAGCGCCACGTCGAAGGCTGCAACGCGCGACGGCGGTGCGGCGGAAGCACTCCCCGTGGTGGCCGGCGGCGACCGTTCGCGCGGCACGCCACCGCCGCTCGAGATCGACGCCACGCTGGTGGAAGGGTGGCTGACGGCCTTTTTGCGCGACGAGTTTGCGCGGCGCGGCTTTACCAAAGCAGTGGTTGGTCTCTCAGGGGGCGTGGACTCGGCGGTGGTCGCTGCGCTGGCGGCGCGAGCGCTGGGGCCGAAGAATGTCGTGGCCATCCGCATGCCGTACCGCACGTCGAACCCCGACTCGCTCGCCCATGCGCAGTTGGTGATTGATCAGCTGGGCGTGGACTCGCGCACCGTCGACATCAGCGGCATGGTCGATGGCTATCTCGCGCTCGAGCCCGATGCGGACGCCGCACGCCGCGGCAATGTGATGGCGCGGTCGCGCATGATCGCGTTGTTCGATCTTTCGGCGCGCTACCAAGCGCTGCCCCTTGGCACCGGCAACAAGAGCGAGCGCTTGCTCGGCTATTTCACCTGGCACGCCGACGATTCGCCGCCGGTGAACCCGCTCGGCGACTTGTTCAAGTCGCAGGTGTGGGAACTCGCGCGCCACCTCGGTGTGCCGCAGGTGATCATCGAGAAGCCCGCGTCGGCTGACTTGGTGCAAGACCAAACCGATGAACGCGACTTCGGCATTGCGTATGCACGCGCCGATCAGATTCTCAACTGGCTACTGAGTGGCTACTCGCCGGCAGAAGTTGCGGCGCGCGGATTTTCTGCGGTGGAAGTGGAGCTGGTCCGGAAGCGCCTCGACGGCACGCACTGGAAGCGGAAGTTGCCGACGGTGGCCATGATGAGCGCGACGGCGATTGGGGAGTCGTACCTGCGGCCCGTGGACTACTAAGGCCGTCGCAAGAATCGGATTGAGCTCCTCCCCGCCCTGCCGTACCGTTCGTTCGTCATTCACTCTGAGCCCCGCATGACGACCGATCCGATGGTTGACGACTACACCCGCGTGGAGCGGGCCATCCGCTACCTCGATGCGCAGGGCGACGCGCAGCCATCGCTGGCTGACGTGGCGCGGCATGTGGGGTTGAGCGAATCGCATTGTCAAAAACTGTTTACGCGCTGGGCTGGCATCAGCCCCAAGCGATTTCTGCAGCACCGCACCGCGCAGGTGGTGAAGCGACTGTTGCGCGAAGATCGCACGGTCCTCGACAGCAGTTACGAAGCAGGGTTGTCGGGGTCATCGCGATTGCATGATTTGCTGGTGAACGCCGAGGCGATGACGCCTGGTGAGTATCAGCGGGGCGGCGAGGGGGTGGAGGTTCGCTACGGCTTTCATCCGACGCCGTTTGGAGAGTGCTTGGTGGCGGTCACCGCGCGGGGGATTTGCCATCTGGCCTTCGTGCATCCGGTGTCGCGGCGCGAGGCGCTCGACCGCGTGAAGCACGACTGGCCGCGTGCGACGCTGGTGGCAGATCAAGCGGGGACGCGGCGGGCCGCCGCGCAGGCATTTCCTCGGCCAGGGAGCCGTGCGACCGCGCCGATCGCCCTCCATGTGAAGGGCACCAACTTTCAGTTGAAGGTGTGGAACGCCTTGCTGCAGATTCCGGACGGCGGCGTGACCACTTACGGTGACATCGCGGCCGCGATCGGTGACGCCAAGGCCTCGCGCGCGGTGGGTGGCGCGGTGGGGAGCAATCCGATCAGCTGGTTGATTCCCTGCCATCGGGTCATTCGCTCGACAGGGGAACTCGGCGGCTACGCGTGGGGGCCGGAGCGGAAGCGGGTGATGCTGGCGCTGGAGACGACGCGGAGGAGTGCGTGAGTCGGTGGTCCGTTAATGGTTGTCGGTCGTTTACGGTTGACCGTTGACCGTTATCGGTTAACCGTAAACGACAGCAAACAGCCGCAAACGACCGCAACCGACGCGCGCTACTTACGCGGCCTGCGCAAACGCGAGCGAGACGGCCCGTCGCGCGCCACGTTTGAGCGTCCGGTGCACCGCACGCGCGTAGCGCATGAAGTTGGCGCCGGCCCACGGGTAGCGCGCGAAGAACTCCACTGGGAGTAGCGAGCCCTTCAGTTGATTGCAGCGCTGACAGGCAGCCACGAGGTTGCCGGGGTCGTGCGTCCCGCCGCGAGAGAGCGGGTAGACGTGGTCCAGCGTGGCGATCTCTAGTCCGAGCGAGGTTCCGCAGTAGACGCAGCGCCTGGCGCAATCCCGGAAAGTTGCGCGCTTGATGTGCCGCTTGTGTTGCTGAGCGAGCACGCGACGGTGATGGCGGGAAGTGCCACGGGGTGCACGGGGGAGTGCAGTGCGGTTGACGCTCCGGTGAGACATGCTACCTCGCCGAAAAGGCCAAAAACGAAGACACCCCGCGACGGGGCAATAAGCCCGTGCGGGGTGACGAGGATGGGGCGGAGGCTCCAACCGGCGGTCGCAGTATGCGATCGCGGCGGATGTCGCTCGACGGTTAGTCCGTGCGATGCGGCCATGCTCCTCCGGGACGGGGTCGCGCCGTACCCGGCGCGCCTTCCAAATAGCTGACGACGGTATTGTTGCTCCGTAACACGATGCCGCGCAAGCCCCCGCCCGATCCGCTGACATGTCTCAAAAGCGCCCGGGAGCCGAACGATGGCTGCCGGGCGCTTTCGTTTTCGTGGTATCCGCGGTGCGACGTCTGGCCTTATGAGTTCAGTACAAAATGGCGATCGACACTCGCGCCAGCATGAGCCCCAGATTCTAACACGACGGGCGCCCCCACCGGCTCAAACCGTGCCTGGAAGAACCGCAGATACTCGGGCTCATACGCAAAGCGGAGTCCGTGCACGAGCTTCCGGTCTTCGAAGAGTGAAATGACACTTTCCGTGACGACATCCATATGCGCCTGCGTGTACACGCGGCGCGGAATGGTGAGACGCACCAACTCAAGTTTCGGATACCGATTCTCGCCTGTCACAGGGTCGCGCCCCGCAGAGACTGCACCGCGCTCCATCGCCCGCACGCCGCTCTCCACGTACAGTGCCGCCGCTAATGCCTGCGCCGGAAATTGATCGCGCGGAATGTGCGGCAACATCGCGGCCGCATCGAGAAACACCGCGTGCCCGCCAATCGGCGTGACGATCGGCACGCCGGCCTCCTGCAGCCGCTCGCCAAGATAGTACACCTGGCCGATGCGGCTTCGGATGTATTCCTCTTCTACCGATTCGCGAATACCGATAGCCATCGCCTCGAGGTCGCGACCGGCCAACCCACCGTACGTGTGCAGTCCCTCGTACACCACCACGAGGTTCTGCGCCTTGGCCGCGATCGCACTGTCGCGGAGTCCCAGCCACCCACCGATGTTCACCAACGAATCTTTCTTGCCCGACATCGTCGCGCCGTCGGTGAGATCGCAGGTCATCCGCAGGATTTCGGCCACGGTGCGGTCACGCATCTCCGGCTCGCGCTGCTGAATGAACCAGGAGTTCTCTACGGCACGCGTGGCGTCGAGCATGACCTTGATACCGCGCGGACGGCAGTACTCGGCCACCGCACGCAGATTGGCGAGACTCACGGGCTGCCCACCCGCTAGGTTCACCGTCACCGCGACGCAGATGTACGGCACCTTATCCGCCCCGACCTGCTGCACGAGGGCGTCGAGTTTCTTGAGATCGACGTTGCCCTTGAACGGATGCTCCGACGCGGGGTCGTGCGCTTCGTCGATGATGACATCGTGGAACGTGCCGCCGGCGAGTTCCTGGTGCAGGCGCGTCGTGGTGAAGTACATGTTGCCCGGCACATGGTCGCCCGGCTTGATGAGCAACTTCGACAACAGATGCTCGGCGCCGCGTCCTTGGTGCGTGGGAATGAGTTCTTCATACCCGTAGATCTCGCGCACACTGCGCTCGAGATTGTAATAGTTGCGAGAGCCGGCGTAGGCTTCGTCGCCCATCATCATCCCCGCCCACTGGCGGTCGCTCATGGCACTCGTGCCCGAGTCGGTGAGGAGGTCGATGTAGACGTCCTCGGACTTGATTAGGAATGTGTTAAACCCTGCTTCGCGGATATGGCGCTCGCGCTCGGCGCGCGTGGTCATGCGGATTGGCTCAACAACCTTGATCTTCCAAGGTTCGGCCCAGCTACGGTGACGCATTCGTGTCTTTCTCCCGCCGCGCAACGAGCGCGACTCCCTGTGTGGTTAGCAACGATGAATGTTGTCCAACCTCACGTCTCGGCGGAGTCAGGGAGTGTGCCAGCGCGATGTAGGGGAAGGTCCATTAACCGCTCCCTTAGGTGTGCCTCAGCATCATGCTCGTCGTAGACAGTGCCGACGCGAACAGCAGACACCCAACCGCACTCCAGGCCGCCGTGTAGGCAAAACCGCCAAAGTGAAAGGGCGGATCGAGCAGCACGTTGAGGGCGTATGGCATGGAAATCTTGGCAAAGAGCGTCCCGGCAAAGGCGGCCGCAAAACTCGCTCCCGCGAGGGCGGCGGCGGTACCCTTGGCGCCGTATGGCGAGCGGACCGTCACAATCCCGGAGAGAAGCGCGAAGATGGCCGCATTGGCGAGGAGCGGAAATGACGCGCACAGCACCGAAAAGGCTTGGTCCGCCTCTGGAGCGGGGGCGCACAGCTCCACGGCCCCTTTCCCGCGGAGATAGTCGCAGCCCTTACGGGGTGGCCCTGCCAGGGAGACGGAGCGAAGACTCACCGAGTAGTGCGCCCCTTCAGCGGTCACGGCTGTTCCCCAAGCGCCTTTGAGGGCAAATGCCAGCAGGAGAACCGCTACGAAGCAAGCACCGCTGACCAGCTTGGGACGCATCCTGGCACCTTGGTGGGGGTTCGCGCAAGATGCCCAGCGGCGGGCCAAGCGTCCAGTCGCATCACCGTTTTTCAGTCAACGCGGGCGCGGTACGCCGCGGCCATATCATCCGTGCCGTGCCTCCCCCGCTCCGTTGGTCACCGCTATCTTTATATGATTGCCTGCTGCGGATATCCCGCGGCTCCTTGTCCCTCGCTTTCCAGACGCATGGCCACCACCAGCAAGACGCGCCGCGCCACCGTCGGCCTCTCCCGCGAGCAGCTCGTCGCGGCCTATCGCACGATGCTCATGTCGCGCCGACTGGATGACAAAGAAATCCAGCTCAAGCGCCAAAACAAAATCTTCTTCCAGATCTCCGGCGCTGGGCACGAAGCCGTGCTGACCGCCGCAGGGATGGTGCTCAAGCCAGGCTACGACTGGTACTATCTCTACTACCGCGACCGCGCGCTCTGCCTGCAACTGGGGATGACGGCGGCCGAAATGCTCTACTCCGCCGTGGGTGCCGCCGCTGATCCGAACTCGGGTGGTCGGCAGATGCCAAGCCACTGGGGACACAAGGGGATGAACATCGTCTCCACGTCGTCACCAACGGGCACACAGTTCTTGCAGGCCGTTGGCGCCGCCGAGGCCACGCTGCGCGCGAAGCAGAATGGCGTGAGCGATGCGACCTTCTTGGGCGACGACGTGGTGCTCTGCACCACTGGCGATGGCACCACGAGCCAAGGCGAGTTTTGGGAGTCGCTCAACACGGCGTCGAATCTCAAGCTCCCCGTCGTCTACCTCGTCGAAGACAATGGCTACGCGATTTCCGTACCGGTGGAAGTGAG
>CANIWQ010000104.1 GCA_947471365.1 Gemmatimonadota bacterium | reverse complement strand
GGCGCGTGCGTCATCCCTTCAACACCCACGGTGTCGAGGTGGCCGTTGAGGAGCAGGGATCGACCGCCGTCGCGCGCGCCGCCGCGGGCAATCACGTTGGCGCGACCGGTGGCGGATTCCTGCAACTCCACGCGCAGTCCCCAGTCGGTAAGCACGTGGGCGAGCAACTCCGCGCAGGCTTGTTCCCCAGGGCCGTTCGGCACCAGCAATGGGTTGCGCGAATCCACCGCGACGAGGGCGCGCGTGAGGGCGACGGCGTCGCCGAGGGGAATCGTGCGGCTGGTCATGTGCGGTGGCGAAGCGGGAGGGGCGCGCGACCGCGACGCCCCTCACACCTCGAAACTTTTACTTCTTGGGCGCGGGCTTGGCTTTGGCGGCCGGCTTCGCTGCGGGCTTGGCCGCCGGCTTTGCAGCAGCCTTCGCCGCAGGCGCCTTTTGGGCGGCCGAGGCCGCAGCGCTCGGCTTGACCGGTAGCAGCGCCTTTGCGGCGGCAGCGGCGGCGGCAACTTTGGCCGCCTTGATGACGCTGGGCGGCGGGGGCAACTTGCCCTTGTTCTTCTTGGCCCATGACTCTTCCGCCTCGCGGATGAGTTTGTCCGCCTCGTCCTGCGTCATCTGGCCACGGCGCACCATGTACTGCACGAGATCGCGAGCGCTCTCGATCGCGAAGGCGGTGAGCCCCGCGGCGGCGCTGATGACATCTTTCATGGCGGAGGCCATCTTGCTACCAGCCTCCATGGAAATTTCCTGAGCCTTCGCTGCCATTTCCGCGACGGTGTCGCGAACGTCAGCACCGCGGTGACCAGGGTGCCGGCGGATAGGGGCAGCAGCACCAGTCACCGGTTCGATAATCGCGGGTGGCTGGGGAATCTTGTCGGGCATTTGCACCAACTCCGTGCACAAGCGGGATGCCGGCAAGGACTCGGCATCAAGGACCACGCGGTCGGCCGGCGACGGCCGGGAACTTGCTAGCTATTTTCCGCGCGGAGTGATCGGGGGCAAGTATACCCTTTAAGACGCGCGTTGCAAGTGATAGCGTGACATTGGTAAAATGGCCCAAATCGGGCCAAAATCGATGATTTATTGCCAAAAAACGAAATATTATCGCGCCATTTATAAGCCAGTAACAATACACAAATAGGCCATTATCATGAGTTTACCCCTAAAAGGACTTCGCGTTCTCGACTTATCCCGCGTACTCGCGGGCCCTGTCGCTGCCATGGTCCTCGGAGATTTGGGGGCTGACGTCATAAAAGTCGAACGCACCGGCACTGGCGACGACACCCGGGGTTGGGGGCCGCCCTTCGACGACCGAGGGCAGAGTGCGTACTTCCTCTGCTGCAACCGGAACAAACTGTCGGTCGCGGCGGATTTCGCCGTTGCAGCCGATCAGGATTTTCTGCGCACGCTCATCGCCGGCGCCGATGTGGTCATTGAGAATTTTCGGCCAGCCACCCTCGCGGCCTTCGGACTCGATCCCCTCACGTTGCTCGAAGCGCATCCGCGGCTGGTGTGGTGCACCATCTCCGGCTTCGGGCCGTTGAGCGATCGGCCGGGCTACGATTTTGTGGTGCAGGCGGAGTCGGGGTGGATGGCGATCACCGGCGAACCGATGGGTGAGCCGATGAAAACCGGCGTCGCGCTCGCTGATGTGATTGCCGGACGCGATACCGCGATTGCGATTCTCGCGACGCTCGTTGGCGGACGTAGCGGCGCGGCGTCGGCGCGACAGCTGCACGTCTCGTTGCAGCACAGCGCCATCAGCGCGCTTGTGAATGTGGCCCAGAACGCCCTGGTCACTACCGCCGAGGCACCGCGGTGGGGGAATGCGCATCCGAACCTGGTGCCCTACGAACTGTTCGACACCGGCGATAAGCCCATCGTGATTGCCGTGGGCACCGACACGCAGTTTGCCGCGCTGGTCGAGGCGCTCGATATTCCGGCGCTCAAGGAGGCGCGCTTTGCCACCAATGCGGGGCGCCTTGCGAACCGCGACGCGGTGACCGGCACCATTCGGTTGCGCCTCATTACCGCGGACTCCGAGGAGTGGATGGGGCGTCTGCGCGATGCGGGGGTTCCGTGTGGCGTCGTGCGCTCCGTGCTTGAGGCGCTCGAGGATGTGGCGGGCTCTGAGCTCACGGGTGTCGCCCCCCAGGCGCCCGGGACGGTGCGCCGCGTGCCGCCGACGCTCAATCAGCACGGCGTGTTGTTGCGGAGTCAGGGGTGGGCGGGCGTCGCACAAGCATGAGCCGCGGGTGTAGAATCCTGTAATGCGATTCTCGTTCTTCCCACGCGCTGCGCTCGTTGCGCTGGCCGCCGTTGCCCTGACGCTCGCGGCCTGCGAAGGCAAGGACGCGCACGTCGCAGGCCCAGTGGGTGCGAGCGCGTTCACGAACTACATCGCGATGGGCACCAGTATTTCGATGGGCGTGCAGTCGGGCGGTCTCACCGCCTCGTTTCAGGCACAGGCCTGGCCGGCGCTGCTGGCGCATCAGGCGGGGGCGAGTTTTGCGATCCCTTTTTTCAACGCGCCGGGGTGTACGCCGCCCCTCGTCGCGCCGCTCCTCTTGGCGCGCTTTCTCTCGGGCGCGAGTCTCGCCGACGGTGATTCGTCCTGTGCGGGCACGGTCGGCACCGTCGTGCCGCCGCTCAACAACGTCGCGCTGAGCGGTGCCACCGCGTGGACGGCGCTCAATCTCACCCCCAAGCTCACCACCACCGTTGGCGCCAAGTACGCGACGAGCGACAAAGCACGGTACGCGGCCGTGCTCGCCGCTACGCAGTCGCAAGTGACGGCCATGCTCGTGCGCGCGCCATCGCTCGTCTCCGTGGAACTCGGCGCCAACGAAGTGCTCGGCGCCGCCACCAGCGGTGCGCTGATTCCCGCGACGGCGTACGGCCAAACGGCGCCGTACACGTACGTGCCCGCGTCGGTGTTTGGTGCGGTGTTCACGGCCATCGCCGATAGTGTCAAGAAATCCGGTGCGAAGGCGCTGATCCTGACCGTGCCGAAAGTCACGACCCTCGTGTCCTTGCGCGCTGGGAGCGAGCTCTGGAACGACCGGCTCGCCCTCGCGTCGTTTGGGGTGGCGGTGGACCCCAACTGCAGTGGCTCCGCGAATCTCGTGTTCACGGCAGCGCTGGTGCCCTCGCTCGTCGCACGCGCGTTGGCCACCGGGGCGCCGCAAGCGCTGTCCTGCGCCGACGTGCCGCTCACGGCAGACTACGTCCTCACGCCGACCGACGTGACCACGCTCAATGGCGTGGTCGATCAGATGAACGCCACTGTCACCTCGCTGGCGCAGCAGAACAAATGGGCGTTGGTGGATGTGAACGCGGTGCTCGCGTCGGTCACGGCCGCACAGGCGCCGTACCGAGTGGCCACGCAGCTGTCCTGCGTGTCGCCGTACGGCCAGTTCGTGTCACTCGACGGTGTGCATCCCAATGTGAACGGGCAGCAGTTGTTGGCCAACGCCGCGGCGCTGGCGCTCAATGCGGCCTATGGATTTACGGTCCCAACGGTGCCCGTCCCGGTACAGACGGCCGCGCAGCTGTGTCCATGATCAGACCCCCGAACAGTTACCGACGGAATGCCCTGTCGTCATATCAATGTGACGGCACCGGCGGCACGGGTGTTTCGGCATCGGGCGGGTCTGTCCACAGCGCGTGTGAGAGGTTACACTAGCGCTGTGAAGATGACGCATCCCCCTGAACCGCAGGAACCCCAGGTCGACGCCGATCAAGTGGTGATTGACCGCGTGCTGGCCGGTGATCAGCAGGCCTTTGGCATTCTTGTCGCGCGCTACAGCGATCCGCTGTACCGGCACGCGGTGGGGATGACCGGGAGTCCTGATGATGCGGCTGATATCCTGCAGAACTCGTTTATCAAGGCGTTTCACCACCTCAGCGAGGTGCGTGGGCGGTTTGATGCCTGGGTCTTCCGGATCGTGGCCAACGGTTGCAAGGACTGGCTGAAGAACATCCGGCGGACCCATCTCAGTTACGAAGAAGACGATCAACCGTCTGGATACGAGACGCCGGAAGAAGAGCTGGACCGAGGCGAGCTGCGGGGCGATCTGGACGACGCCCTCTCGGCTCTCCCGGCGTCCCTGCGGGAAGCGTTCATCATGAAGCACGTGGAAGGTCGTTCGTATGAAGAAATGGCCGATATGCTGGGTACCAGCGTCGGCGCGTTGAAGATGCGAGTGCACCGCGCCCGCGAAGCGCTTCAGAAACTCTTGGAGGACCGGTACCTGTGATGCACAACAATCTTGAACCGCGCGACGCCGGGCATATTGAGCCCGCGACCTCGCGCCCCAATGTCGAGCAGGCCGCTATGGCCGATCGTGAAGTGGACGTGGCCGGCGCGCACATGTCGGACGCCACGCACGCGTGGCTCGATGGTGAGTCGGTGAGCGACGCGCAGTTGATGGCCGCCGGCAAGGAGTATGAGTTCTGGAAGCAGATCCAGGGCGAGACGACGAGCCGCCGCAGCATGAAGACGCCGATGCACCTCGCGGTACAAATCATGAGTGGGATCGCAAAGAGCTGAGTGGTAGCTCGCAATAAACGCAGAAGGGGCCGATCCATTGGATCGGCCCCTTCTGCGTTTATTGCCGTTGTGCAGATGCGGCCGCGCCGTCGCTCGGCCGTGGAGCCGAGCGCGGCGCTGGTTGCTATACGGCGTCCGAGAGCGAGCTAAAGGTGAACTCGCGCACCTTGATCGCCGGCATCCATGTCGCGCCGCCGGCGCCGAGTGCTTCGCTCGCGTTCACGCGCACCGCGGGCCCAAGCGCTTCAAGATTGTTCAGGAAGAAGATCGGGCTTTCGTTGAAGCGGAAGTTCTTCAACGACTTGGTCACCTTGCCGTTCTCAATCAAGAACGTGCCGTCGCGCGTGAGGCCCGTGTAAAGAATCGAGCGCGGATCAGTGGCGCGGATGTACCAAAAGCGGGTGCAGAGAATGCCGCGTTCGGTGCTGCGAATCATCTCGGGCACATTCGACATACCGCCGAGCATGCGGAGTGAGCGCCCGCCGCCTCCACCACCGCCTCCGCCTCCGCCGCCACCACCACCGCCACCACCACCGCCAGAACGCGTGGGCTTCACGCCCTGCTTTTGCGCCCAGAAGCGATCGTAGTTGAGGTTTTTGACGATCCCGTTCTCAATCCACACCACTTTCTCGAGTGGCGCGCCGTCTTCATCGTAGCCGCCGCCGGTGCTCGGCGAGTCGGCGGGATCGCTCATAAGCGTGACGCGATCGTCCACGACCTTCATGCCGATCTTATTGCCACCGCCCTGGCGAGAGAAGAACGAACGTCCTTCGTCGGCCGAGCGCGCCTGCATGGCACCGGCGATCATCTGCACCAGATTGCCAACGGCCGTGGGTTCGAGAATCGTCACGTAGCGGCCGGGCTCAATAGCCACGGGGCTGCGCGACTGCTGCGCTTTTTCGCTTGCGGTCATGCCCACGCGTTCGGCGTCGATATCGGCAAAGGAGTCGCCGTCGGAGCAGGCCCAGCCGGAGCCGGTGCCGTCGGTGGTGCGCACCGTGGCGGTCATCGTGACGACGGAGCTCGAGTCGTACGCGAACAAGCCCTTGGAGTTGGCGAGGGCGTTCGCGCCGGCGCGGCACTCAATAAAGCCGGTCGCTACGAGTCCAGCGGCGCGAGCGCGTTCCGTCACCTTCTTGGCAGCGGCGGCGCGTTCGCTCGGGCTCGGCATTCCAATCGCCCGATCTTTTGGCGCGGGATACTGATAATCCTGCGTGCCGAGTTCCGGCATACGCTCCGGATTCGGCGGCACGAGCTTGGCGATTTCGTGCGCCTGCTTGGCGGCTGCGGCGAGTGAGGCGTCGTCCAGTCGATTGGTGACGGCGCTCGCGGCGCGGTTGCCGACGTACGCGGTGATGGTGACGGTGGTGTCACGGTTCTCGCCGCTGGTGGTCACTTGGTTCACGGCAAAGCGCGTGTCGCCACGCGCCGAGCTGTTGACGGTGACGCGCGTTTCCTCCGCCGGGGAGAGCTTCAGCACGCGTTGCGTGAGCGCTTCGGCCTCGGCGCGCGAGAGCACACCGGATGGGGCGAAGAGCGATTTCGGGGCAGAGAAGTCGCTCATGCGCGCCGTCCCGTGTTGATGATGTTGACCTGCGTGAAGTGCGCGGGAACGCAACCGTGACTCACAGAGTTGCTCTGACCCGGCTGTCCCTTGGCGTCGCCGAAGGCCCCGCCCAAGTGGTAGCTCCGCGGGCCGCCGATGCGATCCATGGATTTCCAGAAGAGCGGTGTTTGGAACTGATAGGCGACGTCCTTGAGCATCCCGACGATCTTGCCGCCCTTCACTTCGTAGAACACCTGGCCGGCGAACTGACCGTTGTAGCGCTGCTGATCAATGGAGAAGGAGCCGTCGCCGACGATGGCGATGCCCTTGTCCATGGAGGCGATCATGCTTTCCCACGTGTCGTCGTTCTTGCCCGGCTCCAGTGAGACGTTGGGCATGCGCTGGAACTGCACGTCGCTCCAGCTCTGTGCGTAGGAGCAGCCGTACGAGCGCACCGGTTTGCCGACCTTCTTGTAATACCAATCGAGCATCGTGGCTTGTTCGCGCGTGGTCTGGTAATCCACGAAGAGGCCGTTTTTGATGATGTCGAACTTCACGGGCTGTACGCCTTCGTCATCCCACTTGACGGCGCCGAGCGAGCCAGGCTGGTCGCGGTCGCCGACGATGTTCATGACATCGGAACCGAACTTGAGTTGACCGAGCACTTTCTCTGGCGGCGCAACGAAGCTGGTGCCCGCGTAGTTGGCTTCGTAGCCCATGGCGCGGTCGAGTTCCGTGGGATGCGCCACGGTTTCGTGAATCGTGAGCCAGAGGTTGGACGGATGGAGCAGGAGGTCGTAGCGCCCCGGTTCCACCGGTTTGGCGGAGAGCTTGGCGACGGCTTCTTCGGCCCAACGCGTGGAGTTCTCGCCGAGATTGGCTTTGATCACATGTTCATAACCGGCGCCCGCGGGGGCGATGTCGTTCGACTGGCGCGTTTGGAAATCGCTGAAGTCGCTCGAGACGGCGGTGATGCTCATGGACGGCTGCGTGCGGTAGACGGTCTGCACGGTGTAGGTGCCGTCGCTGGTCATAAGCGTTTTTTCTTCCTTGAGGAAGAACATTGAGCTCGTGACGTTGCGCACGCCTTTCACTTTGGCGGCGTTGGCGTTGGCGTCGAGCAGCAGCGCGCATTTCTCGGGAATTGAAATGCTCCACGGATCGGTGATGATCGGGGTTTTCCATTCGCCGACCTGATTCCCCGGCGTGGGGGCGAGGTTCACCGGCTTGATCTGACTAAAGCGATTGGCCTTGGACTGTTCAATGGCGCTTTTGGCGGCCAGCGCGATGGAGTCCTTGGTGAGCTGGCTTGTGGCGGCAAAGCCCCAGGCGCCGTCGACCAGCGTGCGTACGCCAAGGCCGAAGGTGTCGGTGTCGCTGGCGCCCTGCACGATTTTGTCGCGCGTGTTGACGTTCTGCTGGCGGCGCGCGGAGACGCGCACGTCGGCGTAGCTGGCGCCTGACGCCTTGGCCACGTCGAGGGCGACTTGCATGAGGGCTTTGACGACTGGGTCGCCGGCGGTCGGCATCGGTGCGGCGAACGCGTCGCCGGCGTAGAGTGCGCGCGACCCGACGGCGGCCGTAGCGGCAACGGCCGCTGTGGTGCGCAGGAAGTCGCGACGAGAGTGTGTCACTGGCGGTCCCGGATGGAGAGTTGAGATGACCAGCAGAAGATACGGCGCGGACGCTCCGCTTGTTGAGGGGTGGGGCGCCAATCACGGCGGGATTGGCGCCGCTATATATTCGGGAACCTCCCTTCCCTCGACCCCACCGACCATGCCCCGTCTCTCGTTGCGGTTTGTCGCGATTGCCCTCGCTGCCCTCGCTGCTCTCGTGCTTGGCGGGCTTCCGCGCTCGGCCGCCGCTCAGCTCAGCGATTCCAAGACCATCACGTTGCAGGCCGCCCGTACGATGCTGGCCGCTGCGGAGGCGGAAGCCAAGCGCAACGGTTGGAATCTCTCGATTGCGGTGGTGGATGGGGCAGGGGAGCTGATTGGTTTTGTGCGCATGGATGAGGCGTCGCCAGCGAGCGTTGGAATTTCGCTGGGCAAGGCGCGCACGGCGGCTCGCTTGCGTGCACCCACCAAGGCACTTGATGACGTGGTGTCAGCGGGGCGCACGGGGGTGTTGTCGCTGGAAGGGATCGTCGCGGTTGAAGGAGGCGTGCCGATTGTTGTGGGTGGGAAGGTCATCGGGGCCGTGGGAGCGAGCGGCGCCGCCTCAGAGCAGGATGCGAAGGCGGCGAAGGCCGGAGTGGACGCGCTCAAGCCCTGACGCTGGCTGGGCTTGAGCGTCGCAAGGCGCACCCTCCTGCAAGCCGCCGGTGCGGGCGGCCGAGTGCGCTAGAACCGGTAGCTGATCGAGGCGTACGTCTGTCGGCTCCGGTCGAGCGTGCCGGATTCTGCGTACGTCGAGAGCATGAGGTAGAGGGAGCGTCCGATGCCGATGTCAGCGTCGGTGCTGGTCCACGTCACGCGTGATGCCCCCGTGCTGCTGAGGGGCGTTGAGGACTCGCGTACCCCAGCACTGTACATCACGTGGAGCGCGCCGAAGGGCGTGGTTTCAACGGACGCGGACTGCAGGCGCCCCGAGCTCGCTGGGCCGTCGTAGCTGGTCATGCGCACATGCATACCGATCTGCGCGCGGGTCAGTCGCGTGAGCGACGCCGAGGAGGTCACCGATTGCGTGGCGGCGGTGTTGCCGCCGGTGCTGCGGCGCACGTCGGAGCTGAGTCGCAGCACGCCGAACAGCGACAACGCCCCGCCGCCCCACATGCCTTCGCGGAAGCTGTCGTCGAAGATGATTTCCGGGTTTAGGAAATCGCGATACAGCCGCACGTTGCGCCGGTTGTCGAGCCCGCCGTACAACGACAATGCATCGGTCACGGTGAACTGTGCGGTGAGGAACGATGACGTGGGCGTGGTGGATGCGTGTTCTTGCGTGCCTTTCCAGCCACGGTTGAAGTCGAGTTCTTGCGTGGCGTAAATGGAAAGTTTTGGGCCGTTGTATGTGATGCGGGCGAAGGCGTATTCTCGATCGATCTGACCACCGGCGTACGAACCGACGCCGCCGAGCGTGAGCGACCAGGGCCGCGTTTCATCGCGTGTGTTATGGAGCTGCAAGTATGCGCCGTACTGTCGCGACAGGCTCGAGAGGCCGAGCGACACTGGGTCCGGTTGCTGCCCGGCGAATGCGCCGCTGCTCCAGCGCTGTCCGTCGAGGTCGAGCGCCGCGCCGTCGAACATACCAACGGAGGACAATGCCTGCGGGAACTGGCGACCGAGCGCGAGTCGGAGTGGCGAATGATCGGGCGTGTATTGGAGTACGGCTTGATAGACGCGCGTCGTTTGTTCGTCGGGACTCTGCGTGGAGGTGCCGGGGCGTGTGAATGTCGATCGTTGGGCACGCACGTCGAGTGCGATGCCGATGGCCGAGCCGCCGAGGCGTTGTCCGTCGAGGCGCGCATCGATGCCCGGCTGCGCGAGCGCGACGCCGGCAGCGGGATTCAACAGCAGGTAGCGCAGGCCGATTCGGCCGCGGAGCGAGCCGCCGCTGCTGGCGCGCATGCTCGTTGGTGTCATCGCGCCGGTCAGGGTGGTCGTACTTGTGGCCAGACGGGCCGGTGCAAAGCGCACGGAGTCGCCGATTTCGGCCTGCGCTTCAGCGGTTTGCCGAGTGCACGCCGCGCGTGAGGACGAGATATAGGTCACCACGAGTTCGCCAACGACGGTGCCACCGCGTATGACGGCGAGTCGCGATCCTTCGCGCAGACCAGCGTTGGTGCCGGCCTCGAGATACACCATCGCGCCGCTGAGGTAGCTGACGCGGGTCCACGCCGTCGTGGCGTCGGTGGTCGTCGTGGTGTCGGCGGTGTGGTTGCCGCGCACCGTGCGCGCGGCAACCGCACCGCCGGACTCTTGCGCGCCGGCGTGCGAGGAAACAGCGACCAAGAGTGCGACGGCCCGAGCGAAGATGGGCAGTGTTCCGGTGTGGAGTCGCAGGTGCGCGGTCATGTGGTGCCTCGCGGGTGACAGGAGTAGCAGGTGGGGCTGTCGTACTTGTAGCCCGAACGTCCTTGGTGCGCGCTGTCCATTTTGTTTTTCAGATGGCAGGTCGTGCAGACGAAGGATTTGAAATTCGTCGGCACGGTGTGGCAGTCGGCGCAGACGCTCCAGCGTCCTTTGTGTTTGCCTGAGTAGATCGGGAAGAATGACCCATCGTGATTGAACGTCGCGCCGCTCCACGTGGTGGTGGTGTGGCACGAGGCGCAGTCAGTGGGGAAGCTGGCGGCCTTGTGGTTGGGGTTTGTGGTGGCGTCGTACTTGGCTTGATGGCAGCCCACGCACACCATGGTCTTGCCGCGGTAGACGCCGTCGCCGTGGCACGAACTACAGGGCGTCCTCGCGTGCGCGCCGGTGAGCGGGAATCGCGTGGTGGAGTGGCTGAACGTCGCCGGCGTCCATGCCGTGGTGGTGTGACAGGTGGCGCAGGTGGTGCCGAAGCCGGCCGCGGCGTGCGGCGGATTCTTCGTAGCGCTGTATTTCGCCTGGTGGCAGCCGACACAATCCTTGGTCTTACCGCGGTACACGCCGTCGCCGTGGCAGTCGGTGCACACCGCCGCGCGGTGCGCCCCAGTGAGGGGAAATGCCGTCGTGCCGTGATCGAAGCTGGCGCCCTTCCACGACGCGGTGCCGTGGCACGAAGCACACGCGGTGGGATAGCCGAGCTGCGAGTGCGGCGGAAGCTTGGATGCGGTGTAATCCTTTTGGTGACACGACACGCACGCGGTCGGCTTGCCTTTATAGACGCCGTCCGCGTGGCACGACGCACAGAGCGCGGCCTTGTGGGCGCCGGTGAGCGGGAACTGCGTTAGCCCGTGATCGAAGGTGCTCGGCGTCCACGCGTTGGTACTGTGACAGCTGGCGCAAGCGGTGGAGTAGCCGACTTGGGCGTGCGGCGGACTTTTTGTGGCACTGTACTTCGCCTGATGGCACGCAACACAGGCGGTGGGTTTGCCTTTGTAGACGCCGTCGGCGTGGCAGCCGCTGCACAGCACCGCGCGGTGTGCGCCGCTGAGCGGGAACTGCGTGGCGTTGTGATCGAACGTGCTTGGCGTCCACGCGTTGGCCGTGTGGCAGGTAGAGCAGACGGTGGAGTAGCCGATCTGTGCGTGCGGCGGATTTTTGGTGTT
>CANIWQ010000103.1 GCA_947471365.1 Gemmatimonadota bacterium | reverse complement strand
GCTCCGGCCGCCACAAAAGTCGCGGCCGCGCCTGTCACCAAGAAAGCTGACGCGCCTGCGCCTGTCACCAAGAAAGCTGACGCGCCTGCGCCTGTCACCAAGAAAGCTGACGCGCCTACGCCCGTCACCAAGAAAGCTGACGCGCCTGCGCCTGTCACCAAGAGAGCCGACGCGCCTGCGCCCGTCACCAAGAGAGCCGAGCCTCCAGCGCCGGTGGCAAAGCGGATCGAAATCGCGCCTGCGCCGGTCGTGCAAGAGCCGGATCCAGAACCGGTGCGCGTCAAAGCAGAACCGCGTCCCGCTCCCACCAAGGTCGGTGCGCGCTCGCAAAACAAAGCGGAACCGGCGGTGGGCGACGAAGCGCACATCACCGTCTCCTATCAGGAAACCAACATTCGCGACGTGATCATCGCGTTCGCGAGGTTCAGCAATCGCACGATCATTATCGGTAAGCAAGTCGACGGCATCTTCACGGGCGACATCATCGACAAGCCGTGGGATGTGGCGCTACGCCAGATCCTGCAGTCGCAGGGGCTCGCCGCACTCGAAGACGGGACCGGCATTATCACCGTGGACAGCTACACCAACCTCGCCGATCGCGAGAAAGTGGAGCCGTTGCTCACGAAGGTGATCCAGGTGAACTACGCCAAGGCCGATGCGATGGCCACCACGGTTCGTAGTCTGCTCACGGCAGGATGTGGTGGCGGTGGTGCGGGGGGCGGCGCAGCAGCGGCGGCTCAGGCGGCGGCGGGTGGAGCTGCGGGCGGCGGTTCCTCGGCGTCGTGCTCCACACGTGGCGCCGTGACCTCCGAAGAAAAAACCAACACCATTATTGTCACCGAAACGGCGCAGCGTCTCGCCGATATCGAGAGCTATATCAAGGATCTCGACGTCCGCACGCCGCAGGTTTCCATCAAAGCAAAAATCATCGCCGTTGATCGCACGGGCACCGAGCAGCTCGGTATCTCGTACGATCTCGGCAGCGCGAATGGCTTCAGCAACTCCGTCGTGCAGCACTTTGACGCGAGTGGCGCGCCGATTGCCGGCGACTATCGTGTGAATCTCGCTGGCGACGCCTTTGCTGCGGTCGCCAACGCGAGCCGCCCCTACAAGGGCACGGCCTCGACGTCGCTCATCTACAACATGGCGCTCGGCGGTTTCAACCTCACCTCGTTCCTCGACGCACTGAGTTCCGTGCAGCTGAGCGACGTGCAGGCTGAGCCGAGCACCACCACGGTCGACAATAAGGAAGCGCGGTTGTTTGCCGGCTCCACCCTGTCGTTCCTGCTCACGCCGCCCGTGCCCGCGGGGCAGATCACCTCGGTGGCACCGCAGATTCAGACGCGCGAAATCGGTATCGAACTCAAGGTCACTCCGCACGTCACCGCGAATCGGCAGGTGCTCCTCGACGTGTACGCGAACCACGAGACGATCTCCGCCATTACCGCGGCGGGTCCGTCCACCAACAAGCGCAACAGCACCAACCAGGTGCTGGTCGGCGACGGCGAAACGGCTGTCATTGGCGGGCTCACGCAAACACAGGTCACGCTCAACAAAACGGGCATTCCGATTCTTATGGATTTGCCGCTCATCGGCCGTCTGTTCTCGTCCACCGATAAGCTGGAGCGTAAACAGGATCTGCTCATCCTGATCACGCCCCACATCGTCGACGACGGCGAAGTGGTGCGCCCAGGCAAGCCGCAGAACTAAGTCGGACCATGATTGATTAGCTTCCAAGGGCTCGGCGAACCGCCGAGCCCTTGGCGTTTGTCCCACCCTCTCGCTCGAACTGCCGTGTTCCGCTTTGTGACCGCCGGTGAATCGCATGGCCCCGCCCTCGTCGCCATCGTCGAGGGCGCACCCGCGGGCTTACCACTGCTCGCCGAGCAAGTGAATCACCAACTCGCCCGCCGCCAGCAGGGCTATGGCCGCGGCCGGCGCATGCAAATCGAGCAGGATCAGATTGAGTTTCTCTCCGGCGTGCGCGCCGGCGAAACCATCGGCGCGCCCATCGCGATGCTCATTCGCAATCGCGACTGGAAGAACTGGGAAGCCATTATGGACCCCGCACCGCGCGCCGAGGATCAAGCCGAAGGACGCAAGCGACAGGTGACGCGCGTGCGCCCGGGGCACGCCGATCTCACGGGCGTCCTCAAGTACGATCGCGAGGACGCCCGCGACATTCTCGAACGCGCCTCAGCGCGTGAGACCACGGCGCGCGTCGCGGCGGGTGCCGTCGCCCGCTGCCTGCTCGCCGAACTCGGCGTGCGCATCGGGTCACACCTTGTACACCTCGGTGGGGTAGACGCGGTGCGCCCCGCTACCATGCCCACCGATCTCAACGCCGCGGCTGATGCCTCGCCGCTGCGCACGCTCGACCCAAAAGCCGAAGCCGAGATGATTGCCCGCATTGATGCGGCCAAGAGCGAGGGGAACACGCTCGGCGGCATCTGCGAGGTGGTGGTGGATGGCCTCCCCGTGGGGCTAGGGAGCCACGTGAGTTGGGATCGCAAGCTGGATGGGCGCCTAGGGGCCGCCATCCTCTCTATTCCCGCAGTAAAGGGGGTGGAGATGGGGATGGGCTTTGAAGCCGCGCGTCGTACCGGCGCTGAAGTGCATGACGAAATCGAGATGGCGCCCGGGCAGACGCGCACCGGCAATGTGCGTCGGCGCACCAATCGCGCCGGCGGACTCGAAGGCGGTATGACCACGGGGGAGCCGCTCGTGCTTCGCGTCGCCATGAAACCCATTAGCACGTTGATGCGCCCGCTCGGCACCATCGACACCAAAACCGGCGCCGCCGCCGAGGCAGCCGCAGAGCGCAGTGACGTGACCGCCGTGCCGGCGATGGGCGTGATTGCCGAAGCGATGACGGCCATCGTGCTCGCCGACGCGATGCTCGAGAAGTTCGGCGGCGACTCGCTCACCGAACTGCGACGCAATCTCGACGCGTACCTCGCGCACCTCGCCAAGCGGCTCGGGAACTAAGCGGTGAAGGGGCACCTGATTCTTGTCGGGCTCCCTGGGTCGGGAAAAAGCACCGTTGGTCCCTTGGTTGCCGCCGCGCTTGGCTGCGCCTTTCTCGACTTTGACGTCGAGATCGAGCGCCGCGAAGGGAGTTCGGTGCAGGAAATCTTTGCGGCCAAGGGAGAGGCGCACTTCCGGGAGATCGAGCGCGCGCTCACCATGGAGTTGAAAGCCGCTCCGCCGATGGTGTTGGCTCCAGGGGGTGGTTGGATCACCTCCTCGGGCAACTTGGAGCTGCTTTCGCCCCCCGCGACGAGCCTCTACCTCAGCGTTTCGCCGGGGGTGGCCTTGTCCCGCATGGGCGAGGCGGCCGCCGCACGTCCTTTGTTGACCGGCGCCGCTCCGTTGGCCGCCTTGCAGCGGTTATTGGAACAGCGCGAGCAGTTGTATCTGCAAGCAAATCATACACTTAGCACTGATTTGCTTGCGCCGCCTGACGTGGCGGTAAGGATAATTGAACTTGCGGGGGCGGGGAACAGGGACTAGGATTGCCCGTTGCTGGACGAATTCACAACTATAGAGAGCCTATCTTGCAGGCCGGGGCGACCATTCAGGCGTTTCCGGCCGCGAGTGTCAGAGGGATAATGGCAACAAAGAAGAAAGCCGCCGCCAAAACGGCCACAAAGAAAACGGCCGCCAAAAAACCGGCTGTTACCAAGCCGGTCGCCAAGCCGGTCGCCAAGCCGGTCGCCAAGACGGTCGCCAAGACGGTCGCCAAAAAGAAGGCGACGGTCCGTCGCAAGACGAGCGCGGCCGTTGCGGCCGAAGAGGTGGAAGAAAACGAACAGGTCAATCTCTCTGGCAAGGCGCTCGTGATTGTCGAGTCGCCGGCCAAGGCGAAGACCATCGGGAAGTATCTGGGATCCAGCTACTCGGTCAAGGCGACGGTCGGTCACATTCGCGACCTCCCCACCAAGACGCTCGGCATCGACGTGGCGCAAGATTTCGAGCCCGCCTACGTGACCATCCCTGGAAAAGAAAAGACGGTCGCGGAACTCAAGTCTGCCGCGAAGAGCGCGCGTGCTGTCTTCATCGCTACTGACCCTGATCGCGAGGGTGAGGCAATTGCGTGGCACGTGCATAGTCAGATCAAGGGGCGTTCGGCGCCGCCGATCAAGCGCGTGCTCTTTCACGAAATCACCAAGGAAGCCGTCAACCGCGCGATCGACCGCGCGGGCGACATTGACCAGCGCAAAGTGGACGCGCAGCAGGCGCGTCGCGTGCTCGACCGTCTCGTCGGCTACAAGGCGAGTCCGGTGCTCTGGAAGACGGTCAAGAAGGGCCTTTCGGCGGGTCGCGTGCAGACGGTGGCGCTTCGCTTGCTTGTGGAGCGTGAGCGTGACATTCGCGCCTTTCGCCCGACGGAGTATTGGACCATCGCCGCTGCGCTCGAGCACGATGGCCAGCCGTTTACGGCCAAGCTACACCATCTCGACGGTCTGAAGGCGACCATTCCCGACGGGGCGCATGCGCAGGCGATTCTCGACGACCTCGTGGGGCGCACCTTCTTTGACGTCACGGATATCAAGCGTCGCGAACGTCGAAAGAATCCGGCGGAACCGTTCAAGACCAGCACGTTACAGCAGGAAGCGGCCAAGAAGCTTGGCTTTGGATCCAAGCGCACCATGCGGTTGGCGCAGAACCTGTACGAAGGCATCGAACTCGGAAAGGTTGAGGGGTCGGTCGGTCTCATCACGTATATGCGTACCGACTCCACGCGCGTCGCCGAAAGCGCCGTGGCGCAGGCGCGTGATTTCCTGCGACTCAACTATGCCGAGGCATTCCTGGCCAAGGCGCCGATGCTGTACGGCGCGGCCGGCGATACCAATGCGCAGGACGCGCATGAAGGCATTCGTCCGACCGATCCCGCGCGCACGCCGGACTCGGTGCAGAAGTATCTGTCGCCAGAACAGTTCAAGCTCTATCAACTCATTTGGCAGCGCTTCATGGCCAGCCAGATGGCGCCGGCCGTGTTCGATACGACCACGGTGGATTTTGATTTTGCCGGCAAGGTGTTCCGCTATCTGTTCCGCGCCACGGGCTCGGTGATCAAGTTCCAAGGCTTTCTCTCGCTGTACAAAGAATCGCGCGAAGAAGGGGAGTCCAAGGCGCTCGAAGATGAACAGGCGTTGCCCGCGATCGAGCCGGGCGAGCATGTGCCCGTGCGCGAGGTCAAGCCGACCCAGCACTTTACCGAGCCGCCGCCGCGTTTTTCCGAAGCGTCGCTCGTCAAAGAACTCGAACGCCTCGGCATTGGGCGCCCGTCCACTTACGCGAGCATTATTTCGACGCTCACCGAGCGGCATTACGCCGAACTCGAACAGCGCCGTTTCTTCCCCACCCCTCTCGGTGAGAGCGTGGAGAAGGTGATGGTGAAGCAGTTCCCCAACGAGTTCAATGTCGACTTCACGCGTTCGATGGAGCGCGAACTCGACAAGGTGGAAGAAGGGGAGATGCCGTGGCAGCGCGTGCTCAAGGATTTCTACGCGCCCTTTGAAAAGGCGCTCTCAGCCGTGGATTACGAAGGGTTGATTCACGAGGCGCACGATCTGGCCGGACTCGCGGACGAAAAGTGTCCGACCTGCGGCGGCAAACTCGTGGCCAAGGGTGGATTCTTCGGGCCGTTCGTGGCCTGCGAAAATCACCCCAAAACCTGCAAATACACGCGTCCGCTCAAGGGCGAAAAACAGCCGCCCGTGTTGACCGAATACCCGTGCCCCCTCTGCACCAAGATGATGGTCGTGCGGCGTGGACGGAGCGGTGAGTTCCTTGGATGCAGCACCTTCCCGAAGTGCCGTGGAACACGTTCTATGCCCACGGGCGTGAAGTGCCCCAAGGACGGCGGGGACATTGCAGCGCGTCGCTCCAAGAAGCGCGGCAAGGCGTTCTACGGATGCGAGAACTATCCGACCTGCGACTTTGTGTGCTGGGATAAGCCGGTGTCGGAGACCTGCACCGAATGCGGCAATGTGGGCGCCGAGGCCAAGTCGAGCAAAACGCGTGGCACCTATCGCAAATGTCTTAAGTGCGCGAATGAGTGGAGCATTGCCGAGGTGTCGGAGGCGGAGGCAGAGACCGTCGGTGCCTAACGCGGTATTGGTTTGTTCACGAAGCGCCCGCGCGGGTTGGCGGGCGCTTTTCGTAGACGGCACGCGTCGTGTGTTGAGCGCCGCAAGCCACGGCCCGTTGGTGGTACTCGGTGTGCTGTTGTTCGCCGCGCCGCGCTCAGCCGTCGCACAGGCACGCCTTGGACCCATGACCGCCGATAGTACGCTCGTCGCCTATGATGACGACGGGTTGCGCCTGCACTCGGCAGACCACAAACGGCAGCTCAAGATTCGCGGCTACGTCACCGCCGACACGCGCTTTGTGTTGAGCGATACGAACGACGCGGCGCCGAGTGGCTTTGTGATTCGCCGGTCGCGCGTGTTCTTTGATGCGAACTTGAATCCGTGGCTCGCCTTTCGGTTGATGTATGATGTGGGCATTCCGTCGGGGCCATCGCCGCTGCAGGATGCGTTCATTGATGTGGGGCTCGGCGGCGAGTGGTGGCTACGTGCCGGCAAGCAGAAAACGCCCGGTGGCATCGAGCGGTACACCTCGGTTTCGGCGCAGTTGCTGCCAGAGCGGAGCGTGTCGTCGAATCTGCTCGCCAGCCGCGATGAAGGGTTGCTGCTCATGGGCGGCGTTGGGCAGGGGACGCTCGAGTGGTCGCTCGGTGTGTTCAACGGCGCACCCGACGGTGGCACCACGCAGGACGCCGACGTGAACGACGCCAAGGACTACACGTATCGGCTCTGGTGGCGTCCCGTGCACAAGAAGGTGGGTGGTGTAGAGCAAGGCATCGGATTCGCCGCCTATGGCAGCACCGGTATCGAGACAGGATCTGCCACGGCGGGTTCGCAGCTCGCACCATTCAAGACGCCGGCGCAGCTGGCCTGGTTCGCGTATCAGGACGCGGCGGGGGTACGCGCGGCCGGCCGACGCATTCGCTCCGGAGCCTTCGCGTATGTGCATGAAGGAGCGTGGGGCACCACGGCGGAGTTCAATCGCAATACGCAGGTCGTGGCCAAGGGCACTTCCGTCGCCAACGTCCCGCTGACGAGCTGGCTCCTGTCCGTGCAGTACACCGTCACGGGTGAGCCGTCGGGCGCCGACGGAATCCCACCGTCGCGAGCGTTCGATCCGTCGTTGCGGCACTGGGGTGCACTCCAGATTGGGGGGCGCATCGCGGCGGTGAGCATCGGCAACGAAGCCTTTCCGGTGTTCGCCGATTCGACGACCGCGGCACGCCGCGCCAACGAAATCGGCGTGGGGATCAACTGGTATCTCACGCGCTCAAACAAAATGCAACTTGCCTACGAGCAGACCGTCTTTACCGGCGGCGCGAAAGTTGGTGACCGCCGCGCCGAGCGCTATGTGCAGGCGCGGTGGCAGGTCTACTTCTAGTGGCCGAACTACACATTGTAGGCGGTGGGCTCGCCGGCAGCGAAGCCGCATTCCAGCTGGCCGAGCGCGGGCATCAAGTGGTGTTGCACGAGATGCGGCCGGTCCTTGGCACCCCAGCACACAAAACGGACAAGCTCGCGGAACTCGTCTGCTCGAACACGTTCAAGAGCACCGAGGTCACCAACGCGCACGGGTTGCTCAAGGCCGAGATGCGCGAGCTCGGTTCCATGATTTTGCGCGCTGCCGATGAGGCACGCGTGCCGGCGGGAAGCGCGCTGGCGGTGGACCGCGACGTATTTTCGGCCGCCGTGCACGATCGCATTCTGGCGCATCCGCACATTCGCGTGGAACGCGGTGAGGTCGCGGCGCTCCCGGATCCTGGGATTATTGCCACCGGTCCACTCACGAGCGATGCGCTGGCGCAGCAGATCAGCGCGCGGCTCGGCATTGCGTCGCTCGCTTTCTACGATGCCATTGCGCCGATTCTCTCAGTGGAATCGCTCGATCACGACGTGGTGTTCAAGGCGTCTCGCTATGGCAAAGAGACGATGGCCGGCGAAGGCGACGAGGGCGCGTACTTGAATTGCGCGATGAACAAGGAACAATACGAAGCGTTTATAGATGCCTTGATCGCGGCGGATGTGCACACCTCGCACGAGTTCGACAAAGTGCCGTACTTCGAAGGGTGTATGCCGGTGGAAGAGATGGTGCGCCGTGGGCGCGAGTCGCTGCGGTTTGGGCCGCTCAAGCCGGTGGGCATTACGGATCCCAAAACAGGGCGACGCGCGTGGGCCGTGGTGCAACTGCGCCGCGAAGATCGTGCGGGACGAATGTGGAATCTCGTCGGCTTCCAAACTCGATTGCGCATTCCAGAACAGCAACGCGTGTTCCGCATGATTCCGGGGCTTGAGCAGGCAGAGTTTCTCCGCTTCGGCAGTATTCACCGTAACTCGTATGTGAATGCGCCTGCGTCGCTCTTGCCGCATCTCGCGCTCAAGGACGCGCCGACGACGCTCTTTGCCGGCCAGCTTACCGGCGTGGAAGGCTATACGGAATCCACGGCGACGGGGCTGCTCGCGGCGCTGAACCTCGATCGCATGCTGCGAGGCCTTGAGCCGGTTGTGCCGCCGCCCACGACGATGCTTGGCGCGCTCTATCGGTATTTGCGCGAGGCCGACCCCAAGCACTTCCAGCCGATGAATGCGAACTTCGGTTTGCTCGAGGAACTGGCCGATCCGCCGCGCGATAAAATGAAAAAGCGCGAACTGTATGCGGCGCGTGCGCTCGCGGATCTTCAGGCGTGGATGCTGGCGAACGGACTCGCGGCTGCCTAACCGTTGCAGGCACGTGCTTCGCGCTAGGCTCGTGCGAGCCTAGCGCGAGCCTAGCGCGAGCCTAGCGCGAGCCGCGGGTTCCCGGCGTACGACGCGTTACCGTCGGCCAAAGTTCCGTCTGCGGGATTTCCCCTTCGAGTTCGCGCCGTACGAGCGCCGCAATACGATCGCCCGCTTCGGGGTCCGCCACAATATCGTATTCGCGCACGTCGAGCCGTAGCACCGGACACTTTTTGAACGACTCAATCCATCGTTCGTAGCGCTCGTGGAGCGAACCGAAGTATTCGGGGTCGGCATCGCGCTCTTTGGGGCGGCCACGCGTGGCGATGCGCTCGAGAATCGTGTCGAGCGGGCCGTGGAGATACACGAGCAACCGCGGTGGTCGGGCGGCCGGCGCGTGGAGCAACTCGCCGTAGAGGCGCGAGTAGAGCGTCCAGTCGTCCTCGCTCATATAGCCCTGTTCAAATAATCCGCGCGCAAAAATATCGGCGTCTTCGTACCACGTACGGTCGAGCACCCAGCTCCCACCCATGCCGCGCATTTTGCGCATGGAGGCAAAGCGCGTGGCCAGAAAATGCAGCTGGAGATGCATGCCGTAGCCGCGCATCCCCTCGGGGCCGGAGTAAAACTGTTCGAGGTACGGGTTGTCGCCGTCCACGCTCTCGAGCGCGAGTTGCATGCCGAAGCGCTCGGCGAGCGCCTTCGAGAGGGTCGTTTTCCCTGATCCGATCATGCCAGCGACGCCGAGCAACATATGACAAATCTAGCGCGTACTGAGGGTGGGTGAATGGCAGAGGGAGGGTCCGCGACGCACTTTCCCTGTCTGGGCGGACTGACAACTTCGAACGGATACTCATGGAATTCAATACGCGTTTTTGGCGCCAGTGGCACCGGTGGATTGGGTGGGTGGCTGCGCTCTTTCTCTTGTGGAGCGGGTCCACGGGGGTCTTGGTGGCCGCCCGCGAGTTCTGGGGGGAGGACGAGGCCCTTCGCGAAGCCACGCGCGACCTGGTGAGTCCAGTCCAGACCACCGGCGGCGCCCCCGCCGCCGCGTCCGCCATGGGGCTCGCGCTCGCCGCCGCCGCCACCGCCGCGCCGGGACGTCCGATCGACAAGATCGATTTGCAGTTCAAGGGAAAGCAGCCCACCGTCACGATCTTTACCGGCAACCCAAAGGGCGGGGAAGATCGCAAACTCGTATTCGACGCCACCACCGGTGCGCTCCTGAGCAACGCAGATTACACCGACAAGCCGTTCCTCGTCCGCCTGCACAGCGGCGAAGCCTTTGGCGACGGCGGTCTCGTGGTGGCGATGTTCTGGGGGTTTGCGCTCGCGCTCATGTCGATAACCGGCATCATTGTATACTGGCGGATGCGCCGGCCCAGTCAGCAGGGGATCAAGCGCGTCTTCTGGTAGTCGGGCGCGGACGCGGTATCTTCCACGCGTGACGCCGCCGCCCGCCGATCTCATTGCCGCCTTTCTCACGCACCTGCAAAAGGAGCGTGATGTGTCGCCGAACACGGTCAAGGCGTACCGCCGCGACCTCGGTGAATTCTGCGACTTTCTCGGCGAGTATTATGGCGCCGCCGAATGGGAGTGGGGGAAAGTGGATCGCCTCGCGATGCGCGGTTTTTTGGCGCGGCTCACCAAGCGTGGGCTCGCTAAGCGGTCTATGGCGCGTGCCCTGTCGGCGGTGCGCACCTATTACGCCTTTTTGCACCGCAACGATCTCGTGGAGTCGAACCCCGCGAAGAGTGTTGGCTCACCAAAGCTCGACCGTCATCTTCCTGGGCATCTCGACCGTCGGCAAATGGAAACGCTCTTTGCTGCGGCCGCCACGCGCGCGGGTGAGGGCAAGTACACCGACGTGCGCGATCTCGCGATTCTCGAACTGTTCTATTCGGCGGGGCTTCGTTTGTCGGAGCTCCGCGGCATCAATCGCGCCGATCTCGATTTGCTTGCTGGGCTCGTAAAAGTGCGCGGCAAAGGGCGCAAGGAACGGATTGTACCCGTGGGCGATCACGCGCAGCGTGCGTTGCGCAACTATGAGCGGGTGCGCGATCTCCTGTGCAAGCAGATGGGGCTGGCCGCCGATCGCACAGCATTCTTTTTGAGCCAGCGCGGCACGCGCATGTCCGCCAAGACAGTGCAGAACTCCGTCACGCGCTGGCTGGGCGAGGTGGACGAGGGAGCGGGGCTCTCGACGCACTCGCTGCGGCACACTTTCGCCACACACTTGCTCGACGCGGGTGCGGATTTGCGCGCCGTGCAGGAACTGCTCGGCCACGCGTCGATTTCCACGACACAGATTTACACGCACACGAGTGTGGAGCGGTTGCGTCAGGTCTACAAGAACGCGCACCCGCGTGCGTAGACCACGGCGGGTGCGCGTCAGAGGCGTCGGCGCGATTGGGGCGACTGCCCGCCCAGGCGCCGCGTGGCTACCCGACGATCGCCTGTCGCAGCGCGGCGTCGCTACCCGACGATCGCCTGTCGCAGCGCGGCGTCG
>CANIWQ010000102.1 GCA_947471365.1 Gemmatimonadota bacterium | reverse complement strand
AGCAAGCCGAAGAACGGCAGCGCAAAGGTCAACACGCCGGCGCCAAGGGTCCACGCCTTCCACGCATAGCTCAGACGTAGCGTGAAGAAGTGAGTTTCCTCAACCATATTGCCGTACCAAATCACTAAGAACTGACTGAACGTCAGGTAGCCCCAGAACGCGGTGAAGGCAAAGCAGAGCTTGCCGAGGTCATGATAATGGGCATCCGTCACGAGATCTTCGGCCTGCAAGTGATTCCGGTAGAACCGCACGAGCGCGGCAAGCGTCATCAGCGCCACGAGCCAGCCGCCCATGAACACCTGCCAGCCGTACATCGTGCTGAAGAAATGCGGGTCAAGCGACATCGATTGATCCCACGCGATCACGCACCAGCCGAAGCCGAAGATCAGTGCCATGAACACCGCGAGCTTGCCCTGCAGCGAGTGCGTGGAATGCAGCTCGCGGCGCTCCTCACCAAACGTGGCGCGCATGCGCGCGCGGATACCAGCGGCCCAGCCGGCACCGGCTTCCGGCGATACACCCACATCGAGTCGCACCGATGTCCAGATATACCAAAGCTGAATGCCCATGATGACGAAGAACACCGCTGCATCACGGAGGGCAAAGAAGCGGTGCCCCAGCCACAGCTGTTTTTCGTGCTTGAGCGCGCCGAGTTCGTTCCACCACGGATAGGCGTGCTCGCGACCGAAGAACAGCAGCACCAGCAGGCCCAAGAACGCGACCGGCAGAAATGCGACATAGCCCTCGAAGAAGCGGATCACGCCGCGCGACCAACGCGCGGTGGTAATGCGCTGTACCGCAACAAACATCACCGCGGCCGAGGAAATGGTGGTGAAGAACAGCCAGTTCACTTGAAAGGCGTGCCAGGCCCGGTTGTTACCGGTGGCGGCGCCGTAGATGAAAATCACGAGCCCGAGTAGCAGGAGCCCAAGCGAGGCCGGCTTGAGGAATGCCGGCATCGGCTTGGCACCGGCGGCAATCACACGCTCACGCGACGGAGCGGCGGTTTCATGCGCGCTCATTTATTTACCCTCCGGCTTGGCCGCGGGAGCGCCCTCGGCGCCCTCCGCTTTCTTGATTGGTCGCTCAGTGACGACCGGATGGAAGTACGGCGACGGCACCTGCGGTCCGAGCTTCGTGAAGCCGGGGAGCTTGTCCCCCGTTTCGCCGGGACGACCGACGGGGCCTGTGGCGACGGGGTAGCTGCCCTGCAAACCGCGCACGTAGTTCACGACGTCCCACCGTTCGGTTTCTTCGATGCGGTTGACCGACGCCATGAGGCCACGCCCATTGCGCATCATGCCCCAGATGTAGCCGTCGGTGCGATTCTTGGTGATGTCCATCAGCAGGCTCGGCGGAAAGGCGTACATCGGGCTGAGCTGCTTGAGCGCGCCGTTCCCGTCGCCGAGGTCGCCGTGACAGACGGCGCAGTTGATGGAGAAGTACTTGCGACCGTTCGCCAACGAACGCTCGTCGGCGGCCACGGGATTCTGCACGCCGCTGAGCGAATCGATGGTGCCTGGAAGGTTGGAATGACTCACCTGCCAGTCGGCCATCAACGTGCCGTTGGTGTTCACCGAGCCCGCGGGCTGGCCGCGGAAGCCCTGCAGTTCACCCGAGTCGGCCTTGAACTCCTGCCAGGTACCGACGGACGGCTGCTGCTTGAAGTCCGTGATCCAGCCTTGGCATGCTCCGAGCAGCAGGATGGGGAGCGCCAGTGCGGCGCTGCGACGAAACACGTTAGCGGTCACCACGCACCTCCACCGCGCCATGATGGCGCAGGATCGCTTCCGCGTCCTTGAGTTTGTCGGGCGCGCATTCCACCCAAATACCGTAGTCGCCGTGGCTGAACCGTGCGTCGTAGCCCACGGTCAACGTGAGGCGCGGGATGCGCGCGTGAATGAACATGCCGGCCACCGTGGAGAGGGCGCCGACGAGCACCATTACCTCGAAGCCGAAAATCGTGTACGGAATCCAGGTGGCAATGGCCTTGCCGCCTACAACCAGCGGCCAGTATTCCGAGGCCCATACCGCGATCCAGTAGCCGAACACCATGCCGGAGAGTGCGCCAATGAGCGTGTAGCGCCGCACCGGACTCTGCGGCGCATGCACCGCGTGCTCCAGTTCGTGGCGCGGCGTCGGTGTAAAGACGCTGATCTGCCCGATCTTCTTGTGCTTGAGTTCTTCGATCGCGGCAACCGTCGCGTCGAGCTCTTGGAAGGCGCCCATCATGCCTTGCATCATGTTAGTGACCTCCCCGTGGGCCTTTCCCCTTCATCTTCGGCGGGATGATTTCCTTGATTTCGGAAATCGCCAGCACCGGGAACTGCTTGATGAAGAGTAAGAACCACATGAAGAACCATCCGAATGATCCGAGCAGAATGCCGTAGTCCACCCAGGTCGGGCTGTAGGTGGTCCACTGCCACGGCTCAAACTCGTGCGACAGCGAGGGAACCACAATCACGAAGCGCTCAAACCACATCCCGATATTGATGAAGATCGAGAGGATCCAGAGCCACGACGGGTTGCGACGCAGCTTCTGCGAGAAGAGCGAGAGCGGGAGAATCATGTTGCAGGTGAGCATGATCCACGCGGCCCACCACCACTGGCCAAACACCCGGTTCCAGAAGTAGTCCTGCTCGGCCTGCACACCGCCGTACCACGCGATGAAGAACTCTACGATGTACGCGCACCCGACCACCATCGAGGTGAACAGCGCCAGCTTGGCGGCCGCGTCGAGATGATTGAGCGTGACGTAGTGCTGGAGTTTGAAATATTTACGAATCGGGATGATGATCGTGAAGACCATCCCGATGCCAGAGAAAATGGCGCCGGCCACGAAGTACGGCGGGAAGATCGTCGTGTGCCAGCCGGGCGTCAGCGCCATAGCAAAGTCGAACGACACCACGGAGTGCACCGAGAGCACCAGCGGCGTGCTGAACGCGGCGAGGAACAGGTAGGCGCGCACAAAGTGACGCCACTCGGCCTCACTATTGCGCCAGCCAAACGAGAGCATCGCGAGAATCTGTTTGCGCACCGGATTCACGCACCGATCGCGCAGCGTGGCGATGTCGGGGATGAGGCCGATAAACAAGAAGGTCGTCGAGATGGTGAGGTACGTGGAGATGGCAAACACGTCCCACACGAGCGGCGACTTGAAGTTCGGCCACAGGAGGCGCCAGTTCGGATACGGGATGAGCCAGAAGAACTTCCACGGCCGCCCGATGTGAATGATCGGAAAGAGACCGGCCGTCATCACGGCGAACACCGTCATGGCTTCGGCGCAGCGGTAAATCGTGGTGCGGAAGCCGGCGCGGAAGAGATACAGAATGGCCGAGATGAGCGTACCGGCGTGGCCGATACCGACCCAGAACACGAAGGTAATGATGTAGACGCCCCACATCACCGGCGGATTGTAGCCAGCGACGCCGAGCCCTTCATGAATCTGGTACATCCAAGACGCGATGCCGACCATCAGGAAGCAAACGGCCAACGCGAGAAGCGCGAACCATTTCTTGGTGGGAACGAGCGTCGCGAGAATTTCGTCGTCGACCTGTTCGTAATCTTTGACGGCCGGAAGCTGGACGTTGGCCGACGCGATGTTGGGGCGGCGGGGTCCGTCGTGGCTGGGCTGAGCGATGGTGGCCATGGTAGCCCCTTATGCCTTAGTCGCCGCGGCGGGCGACGGATGGTTGACCTTCAGCAAGTAGACCACCGCGGTGTAGGTATTGAGGTCCTCGAACACGTGATAGCCGCGTTCGTCCTTCAGCATCTTGGCGACTGACCACTGCTCGTCGGCCGCATCGCCGAAGATGATCGCGCGTGACGGGCAGGCCTGTGCGCACGCCGAGGTAAACTCGTCGGGCTTCAGTTCACGCTGCTCGAGCTTGGCGCGGTTTTCGGCTTCCTTGATGCGCTGCACGCAGAAGGAGCACTTCTCCATGATGCCCTTGCCGCGGACGGTGACGTCCGGGTTGAGCTGCCAGTGGAGCGGTTCCGGGAACGCGTACTGCGTGCGATCCGGCTCGCCATATCCGAACCAGTTGTAGTAGCGAACCTTGTACGGGCAGTTGTTGCTGCAGTACCGCGTACCGACGCAGCGGTTGTAGACCTGCACGTTGAGGCCGTCGGGCGAGTGATACGTGGCGTACACGGGGCACACCGGCTCGCACGGCGCATTGCCGCAGTGCTGGCACATCATGGGAATGACGCGCGTTTCGAAGTCGGGGTTGAACTCCACGTCCTTCGGTTCGCGATCGATTTCGAAATACCGTTCCAGACGAATCCACGCCATTTCGCGCGAACGCGTGATGTTGGCACCGAACCCCGTGCGGTCGGGCATCACTTGCCCGCCCTGCCAGGGCGCGCCAACCGTCGGGATGTTGTTCTCAGCGTAGCAGGCCGTGACGCAGGCCGAGCAGCCGGTGCACTTGGCCAGATCGATCGTCATCGCCCAGCGACGCTTGGCGGCGCCACTCCAGTGATTCGGATCGTACTGTCCCTTGTTCTTGGAGTTTGGGTCGCCGAGTTCACCCTGCGCGTCGTTGGCGACGGGGGAACGCAGGCCGGGGAGGAAGGCCGTGCTCGCCTGACCGACGAACGCTTCCTTCTCCTCGTGCAACTCGCCCTTGCGGTACTGGTCCACGCTGACGGCGCGCGCAATGCCACGACCATGCTGACGGCCGGAGCCTTCGGTGGTGACGAGGCGCGAGTTGCCGGTGGCCTTCTTGAGCCCGGCTTTGGTGCTGACGAGGGTGACGGCACCAGAGCGTGCGTCCTCGACGGTCGGCAGCAGGAGCATCGGATTGAAGCCGCAATCCTTGGCGTAGCGACCGTAGGCCGTGTGTCCGCGGCCGGTCGCGATGCCGATGGTGTCGGGGCGAATGCCGATATACAGATAGACAGGCGCGGTGAGCGAACCCTGCGCCGTCTCGACCGTGGCGTGATCGCCTTGTTCGATCGAGAGCTTGAGTGCGGTTTCTGGGTGCAGTTCGATCACCGTCTGCCACAACGTCTTGGTGACGGGATCCGGAAGTTCCTGCAACCACGGCTTGTTTGCGCCGCGGCCATCGCCAAGGATCGGCGACGGATACACGTGCAGGAAGTACGCCCCCTGACTCTGGCTGATGCCAGCGCCAGACTTCGGGGTCACGGCCTTGGCCGCTCCGACGGCGAGCACCGAGCCGTTGGTGAATCCCTTCGGGAGAGCCGCGGTCAGATTGGCGGCGCCACCGGCGCGTCCGGCAATGAAGGCGCGATAATCCACCGGCATTTTGGCGCCGAGTGCGGACTCAGCCTTCGCGAGTGCGATCAGCACGTCGGCCGTGGCGCGGGTGTTGAACACCGGATCCATCACCGGCTGCTGGAGCGCGAGCGTTCCCTTCACTGGCTCCGCGTCACCCCAGCTTTCGAGGCTGTGGTGATCCGGAAGCACCACGTCGCAGAGACCCGTGGTTTCGTCGGGATAGCTGGAGAACGAGACCTTGAAGCCGACTTTCGCAAAGGCGTCGGCAAACTTCACGGCGCCCGGCATCGTGTGCGCCGGATTGGCACCGCGGATAATCGCGAGGCTCACCGAACCAGCGGCCATGCGCTCGGCCGCCTCACGTACGGCGGCATGCGACGACGCGCCTTCATAGGCGAGCGATCCTTCGGCCGGCTTGATGGTGACCCCGACATTGCCGAGCGCCTTATTGAGTTCGGCGACGGCGAGTGCGGTACCGGTGGCGTCTTCGCCATTGCCGCCGGCGATCAGCAGACTCGGCTTGGCGGCGAGGAGTTCCTTGGCGAGCGATTCGAGCGACGCCACCG
Organism: Gemmatimonadota bacterium; assembly: GCA_947471365.1. Lineage (GTDB taxonomy): Bacteria > Gemmatimonadota > Gemmatimonadetes > Gemmatimonadales > Gemmatimonadaceae > Fen-1231. Next base: position 6,070 of record CANIWQ010000102.1, on the reverse strand, counting down.
ATACGCCGGCAGCATCCGCAGCGCTCTTGAGTGACCCCGAGCCCTTGACCGCAGCGAGCAGTGCTTCGGCGACGGCCTTTTCGGAACCCGGGCGCGCCGGAATCCAGCTGTCGGCGTTGAGTCCCGTGAGCGAACGGCGGGCGCCGATATACACGACGCGCGGGGCTTCGTTGATATTCGCGCGCGCTTCGGAGAAGGCGAGCTGCTGTTGCACCGACAAGCCCCAGCCATCGAGGTAGTCAGCGCCAAACGACACAATGAGCTTGGCCGCCGAGAAGTCGAGCTTGGGCCAGCTGACTCCATAGGCCGCGCGATTGGCGGCGACTGCGGCGAGCGGGGCTTCGGCGTCGTAGCCGATGTGCGGCGCAAGACCGAACCCAGCGAGCCACTGATCGAGGAAGGCTGGGAACGAGCCCTGCTCGTGCTGATTGATAAAGACGGCGGACGCCGCTTTGCCCTTGTGTTCGACGAGCTTGGCTTTGACCGCGTCGAGCGCTTTGTCCCACGTCGTGGCAACGAGCTTGCCCCCTTCGCGGATCATCGGGCCGCGGAAGCGGTCCGGATTGTAGAGCCCCTGCAACGCCGACTGACCGCGAGCGCAGAGCGCGCCTTGGTTGACCGGGTGCTCGGGATTCCCCTCGGCCTTGATGGCGCGTCCGTCACGGGTCTCAATGATGAGCCCGCAGCCAGCGGCGCATTCGCGGCAAGTGGTGGCGTAGTAGCTGGAAACGCCCGGCACCGTGTTATCCGGCGACGAGACGTATGGAATGAGTTTCTCAACTTTATCGCTGGCGCAGCCGACGAGCGTGGCGGCGGCGCCCGAGGCGCCGATCACCTTGAGGAACTCGCGACGCTTGACGCCGTCGGTCGGCGATGTCGTGTTGACGTCCTGGCTCATCGTCGATTCCTAGTAGTGGCAGTTGGTGCAGTCATACGAAGCCTTTTTGCGCGGCGCTTCGAGCGCCGCCTTGTCGGGTTCGTATCCGGCGGCCTTGAGGCCTTCGGCGGGCGAGTAGCCGTTTACGTGACAGGTGACGCACCAGCCCATGTTGAGCGAGGCGTACTGATAGACCTGCGGCATGTTCTGCACTTGGCCGTGGCAGGTCTGGCAGGTGACACCAGCGTTGACGTGACGCATATGCGGAAAGTGCACGTACTCCGGCACCTTGTGCACGCGTACCCACGGCACCGGCAACTTTTTGGCGGCGTAGTCGGCGAGCTTTTTCACTTCGGCGCGATCGCCAGCGACGATCGTGTGGCAGCCCATGCAGGTGCCCACGGCCGGGAGCCCCGGATCGCTCGACTTGAACGCCGCGCTGTGACAGAACACGCAGTTCATCTTGAGCGTGTTCACGTGCACGGGGTGCGGGAACTTGATCGGCTGTACCGGAGAACGACCGGTACCCTGACCCAGGTAATTGGTGTATCCCGAGGCGCCCGAATAGGCCCACGGTCCGGGGACAGCCTTGCCGGCCGCCTCGCGATTTGCGATCTGAGTCGCCGTCTCCTTAGTTCCGACAGCGGGCGCACCAGCGCCCTGCTGCGAGCCCGCATATGCGGACATCATCGTCGCTACCAATGCAATGGCGGCGACGCCGGGGATGACGACCCACTTCCTGAGTCCGGTCATCGACTGAATCCGGGTGTGTTTAATGGCGCTAGCAGAATGCCTTGTGAAACGTTTCACAAGGAGTGGGAAACCAAGAATAATGATTGCCGCGCAGCACTACCGCAAGCTCACGGGGAAAGGAGTCAGTCCGGCAACCCGCGGTGGGCACGGTCTAACGTGCGCAAAACTTCGATCGCCATCGCGCGAACGAGCATCAGTTCGCGTTTGTCGGGCTCCGTGCGCGAGAGCAGCGAGCGCACGGCCCGCATGATCTGATCCTCGTTGCGCGTTCGGAAAAAGCGGATGGCGCTGAGTGCTTCGCGAATGTCGGCGTACACCTGTTCCCACTCTTCGTGCGTGGCGGGGCCGGTGGCTTTCTTGGGGCCATTCAGGCTGCGCGTGGCATCGCCAGCGGCGACGTGTAACTCATAGAGCGCGAGCATCACGGCCTGCGCGAGATTGAGCGAGCTATGCTCAGTCGTTGGAAAGGTGACGATGAGCTGTGAGAGATCGAGCGCTTCGTTGGGTAGGCCATGATCTTCCTGGCCAAAGAGCAACGCCACGTTTCCCTCGGCGGCCGCCTCTATGACGATCGGCGCCATTTCACGCGGCGTGGCGAGGGGCCACCGCGAGGCACGGCGCTTTCCGGCAAAGGCGACAACTTTCACACAGTCGGCGAGAGCGGCGGGGAGGCTGTCGAAGTGTTCGATCTTGCTGACGACGTCGCGCGTGCCGTGGGCCACCCCCTCAATGCGCCAGGGGTCGTATGGCTCCGGCTGCACGAGGCGCAACCGATCGACGCCCATGTTTTTCATTGCGCGCACGCTGGCGGCAATGTTGACGGGGTCCTGCGGCCGATGGAAGACGACGACGATTTTATTGAGAATGGACACGAAGGAAATCTGGCGTGATGGCGGGACGTGCGGCATGGGGTGAAGGCGCTTTTTCGTGGGGCAGACGGGTTGCCCTGCGGTGGTCGCCCGCCGAGTTTTGGAGGATGGACACGATCATCAACCTCTTGCACGCCCTCCGCGACCCGTCGGCGCTCATTGCCGCCGTGGGAACGGTGGGGATTACCGCCATCATCTTCATTGAGACCGGGCTGCTGTTTCCGATGCTCCCCGGCGATTCACTCCTCGTGACGGCGGGGCTGCTGGCCTCGCAGACGGACGGACCGGTACAGCTGAACGTGTGGCTGCTCGGGTGTCTCTGCACGGCGGCGGCGATTCTCGGAAACTCGACCGGATATTTCATTGGGCGGCGAGCGGGACGCGCCTTGTTCACGCGCGAGGATTCGCGCTGGTTCAAGCGCAGCCATCTCATTCGCGCGCACGAATTTTATGAAAAGCACGGTGGCAAAACGATCACGATCGCGCAGTTTATGCCGATTGTGCGCACCTTCGCGCCGGTGGTGGCTGGAGCGGCCGAGATGCGCTATCTGAGCTTTATCACGTACAATGTGATTGGCGCGGTGACGTGGATTTGGTCGATGTTGTTGCTGGGCTATTTTCTGGCACGGCAGTTCCCGATTGTGGGGCAGCACATTGAGAAGCTGATCGTGGTGATCGTGCTGATTTCGGTGATGCCGGCGGGGATTGCGTGGGTTCGAAGTCGGGTTGGGAACAAGTCGGGTACATAGAAGGTTCTTGGCACAGCGGGTTGTTGGTCGTTTACAGTTGACGGTTGGCCGTTTTCCGATCACGGATCACTGACGACGGTCAACGACTGGCCACCATTTTCACTTTTTGGAGATCACCCCATGGCACATACGCTTCCTGCTCTGCCCTACGCTCACGAGGCGTTGGAGCCGCACATTGATACGCAGACGATGCAGATTCACCACGGCAAGCATCATCAGGCGTACGTCAACAACCTGAACGCGGCTATTGAAAAGGCGCCGGAGCTGGCCACGTGGTCGCTCGACGATCTCTGCCGCAAGATCGACGCGGTGCCCGAAGCCGTGCGCGGCGCGGTGCGCAACAATGGCGGAGGGCACTGGAACCACTCGCTGTTCTGGCAGACGATGGCGCCGAACGCGGGCGGTGAGCCGGGGGATAATTTGGGCGCCGCGATCAACGCGCTTTCGGGCGATTTTGCGAAGTTCCGCGAGCAGTTTGCCGCCGCGGGTGTCGGTCGCTTTGGCTCGGGCTGGGCGTGGCTGGTGACGGACTCGGGCGGCAAGCTGACGATTGAGAGTTCGCCGAACCAGGACAACCCGCTCATGGCGGGCAAGGCCGCGATTCTTGGGCTCGACGTGTGGGAACACGCCTACTACCTCAAGTATCAAAACCGTCGCCCGGATTACATCGGGGCGTGGTGGAACGTGGTGAACTGGGCGGAAGTGGCGAAGCGGTACGCGGCGCGGTAAGTCTGCCGAACGGAGATATAGAGAACGGCCCACTGAGAACTGCGGTGGGCCGTTTTCCGTTTTCCGTGCTTCGTGCTTCGTGCTTCGTGCTTCGTTCTTCGTTGTCGGTGGTCCGGTTTCGCGCTTCCCTTGGCTTACTTGGCTGCGTCGCCTTCGAGATAGGTGTAGCCCTCGAGGCCGGCCACATACTCGGCGATAAACATGTTCGCTTCATCGCGGCTGATGTTGGTGGCGAGCTGCACTTTGCGGCGGAACGTGGTGAGCAAGTCCGAGGCGCGGAACTGCACATAGTTGAGCACTTCGGTGACGGTGTCACCGTGCACAAGGTCGGTGATTTCGTAGCCCGACTCGGCGAGGCGCACGTGCACGGCGTTGGTGTCGCCAAACAGGTTGTGCAAGTCGCCGAGGATTTCCTGATAGGCGCCGGTGAGGAAGACGCCAAGCAGGTAGGGATCGCCGTTGTCGAGAAACGGATGCAATGGCATAGAGGGTTCGCCATCGCGACCACCGACGAAGCGATCGATCTTGCCGTCGGAGTCGCAGGTGACGTCCTGCAATGTGCCGCGACGCGTCGGCTCCTCGAGCAGGCGATGAATGGGCATGATCGGAAAGAGTTGATCGATGGCCCAGCTATCGGGGAGCGACTGAAAGAGTGAGAAGTTGCAGAAGTAGCGATCGACAAGCGCGGCATCGAGGTCAACAATGATGTCCTCGAAGTCGTCGCGATGCTTTTGCGCGACACGGGCAATCTGATTGAGCGTGCACAGATATAACCGCTCGGCGGAGGCGCGGTCACGCAACGAGAGGACGCCGCTGTTGAATAGCGTGTGCGCACGTTCCTTGTCGAACACGGCATCGTGGTACGCTTCGCGCACGCGGCGCAGCGACACATTCTTGCGCGAGACGGCCTTGAGGTCCTCGTGCATTTCGAGGAGGAACTGGTGGTCGTCCTCGGTGAGCGTTGGGGCCTGCGGTTCGTTCACGGATTCGACATCGATCACACTCAGCAGCAGCAGGGCGTGGTGCGCCGTGAGTGCGCGCCCCGACTCGCTGATGATATGCGGCATCGGAAGTTCTTTGTCGCGACAGGCCTCGGCCAACGTGTACACGATATCGTTGGCGTATTCTTGCAGCGAGTAGTTCACGCTCGCTTGCGCAGTGCTCTGCGTGCCGTCGTAGTCCACGCCTAGGCCGCCGCCGACGTCCACGTGGGTGATGTCGAGTCCCATCGCGCGCAGTTCGGCGTAGTAGCGCGAGAGTTCCTGCAGTCCGCGTTTGATGTAGCGAATATCGGTGATTTGCGAGCCGAGGTGGCAGTGGATGAGCTTGACGATATCGAGCTTGCCGGCGGCGGCGAGCTTGTCGATAATCAGCATCAACTGCGCGGGGCTCAGGCCAAACTTGGATTTTTCACCGCCTGACTGCGCCCACCGCCCACTGCCTTCGGCGGAGAGCTTGATGCGCACGCCCGCCTTGGGGGTGACGCCGATTTCCGCGGCGACCTGCAGGAGGACGTCGAGCTCGCTGACCTGCTCAATGACGATATAGACGTCGTGCCCGAGCTTCTGCCCCATGAGGGCGAGGCGCATGAACTCTTCGTCCTTGTAGCCGTTACAGACGATGAGATGGTCGGTGCTCTCGCTCAGCGCGAGCACGGCCTGCAACTCAGGCTTGCTGCCGCACTCGAGGCCGACGCCGGTGGCCTTGCCGAACTCGACGATTTCCTCGACGACATGGCGCTGCTGATTGACCTTGATCGGATACACGGTGGTGTAGGCACCGGTGTACTCGAATTCCTGAATGGCGTGCTGGAATCGCGCATTGAGCGAGATGATGCGCGAACGCAGAATGTCGGAGAAGCGGAGCAGGACGGGGAGCGCGACGCCCTGTGCTTCGAGATCGAGGGCCAGTTCGTAGAGATCGAGTTCGCGGTCGGCGTGATCTTTGTCGGGGCGCACCACGACGTGCCCCTTGTCGTTCACGTCAAAGAAGCCGTCGCCCCACCCTTCGACGTTGTAGACGTTTCTCGCTTGCTCGACGGTCCACGGTGCCTCAGCGCTCGCTTTGTCGGCGGACGCACCATTTCCACCGTT
>CANIWQ010000101.1 GCA_947471365.1 Gemmatimonadota bacterium | reverse complement strand
TGATCTCGAGAAGGTACAGGTCGGCGACTGTGAACGGGCGTCACGCGCGATCGAAGCCAAGTTGGATGCGTCACCGGGCTTAGTGGATAGCCGGTACGTGCTGGAGGTGTCGTCGCCTGGCATGGAGCGCCCCGTGCGCACCATCGCTGAGTGGCGACGGTTTGTCGGACGACGGGCCAGCGTCAAGAGCCCGCATTTTGCTTCGGTGGGCGGCCGCGTCGAAGTCGACATCGTCGCCGTAAACGGAACGGACGGGCACGAGCAGATTGTGGTGCGCGACCTCAAGGGAAACGAACATCAGCTGGCGTTGGCGGACGTGCAGGAAGCCCGCCTCGTCTTTCACTGGAAACCGTAGGAGTTCTGGATGGCCGGTTCAACCGAAATCCTCAACGCGATTCGTGAGCTCGCGAATCTCAAGCAGATCGAGCGCAGTGAGCTGCACGAGCTGTTGAAGGATGGTCTCAACGCGGCCCTCGCCAAGAAGCACGGCGTGACCGTGAACGCGGAAGTCGATATCGACGAGCTCAAGGGCGAGATCAAAATCGTTCTGCTCAAGACCGTTGTCGAAACGGTCGAGGATCCGGCGCGCGAAATCATTCTCGAAGAAGCGCGGTTTGAGGACCCCGACTACCAGCTCGGCGACGTGATGGAAATTCCCGTCGACTTTGCCGAGTTCGGTCGTTCCGCCGTGCAGGCTGCCAAGCAGCGCATCATTCAGCGTGTCCGTGAAGGCGAGCGCACCAAGATCCGCGACGAATTCACCTCGCGGCAGGGCGACCTGCTGTCCGGTGAAATTCAGCAGATCGAGCGTGGCAAGATCGTCATCATGCTCAATAAGTTCCGCGAGGCCGAAGCGATCATTCCGTATCGCGAGCAGAACCATCGCGAGGATTACAAGCAGGGCGAGCCCATTCGCGCCGTGCTCAAAAAGATCGAAGAAACGCCCAAGGGCCCGCGTCTCGTGCTGTCGCGCGCCGATCCGCTCTTTGTGAAGGCGCTCTTCAAGCTCGAAGTGCCGGAAATTCAGCAGGGCATTGTCGAAATTAAAGCCGCCTCGCGCGAAGTGGGCAGCCGCACCAAGATCGCCGTCGTCTCGCGGGATGAGTCGATTGATCCGGTGGGCGCGTGCGTCGGGCTCAAGGGCGCGCGTGTGCAGGCCGTCGTGCAGGAACTCGGCGGTGAGCGCATCGACATTGTGCCGTGGTCGTCTGACCCGGAGCGTTTTGCGAAGCTCGCGCTCGCGCCCGCCAAGGTGGCGCGTGTGTTCAGCGATGCGGCGACCAAGACCATTCAGGCCGTCGTGGACGAAGACCAGCTCTCGTTGGCCATCGGCCGCAACGGGCAGAACGTGCGCCTCGCGTCGGAACTCACCGAGTGGAAGATCGACCTGTACTCGAGCCGCGAATGGCTGGAGCGCGGTGGCGATGTGCCGCTCTTTGCGCCGCTACCGGACGAAGACGCCGCCGATGTGCAGCTCACCGAAATCGAAGGTCTCCCGCCCGCCACGGTGGCGGTGCTTGAGGCCGGCGGTTATCGCACGCTCAACGACATCATCGACCTCGAGCGCGAGGATTTCCTCAAGCTCCCCGGCATCGCGCCGGAAGAGGCGGATCGCATTATGAAGCTCATTGATGAACTCACCGACGACGACGCAGCTGACGAGGCCGGCGAGACGCCGGCCGCCCCTGACGCGCCGCAGGAGTGATGAACGACGCCAGTTGGAAACGTGTGCTGGGGCTTGTGGGGCTCGGCGTGCGCGGTCGATTGGCGGTGGTGGGAGTGGATCGTGTACGGGAGGCAGCGGGCAAGGGGACGCTTCGTCTGGCCATCGTGGCCGGCGACGCATCATCCAACAGCCGCGACAAAGTGTTGCCGCTCCTCACGGCAAAGAAGGTTCGCGTAGTGGACGGAGCCGCCGCAGTCGCGCTGGGTGGCGCGACGGGGCGGGAAACGACGGCGGTGGTTGGCATCGTCGACGTGCAGTTGGCGAAGGGCATTCGCGCCATCGTCGATGGCGCGAATGCGTGATCGCATAACGGAGGTAGTTTGAGCAAGCTTCGGGTTCATGAGTTGGCCGCCGAGTTCGGCATTGAGAGCGACGAAGTCATCGGGATGCTTCGGGCACTCGATGTTGTTGTTCGCAGCCATCTGACGCCACTGACCGACGACCAGACGGCACGCGTGCGCGCACGCTGGGAGCGCGAGAAGCGCGTGCGTAGCGCCAAGGCCGCAGAGCCGTCGGCGACCCCCGCGCGTCGCCGGCGCACCGCTGCGGTCGTCGAAGCGCCTGCCGCCGAGGCCGAGGCGCCCACTAAGCCCAAGAAGCCGGCGACTCGCAAAAAGGCCGACGTAGCCCCTGAGCCCGCGCCGGAGCTTGAAGCGCCACGTCCCGCCTCTACCCGTCGCCGCAAGGTGGATGTGGTTGTGCCGGAACCCGTGGTCGAGGCGCCTGCGCCCGTCGTCGCGGCTCCCGTACAAACCGAAGAAAAAACTCCGGCCAAGCCGACAGCCATCGCGGCGGTTGCCGCTGTGACCGCGGCGCCGCCTAAGGCCACGCCGATCGTCGCATCGCCGGCTCCTGCCGCGCCGAAGGAAGTTGCGCCGGTCGCTGCTGCGCCGCTGGCGCCGCTGGCGCCGCTGGCGCCGATTGCGCCGATTGCGCCGCCTGCTCCTGTCGCGGCTCCGTTGGCTCTGTCAGCTCCGACGGCGCCGGCCGCTCCGACGGCGCCAGCCGCTCCGACGGCGCCGAAAGCGCCGTCAGCTCCGCCAGCGCCGCCGTCCGTGCCGTACTCGACGGGTTCTTCTGAGCCGTCCATGCCGAGCCGTCCGCGTCCGCGGCCGATCGTGCCGGGTGCGCCGCGTCAGCGCCCGGGTCATGGTGGTGGCAGTGGATTGCCGTTCCCGCCGCGTCCCGTTGCTTCGGCTACGCCAGGGAGCGGGAGTGGTGGTGGCGTGTCGCGTCGTGATGATCGCCGCCCCGCGGGCGGTGGCATGGGTGGACCGCCGATGGGGAGCGGGGCACCGAGCTCCGGTCCGCGTCGCAAGAAGGGCAAGCGTGGGCAGGTCGATCAAGAAGCCGTGACGGCCAACATCTCGCGCACCATGCGCCAGATGGGCGGGCCGGTCGCCAAGCGTCGCGGGGGTCGCGATGACTCCGGTCGTGAAGAGCTCGAAGCGCAGCGCGCCGAAATGGCCGAGCGCGAAAAGAAGCTCGTGCGCGTCAACGAGTTCATTACCGTCAATGAACTCGCCGACATTCTCAAGATTCCCGCCACGCAGATCGTCTCGTTCGCATTCAAGAGCTTGGGGCTGATGGTCACCATCAATCAGCGCCTCGATTTTGACCAGATCGAAATGATTTCCAGCGAGTTCGGCTTCAACGCCGAGCGCGAAGAAGACTACGCGGCTTCGCCGACTGAGGTCGTCAAGGACGCCGTCGAAGACCTGAAGTTCCGTCCGCCCATTGTCACCATCATGGGTCACGTCGATCACGGCAAGACGTCGCTCCTTGACTACATCCGCAAGGCCAACGTCGTCGCGGGCGAAGCGGGCGGCATTACGCAGCACATCGGTGCCTACAACGTCACCGTCGCGGGCGAAAAACAGATCACCTTCCTCGACACGCCAGGCCACGAAGCCTTTACGGCCATGCGTGCGCGCGGTGCGCAGGTGACGGACATCGTCGTGCTCGTGGTTGCCGCCGATGACTCGATCATGCCGCAGACCATCGAAGCCATTTCGCACGCCAAGAACGCCGGCGTGCCGATGATCGTCGCCATCAATAAGTGCGACCTGCCCGCGGCGAATCCGCTCAAGGTCAAGCAGGAACTCCTGAGCCACGGGGTCGTTCTCGAAGAGTTCGGCGGCCAAACGCTCCATCAAGAGATCTCGGCCAAGAAGGGAACGCACGTCAAGGAACTGCTCGAGCAGATTCTGCTTCAGGCCGAAATCCTCGATCTCAAGGCCAATCCGGATCGTCGCGCCACGGGCTCCGTGGTGGAAGCGCAGCTCGACGCCGGCAAGGGTCCCGTCGCGACCGTGCTCGTCCAGAACGGAACGCTGAAGGTCGGCGACGACTTCATCTGCGGCCTCTTTTCCGGACGCGTGCGCGCCTTGCTCGACGAGCGCGGCAAGATCGTCAAGAGCGCGGGACCGGCGATGCCGGTGCAGGTGCTCGGCATGACCGGTGTGCCGATGGCCGGCGATCAGTTCTTGGTCGTGGAAGATTCCATGGAAGCCCGCGAAATCGCGCAGCGTCGCGAGCGGCTCGACCGCGAAGCCAAGAGCCGTCGCACCGCGAAGGGGGCGGTGTCGCTCGAAGACTTCATGTCGCAGACCGGCGAGGGCGGCCAGAAGCGCACGCTCAAGCTCGTCATCAAGGCCGATCAGGGCGGTCCGGCGGAAGCACTCGCCGACGCGCTGCAGCAGTTGTCGACGGCCGAGGTGCAGGTCGAGGTCATTCAGCGTGCGGTTGGCGCGGTCACCGAAGGCGACATTCTCCTCGCCAAGGCGTCCGGTGCCATCATCATCGGCTTCCACGTGCGCCCCGATACCAAGGCGCGTGCGGCCGCTGAGCGCGAAGGCGTCGACATCAAGTTGTACAAGATCATCTATGAGGCCGTCGCCGATGTGCGTTCGGCGCTCGAAGGCATGCTCCGTCCGGATGAGAAGGAAGTCATCTACGGCGAAGCCGAAGTGCGCGAAGTGTTCAAGGTGTCCAAGATCGGCACGATTGCCGGCAGCTATGTGCGCAGCGGCGTGATCAACCGTCAGGGTCGCGTGCGCGTCATGCGCAACGGCGTCGAAGTGTACGACGGCACCATCGGATCGCTCCGCCGCTTCAAGGACGACGCCAAGGAAGTGAAGGACGGCTTCGAATGCGGTATCGGCATCGACAACTTCAACGACGTGAAGGTCGGTGACATGTTTGAGTGCTATCGCAAGGAATCGGTCGCTCGTACGCTCGACTCGCCGGGCAACTAGTGCCGCGCGATACGCGACGCCCGGACCGTGTCGCGGAGGCCGTACGCGAAGAAATCGCGGCGGCCTTGGCGGCTGGCGTGCGGGACCCACGCGTGAAGGGGCTCGTCACCGTCACTGGGGTCGAGATGTCGCGTGACCTCGGGTCGGCGCTGGTGTTCGTGAGCGTCTATGGCACGGACGAAGAAAAGACGACGACCATGGAAGGGTTGCAGTCCGTGGCCTCGTCGCTGCGCGGCCCTGTCGGCCGCGCGCTCAAACTGCGACTCGCGCCGCACATCACGTTCAAGATGGACGACAGCATCGCGCGCGCGGCGCGCATCGAGACGCTCCTTGCCAGCGTCAAGCCCAAAGCCGACGAAACGCCCGAGTAAGGGCGCCGACGGCGTCCTGCTCGTCGACAAACCGGCGGGCGTCTCATCGCACGACGTGGTGAGCGTCGCACGCCGTGCCCTCGGCGAAAAACGCATTGGCCACGGCGGCACGCTCGATCCCTTCGCCACCGGGCTCCTCGTGCTCCTCGTGGGCCGTGCCACGCGACTGTTGCAGTACGTCAACGACGATCCCAAAGTCTATGAGGCCGTCGTGCGCTTCGGCGCCGAAACCGACACCGAAGATCTGCTCGGTGCCGTGACGCGCGAGGCGCCGCTCCCCACACGTGACGCGTTGCTCGCCGCCGTGCCATCGCTGATTGGGGCGATCTCTCAGGTGCCGCCCTCGTATTCGGCCAAGCGAATCAACGGCGAGCGCGCCTATGCGCTTGCACGCGCGGGCGTCGAGGTACAGCTCGCGCCCGTGACCGTCCAGATTCACGCGCTCTCGCTCTCGACGTTCGAGGAGCGCGATGGCGGCGTCGCCCACTGCGTGATGCATGTGGAGTGCGGCGGCGGCACGTATGTGCGCTCGCTCGCGCGCGATCTCGCGCGGGCCGTGGGGAGTGCGGCGCACCTCACCGCGTTGCGTCGGCATCGGGCCGGGGTCTTCCATTTGGCGCGTGCGATTTCGCTCGAGCAGTTGCAGGCCGGCGGGTCCACGAACCTCGCGCCGGCCGTGGACGCGCTCGAGGGGTATCCGCACCAAGTGTTGACCGTAGAGGAAGTCGTGAAGATCGGGCGGGGCATTGATGTGGAAGCCCGCGTCGAAGGCCGCTTCGCAGCGCTCCTCGACCCCGCGAGCGCCGCGAGCGCCGCAAGCGCGGGACAACTCGTGGCATTTGGCGAGCGGCGTACGTCCGAGCAGGGCGATCGCTTTCAGCCGCGCGTGGTGATGCGCGAACCGGCGGCGTAATGGATTGGCGCGCTGCGAGCGGCTTGCCGCCGAATATGCCCGGCACCGTGCTCACCATCGGCACGTTCGACGGCGTGCACCGCGGGCATCGGCTCGTGCTCGACTTGCTCGCCACGCGCGCCGCCAACACCGGGTTGCGCAGTGTGCTCGTGACGTTCGACTCGCATCCGCTGGAGATCGTGAATCCCGCGGCCGCGCCGATGCTGCTCACCACGGCCGAAGAAAAGAGTGAGGTGCTCGTGGAGAGCCGTCTCGATTACGCGGTGGTGTACCCGTTCACGCGCACCCTCGCGGCGTACGATGCAACACAGTTTGTGGACGAAGTCCTCCTGCGCCGCCTCGGGATGCGCGAGTTGCTGGTCGGCTACGATCACGGCTTTGGACGCGGGCGCTCCGGAGACGCAGACGTCCTGTGCGAGCTTGGTGCCGCACGGGGATTCCAGGTCACGGTGGTGCCGCCGGTGCAGGGGCGGGACGGCCGCCCGATCTCGTCCACGTCAATTCGTCGCGCCGTCGCCGGTGGGGATCTGGCCCGCGCGTCCGACGGACTCGCCCGTCCGTATGCCGTGAGCGGTTCCGTCACGCACGGCACAGCGCGTGGACGGACCCTCGGCTTCCGCACGATTAACGTGGTGCGCGCCGCCGGGCGGAAGCTGATGCCACCAGAGGGGGTCTACGCGGTGCGTGTGCAGACCGGCACGGGCTCCCACGAGGGCATGGTGAACCTCGGACCACGTCCCACCTTCGACGATCCGGTGCCGACCCTCGAAGCGCACCTCTTCGATACTGACGGCGATTGGTACGGGCAGCGCGTGAGGATCGACTTCCTGCGTCGCCTGCGAGACGTGACGAAATTCGCCAATGCCGAGGCGTTGATTCGGCAACTTGGGGTCGACGAGCAGATGGCCCGCGCGGTGCTTCGGCAGGCGCGGGTTGGGCTCTAGCCCCAACCCTATGCCACGAGCCAACATCGGCTTGACCATCCCTGGTACGGGCGATACTATTTAAGGCTCTCACAAAACCTGTTCTCTCACCACCTTTCCGGCTTCGGAATGTCGAACCTGAAGTACCGGCTGCTCACGATCGCGGCGCTTATCGTCGCCTCCGGCTGGGCGCTCTTCCCTCGCCAGACTATCGAACGCGTCAAGCGTGCCGATGGCTTCGGCTATGATACGGTCAAGAAAGTCCCGCTCAAGCTCGGCCTCGATCTCCGTGGGGGTATGCACCTGACCCTCGAGATCGACGAGTCGCGCGGCGCCGTCGCCAACAAGCCCGAAGCGCTCGATCGTGCGCTGAAGGTGGTCCGCACCCGTATCGACCAGTTCGGTGTGTCCGAACCGGTGGTGCAGAAGGTGGGGACCGATCGCATTGTCGTGGAACTTCCCGGCATTGACGATCCGGCTCGTGCCACCGACGTCGTGCAGAAGGCGGCCTTCCTCCAGTTCCAGATTACCGACAAAACCGGTGCGCTCGAAAAAGTGGCGCCGCGTCTCGACGGGATCATCAAGGACAAGAAGCTCGCCAAAGCCGCCTCGCCCGATGTGCGCGGCGACAGCGCCAAAAAGGGGAGCGAAATCAAATCGCTCTTCGCCGGCGCGGTGGATTCTGCCAAGAAAAAGTCGGCGGCCGACACGACCACCACGGCGGCCAACGGACCCTTCGCACGGCTCATTTCGCCGGCGCAGTATCCGGGCTTCTACTATGTAGCGACCACCGATCAGCCCGAGATCGAAGGCTATCTCGCGAACGCTGATATTCAGGCGGCATTGCCCCCGGGCAAGGTGCTCAAGTGGGGCGTCGACACGGTGAGCGCCGGGAATCGCTGGTTGCGCCCGATCTACATGCTCGACGCGCGCCCGATCATCACCGGTGAGTACCTCACCGACGCCAAGCCCAACTCGGTGCCGATCGAAGGCACGGTCGTTGAGTTCACGCTGAACAACGAAGGCGGGCGCCGCTTCAAGAATGAAACCGGCAAGCACGTCAACGACTACATGGCCATTGTACTCGACGATCGCGTGATGAGCGCGCCCGTCATCAAGAGCGCCATCGGCACGCGTGGTCAGATCACGATGGGTGGCGGCGACCTGCAGGCCGCGCAGGATCTCGCCCTGGTGCTGCGTGCCGGTGCGCTTCCGGCGCCGCTCAAGGTGGCCGAAGTCCGGCAGATTGGCGCCAGCCTCGGGCAAGACTCCATCAATAAAGGCATTCTCGCCGGCGTGATCGCGATCGGTCTCGTCGTCGTCATCATGCTCGTGTACTACCGCTTCTCCGGCCTGCTTGCCGTCGTCGCGCTCGTGCTCTATGTGCTCTTCACGCTGGCCGCGCTCGCAGGATTCGGCGCGGTGCTCACGCTGCCGGGACTCGCCGGCTTCGTACTCTCCATCGGGATAGCGGTGGACGCCAACGTGCTGATCTTTGAGCGTATCCGTGAAGAGTTGGTGCACGGGAAGGCCGTGCGCACCGCCATCGACGAAGGCTTCCGCCACGCGATGAGCGCCATCATCGACTCCAACGTTTCGACGGCACTTACCGCCGCCGTGCTGTATCAGTACGGCACCGGCCCGGTGAAGGGCTTTGCCGTCACCCTCCTCGCCGGCATCGCGGCGTCGATGGTTTCTGCCATCTTCGTCGTCCGCACCTTCTTCCTCCTCTGGCTGAGCCGCAATCGCTCCGCCGAGACGCTGAGCATCTGATGCTGCGCATCCTCCACGACACCAAGTACGATTTCATCCGCTGGTGGAAGACGGCCGCGGTCCTCACGGTCGCGTTTATCGCCATCGGCCTGACGTCGCTCGCCATCAAGGGCGGATTCGATTACAGCATCGAGTTCACTGGCGGCACGCTCATGCAGTTGCAGTTCGACAAGGCGCCCGACGTCTCCGCGCTCCGTAACGCGCTCGATGCCGGCGGCCTCAAGGGTGCCGAAATCCAGCAGTACGGCGACGCCAAGAGCTACACGGTACGCGTCCAAAGCGACGCCAACGACAAGGCCGTCGACGCCGCCTCGCGTACGGTGCAGGCGGTCGTCGAGTCCGTTGTCGGCAAGGGAGCCTTCAAGGTCGGACGCGGCGAAGTCGTCGGCCCGCGCGTGGGTGCCGAACTGCGTCGCGGCGCACTCATCGCCATCCTCTTCTCCTTCGGCATCACGCTCCTCTACTTGGCGTGGCGCTTCGAGTGGCGCTTCGGCGTGGCGGCGGTCATCGCGACGGCGCACGATCTCCTGACGACCATCGCCTTCATGAAGATCTTGCACCTCGAGATCTCCCTGACGGTCGTCGCCGCGATCCTCACGGTCATTGGTTACTCGCTCAACGATACGATCATCATCTTCGATCGCGTGCGCGAAAACCTCCGCAAGAACCGCAAGGAAGCGCTGTACGACACGCTCAACCGCTCGGTCAACGAAACGCTCCCGCGTTCCATTCTGACCCACGCGACCGTGTTCGCCTCTACGCTGGCGCTGCTCTTTTTCGCCGGCGAAGTTATTCGTCCCTTTGCGTGGGTGATGGCGTTCGGCGTCTTCACCGGCACGTTTAGCTCCATCTACGTCGCGTCGCCGATCCTCCTCTGGATCGAAAAGAAGTACCCCCGCGCGATCGAAGGGCGGAAGTAGCGTCCGTCGAGTTGTCTTGCCCGCTGCACGCAGCGGGCGGCAGAGTGGGGGAGTGGCCATCGCCATTCCCCCACTTTTTTATTCCGAAACATCCCTATGCGCTTTATTGACTCGCACACCCATCTCGCAGATCCCGCTTTTGCCGACGACGCATCGGGGGTAATCGCCCGTGCCCGAGCGGCCGGCGCGGTCGCGCTCGTGGCCATTGGCGAGTCGCTGGCGGCCGCGGAGCGCGCTCGGCTGATTGCCGACGCGCATCCCGGTTTTGTGCGCTTTACCGCCGGCGTTCACCCGCACGACGCCGCCGAGTTCGATGCGGCGCGCGACATCCCACACCTCCGCGCCTTGATCCACGCGGGCGCGGTCGCCGTTGGGGAATGCGGGCTCGACTATCACTACGATCACTCGCCGCGCCCGCTCCAGCGCCGGGCCTTTGCCGAGCAGCTCGCGCTGGCCAATGACACCCATCGGCCGGTGGTGGTGCATACGCGCGAAGCCGAGGATGACACGATCGCCATGGTGCGCGAAGCCGGTGCGGCGGGCATTGGCGGAGTGCTCCATTGCTTTACCGGCTCCCATGCGCTGGCCGACGCGGGGCTTGAGGCCGGATGGTACATTTCCTTCAGCGGCATCGTGACGTTTAAGAAGTGGGACGATGACGAACTGTTGCGTCTCGTCCCCAATGATCGACTGCTCGTGGAATCCGACGCGCCGTATCTCGCGCCCGTCCCCCATCGGGGCAAGCGCAACGAGCCCGCCTGGGTCGCCCATACGGTCGAACGCGTCGCCGCCGCCCGAGGCGTCGAGCCTTCCGAACTCGGCGATCTTGTTACCGCGAATGCCCAGCGGTTGTTCGGACTTCACGAAGCATAAAAAGGAATCTCCATGAGCGTGCGCTACCTCCACACCGCCGATGCCCCAGAAGCGATCGGCCCCTATTCGCAGGCCACCGTTGCCGGCGGCTTTCTTTTTACTGCTGGGCAGATCGCGCTCGATCCCGTCACGATGCAGGTCGTGGATGGTGATGTGAGCGCGCAGGCCGAGCAGGTGATGAAGAATCTCAACGCCGTGCTCAGCGGTGCAGGCGCGTCGTGGGGCGAAGTGGTGAAGACCACGGTCTTCCTCGCCGACATGGCCGACTTCGCCAAGGTCAACGAGGTCTACACCAGGCACCTCGGCAACTCGCGCCCCGCCCGTTCCACCGTGGCGGTGGCCGGTCTGCCGCGTGGCGTGCGCGTAGAGATTGAATGCGTCGCCAAAATCGGCTGAGCAGGCCGTGACGGCGGACGACTCGGGATTGGCAGCAACGCGCAACGACGTGGTACGTCTCACGGAGTTTGCGCGGTGCGCCGGCTGTGCCGCCAAAATGGGGCCAGGCGACCTCGCGCGCGCGCTGGGTGCGCTCGAGCGGCGCACCGATCCGCGTATTCTCGTCGGGCGCGAGACCTTCGATGACGCCGGCATTTTTCAGCTGACGCCGGAGCTCGCACTGGTGCAGACGGTGGATTTCTTTGCGCCCATCGTGGATGACCCGTACGACTTTGGTCGCGTGGCCGCGACCAATGCGCTTTCCGATGTGTTCGCGATGGGAGGCGAGCCGATTACGGCGATGAATATCGTCGGTTTCCCCGTGGGGCAGTTGCCGCTCGAGGTGCTCACCGAGATGTTGCGCGGCGGGCAGGACGCCGTGCATGAGGCCGGCGCGTTTATCGTGGGCGGCCACACGATTACCGATGAAGAACTGAAGTACGGGCTGTCGGTGACGGGTACGGTGCATCCGCAACGCGTCCTCACCAATGCGGGCGCGAAGGCTGGCGATATCCTCGTGCTCACGAAAGCCATTGGCACGGGATTGCTGAGTACGGCCGCCAAACGCGGTCTGCTCGGCGCCGCAGAGAACGCGGCGCTCGTGAAGTCGATGACCACGCTCAACGCGACGGCAAGTCGCGCTGCCGTCGCGCTCGATTTGCGTTGCGCCACCGACGTCACGGGTTTCGGTTTGCTTGGCCATGCGTCCCATATTGCTCGGGCGAGCAATGTGACGCT
>CANIWQ010000100.1 GCA_947471365.1 Gemmatimonadota bacterium | reverse complement strand
GGCCTCGCGCGCGCACTCGGGGTGGTCGCGCAGAAAGCCAATGTGCTTCGTCAGCCGCTGCTCGCGCGTCGATGCAAGGCGGAGTTCGAGCGTACGGTGCAACTCGATCCTTCGAACATTTCCGCGCGCGAGGGGATGCTGCAGTTCTATATGATCGCACCGTCTGTGATGGGTGGGAGCATGGAGAAGGCACACGAACAGGCGGAGGCGATATTCAAGATCAATCGCCTGCGCGGACATATCGCGCGTGGCAATCTCGCGAATCGCGAAAAGGATCTGGTCGCCGTGGAGCGGGAGTTCCGTGCGGCGTGGACCGCGTTCCCAGACAGCGCCCCCGCTGCCACGAGCCTCGCGGGGTTTCTTGCGAACACGCATCGCGCCGACGAAGCGCTTGCGGTGATGGACAAGTTTGTGTCCAACCAGAAGGACAACCTCACCGGACTTTTCTGGTTCGGGCGTGTGGCGACGTCCGCTGGAAAACAGCTCGACCGCGGCGAGCAGGCGCTCCGCCGTGTGCTGGCGTCGAGCGCAATCGGCGTGGACGGGAATCCCGCTCCGGTCGCGGTGAACTTCCGACTCGGGGAACTCCTCGCGAAGAAGGGTGACAAGGCTGGCGCGCGTCAGGCCTATGAAGCGGCCCTTCGGTTGAATCCCAACCTCGAGCAGGTCAAGAAGGCGTTAAAAGAGCTGTAAGCGAAGAACAACGGCCCCGCATCACGAGCAAGGCCCGAAGGGGCTTCTCGCTTGGCGTGTCCGGCTGGAGGGTTGCAATGGACAACTCCGGCCTCGCAATATCCTCAAGCGGTGCACCGCCGCGCTTGCGGTCTCGTTCCATTTGCCGCACGTTCGTCCCATGCGCCCTCTCAATTGCATCATCCTGTACACTGTCGCCGCGTGTACCGCCCTCAGTGCCTCAGGCCAGTCCGCACGTCGGCCCTTTCTCTTCAAGGACTCGCGCGCCGAAGTCGCCGCGGCGCGCGCGCGCGGTGAGAAGGAACTCACGCTGGTGATCGCCTCCGCCAGAGGTGCCAACGCCAAACTCGCGAAAACGATTCTCGCGATGGGTGGCACCATCAACTTTCGTGACGACGACGTGGATTACCTCCGCGCCCGCGTCCCGGTGGACAGCGTCGACAAGATTGCGCGTGACCCGAACCTCTTTAGCCTCGACGTCTCTAAGAAGTACCAGCCGCAGGCGAACGGCGCATCGAACAGCGACGCCAGCGACGAGCGCTCATTCACCGCTGCGGTCGCTGCACGTGCCGCGCAGGATGACAGCGCCAAGCGCGTGTGGCCGCCGTTGATGTCCGACTACCCGCTCACGCACCCGTTCAGTCCGCTCGGCGACCTCGGTGCGGCGGAGTTCCGGAAGGCACACCCGACGTACGACGGCCGCGGCGTCACGATTGCGTTGATTGACATGAATCTGGACGCGCTCCTCCCGGAGCTGCAGGTTGCCACGACCCTCGACGGCAAGCCGACGCAGAAGATCGTCGTCTACGAGACGGCGCTCGACCCGATCGACGAGGACGACGGGCGCTGGCTCACCATGACGGATTCCGTCACCGCCACCGACGGAAAGTTCACGTACAAGGGAGTGACCTACACCGCGCCGCGCGCCGGCACGTTCCGGGCCGCGCTGTTCGACGAGGCGCGGTTCGACTCCCTCTCGCGCTCCGGCATCGACTACGACATCAACCGCGACGGTAATCCGCCGGGCTCGAGCCGGCTCTTTGCCGTGTTGTGGGACGAGAAGACAAACGACGTCTGGGTGGACACGAACCAGGACCTGCGCTTCACCGACGAGACCGCGCTCTCCGACTTCAGCGCCCGACCCGTGTTCGGGGTGTTCGGCAAGGACAACCCCACCACGCTGGTGCGTGAGTCCGTCTCGTTCGCCATCCAGATTGACAAAACGAAGAAACTGATCGCGATCAACGCCGGCGTGGCGAGTCACGCCTCGCTGATTGTTGGATCCGTCGCGGCGAGCAAGGGCACGGCCGGACGCTTCGACGGCGTCGCGCCGGGGGTGCGGCTCGCCAACGTGTCGGAGGGAGGTGCGTCGTATGGACAGACGGAAGCCGTCATCCGCGCGCTCAAGAATCCGCTCATCGACGTGGCGTGGCTCGAGCAAAGCTCCAGCATCTCGGGACCGTACCTGCTGCGCGACGGACGTCTCGTCCCCACCATCATCTACAGCCGGCTGATTGCCAAGTACAACAAGCCGCTCATGGTCCCCACGCACAACTACGGATTGTTCAACGCCGTGGACGACTTCGTGATGGCCACCGGCGCCATCGGGATTGGCGGGCACGAGGGCCGCGACAACTTCTTCACCAATCACGGCGTGCGCGTCGAACACGCGGACAACCTTTTGGTCACGGGCGGCTACGGCCCAATGGGCGACGGCAGCTTTGGTCCGCAGGTCCTCTCGCCATCCAACGTCCTCAGCACCAACCGCGGCTTCCTGCCGGGCAGCGTCATTCCCGGACTCTACCGGCTCCCGCCGGGCTACGCGAATGCGGGTGGTACATCCACGGCCACGCCGGTCTCGACCGGTGCCGTGGCGATGCTCATGAGTGCAGCGCGGCAAACCGGTGTGAAGGTCGACCCGTTCCGCCTCAAGTACGCGCTCACGATGTCCGCGCGCTACGTGCCGCACATCGAAGCGTACAAGCAGGGGAACGGCGTCATCAATGTTGCCGCGGCGTGGGAGATTCTCAGGACGCTCGACACGATGAAGGTGCTCGACCTCGCCATCACGAGCCGAGCACCGGTCCGGCATTCATACAGCCAGCTCCTCGCCACGCCAAACGAGGGACCGGGACTGTTCGAGCGCGAGGGATGGGCAGTTGGCAGCCGTGGCGAACGCGTGATGACCTTTACGCGAAACGCAGGGCCCAAAGAACCGATGACCTTCGCGGTGAGCGTCACCGGTGACAGTGCCGGCACGTTTTCCGCGCCATCGTCCATTACGCTCCCGCTAGGCAAGCCGGTGGCGATGACGATTGCGATCGCACCGAAGATGGCGGGTGCGCACAGCGCCGTACTGACGCTTGATCATCCGAGCCTTCCCGCGCACGCGTATCGCACGCTCGCAACTGTCGTCGCGGCCGAGCCGCTGAATGAGGCGAATAAATTCACCGTGGAGCGGAAGTCCGCCATAGAGCGGCCGGCGATGAAGAACTTCTTCTATCAGGTGCCCGCAGGCACGACCGCGCTCAAGGTCGATCTCGCGGCCATGAAGCGCGATGTCGCGGTCACCGTCGTGCGGCCCGACACGCGCACGGCGCCCGCGGTGCGCAGCGCCAGCGCCGGAACGGGCGGACGTGGCGGTGAAGGTGGCGGCGGCGCCGACAGCACCAACCGCTCAACGTATGTGGTCGACGATCCAATGCCGGGCGTTTGGGAGATCCGGTTGAGCGACGTGGCCGACACGCGCACGTTTGACTTTGAACAGGCGGAGAAGATGGAACCGGTACCGCCGACACGGGTGACGCTCACAGTCTCAGCACTCGGCTTGACCGTGGCCGCGCCGCCCTTGAGCCAGGATGGGAGTGCTGCAACGGCGGCGAGTCCCAACGAACTCTTGATCACCAACCGTATGGCCGAGTTCACCGGAGCGGTCGCGAGCCTTCCGATGGGAAGCGCGCGACGGCAGCGTCCGGTCATTCGCGATAAGGAGCAACAGGTTTTTGAGATCGATGTTCCCGCGGGCTCGACCATGCTGTCGGTGCGCGCCAGGGCGCTCGACGCGGGTGCGGACGTCGATCTCTACCTGTTCAACTGCACGGGCAAGGAGTGCCGAAACGCAGGATTCGACTCGAATCCGATCGTCGGTGAGGAAGTGACGGTGCAGAACCCTGCGGCCGGCAAGTGGAAGGTCGTGGTGGACGCGCCCTCGGTCCCCTCCGGAAGCACGACGTACGAATATCTGGATGTGGTCTTCAATCCGTCGTTCGGGATGGTCAGCGTGGCAGACCGTCCGGACGCGCGCAAGTTGGGCGCGCAGTGGTCGGTGAAATCCAACGCGTGGTTCGCAGGGCCGCTGGGTGAAGGCCGAACGGCGTTCGCGGCCGTGCAGGTGCTGGGCCAGCCGCGCGGGACGGATCGCTATACGATGAATCTGCTCGAGATTGGGCCAGCGGCGGGAACGGCGGGACCGGGCGCGCGGAGGTAGCACGCTCTGAAGTCACTGAGTGTGGGAGGGCCTCGTCGCCCCCCACTGGAACCGCCGTTCTCACGACCGCTCGCCGGTCGCCTCTCTCGCGTGAGCATCACGTGAGCCGAAGTCAGTTCAGATCCATCCACACGGACTCGCCCACATGCATCGCTACGTCAGATTTGGTCACGCCGCTGTCCTCTCGTTTGCGCTGTCGAGCTCTGCCTTTGGTCAATACATCACAGGCGCGCGAGATGATAAGGCTGCGCGTGTCGACAGCATCTTCCGAGCGTTCGACCGAACCGATTCTCCCGGTTGTGCCGTCGGCGTGTATCAGGATGGAGCCATCCGATACGCCCGCGGCTACGGCATGGCCAGCCTAGAGCATAGCGTACCGCTCTCGCCGCGCTCGGTGCTCGATGTGGGATCAATCTCAAAGCAGTTCACGGCAATGTCGATGCTGATCCTCGAAAAGGATGGCAAACTCTCCCTCGACGATCCGATTCGGAAATATTTCCCAGAGATGCCGGCATACGCGGATCACATTACCTGGCGCCGTGCGCTCAGCCAAACCAGCGGATTGCGCGATCTGTGGACGATGTGGGGGCTGACCGGTCGGACCTTCGCAGGCGATACGGTCGACGCGCTGAACGTCATCTTTCATTCCGCCGAGCCGAACTACACACCGGGCGAGCGCTACCTCTACACCAACACGGGGTGGATCCTCGCCGCGCAGGTGGTCTACCGCCTCACCGGAAAGACGCTCGCCCAATTTGCCGACGAGAGGATTTTCAAACCGCTCGGCATGCGCGATACACGATTCCTCTCGGATCGTAGTGCAATCATTCCGAATCTCGCCGAGAGCTACGGACCACGGAGCGGCGGATTCCGGATCGTGCGCTCCGAATACGACGGCGCGATCCAAGGCCCAGGCGGGATCCACACGACAGCCGAGGACTTCGGCCGCTGGCTCAACAACTATGACGCCGCCACAGTGGGCGGACGCGACATCATCCAGACCATGACGACGCCGACGAAGTTGAACAATGGGTCTCCGGCGACGTCCGGGCCTGGGATGGCGTACGCGATCGGCTTGACGGTCGGGACGCACCGCGGCCTGCGCGTCGTCGGGCACGGCGGAAGTTGGGGCGGGTTTCGCGGCCACTTTCTTCGCTTCCCCGACCAGCAGTTCGCGGTGGCGACCTTCTGCAACTTGACGACGTCAGGACCAGATTCCCTCGCGGCAAAGGTGGCAGCTGTTTACCTGGGCGACCGGATGCAACGCGACACGATCGCCGCTTGGACGGTCGCGCTGGCCGCGGAGCCGCGGGTCGCCACGTCGGTCGCCACGCTCCGCAATGTCGAGGGAGTATGGCGGAACGTCGGGCGCGGCGAGGTCCGCCGGACGCGGGTGAAGGGGGACACGCTCGTCTCGGCGGGAGATCCGCCGACGGCCTATGTGTCGTTAGGGTCTGGTCGTTTTCGGGCCGCGCAGACCGAGATCCGCTTTGAGGGAGGAATGGCGAACGGCGCGGCGCCCACGCGCATGATGGTCCGCACGCCAACGGATACGGTGACGTTCGTGCGCGCCGACACGGTCGTGCTCGACGTGCCCAAACTCACCGAGTACGCTGGTGACTACCGGAGTGACGAGGCGGAGGTGACGCAGACCTGGAAAGTAGAGAAGGAACAGCTCGTGGTGTACGCGGGATACCGACGGCTCGGCGTTCTGGAGCCGACGTACAAGGACGGCTTCACGCGAGGCGCGAGCGTGATCGACGTGGTGCGCGACGCCAAAGGCCGGATCACCGGCTATGTGGTCGAGTCGGGGCGGGTGCGGCACCTGCGGTTCACGCGCGTGCGGTAGCGGGGTCGCCGAGGCGCGCTTCGTCGAGGCGTTCAGTTGCGTTGGCAATGCGTGCATGGTGAATCCGCAATTGGCGATTGGCCAGCCAACGATGTTCATCTACGGCAACGATGAGGCAGCGAAGAAGACCGTCGATGGCGCGCGCGATGCGCGCGCGATGCTTGATTCGTTGGCCGCTGAGCTCGGACGTTCGCAAGAGCCAGCGAGCATCGGCCCTACCGCCGGTAGCCCTCACGGCGAATGCCGATCCGGACGACCGTGACAATCAGGTCCTGATCGATGATCTCGTACAGAATCCGATAGTCGCCTTGGCGGATTCGAAACTTGTCGTCACCGCTGAGTTTTTCAGCGCCTGTCGGCCGAGGATTCTCAGCGAGCGCGCGGATCTTCGTCACGATCCGCTGCCGGTCCTTTGGCGGCACGCGCTCCAGTTCCTTCGCAGCCGACTTCGTGAGGAGGATGTTATAGCTTGCCACGCTTCTTCATGTCGCGGACGACGGATTCGAAGGACACGCGAGGTTCCTTCGCCCGCTCATGGAATGCCGCGAGATCGTCGGCGTCTTCAGCTAAGCTGTGCCGGACTGCCGTATTCACCAGTTCTGAAATGCTCGCATCCGTCTCCGCAGCTTTGAGTCGGAGCGCGCGATGGAGCGGCGCGTCGAGATACACGGTCGCACGTTTGGTGGCAGTCATAGCGAGAAGGATAGCGTTAAAACGTCATAACGTCAAGCGCGTAGCTCAGACACTTCGTTCAGGCCGAATTCCGGGCTGACACTTCGCCATTGGCGCGTGCTAGCGCAGCGCTCCAACAATCGCGCCGAACACGACAAAGTTGAGCAAGTGGTTCCCGGACTCGATCGCCCAGGCCTTGAGATAACCGGCAAAGAGCTTGTTCGCGAGCCCCGTGGAGCCGACAAAGCCGAACCACAGCAGCAGCCCTGCCGTCGCACCGGTCATCACGTTCGTTCCGCCCATCGTGTTCGCGAGGATGGGAATCACGATCGCCGAACAGATCGCCTGCACAATGCTCGTGAGCATGAGCAGGATCCACGTGAGCGGCGTGCCGGCTGGTTGGTCGTCGGTGCGCTTTCCAATTGCCGCCCACCACGACGGGAAGAACGTCTTGGGCCCGAACCAGATCGCGCCGCTCACAACACTGAACACAAAACACGCGGCGACGACCGACCATTTCAGCGACGAAAGATCCACGGTGCTCTCCATGACTCGGGGGGAAGGAGGCCGAACAACGGGCTATGTCTCGGCTTCAAACTACCGCCGCCGTCCCCAGCTCGCTACAATGACACGAGGCGCTGGGCTACCGATGCAGCAAGCACACGCAGAACCACGCTGGGGGCGTTGTCGCGCCTCCTGTTCTCCACTCGTTCGGTGATCGTGCCGTCTCCCCGTACCATCGAGGCGAGTCACCGAACCTTCATCGATAAACCACCAGTACCCACGCACAGAGGATTGCCATGAAGGAGCGCCACATAGATGCTGCGTCTGTCCTCACCATCATCGTCACACTCTTGCTGTTCGGCGTAGCCCTCTTTGCCAAGGGCTTCACGCACGATCTGCTGCTTGAGGCTGGCGTCTTCCTGGTCTCGGCGAAGCTTGTGCTCTCCGGATACAGAAGCAGCCTCACCTCGGCGACGATGCTGAAGCGCCTCACCGCGATAGAGGCCTCCTTGTCGCGCATTGAGCAACTGTCCGCACGCACTGGCTCTCCGCCCCCAGCAGCTTGACTCGAATCGCGTGACTGCCGAGATCGCTGATGCCTTTGCGACCAACGGATTGATTGGCCGACTTCTTATGACATGCCGTCTGCGCAATCCGTGCGCGGACAATCAGACCACTTGGACATCACCCGGGTCTGGATAACAAAAGAGTGCTGCTGCGCGGCCAGGGGAAGCTCAGGAAAACCTTCACGAACAGGTTCACCCCAGACGCGGTTATCGCCGTGACGATGTGCATGCGCGCGTCGGCGCACATGCCGCGGTTCTAATTGCCCGGCTGGGGGTGCGGCCGCGACAAAGACGCGCCATCTTCTATGCATGTCGCCGCACACGGCAGGACCGTCTTCGGTCGAACGATTCCACACGCCATTCCCGCGGCCAGCGCTCATGCGCGCGCTCGGCTGGATCACCGACGGGGTCGTGCTCCCGCGCGTTGCCCGCGTGGCCGCCATCCATGTGCCGCCCGACGATGTGCGGCGATTGCGCGACGCGATCACCGCGCCCTTCGTGCTCTGCCCCAATCATCCGGAGTTCTTTACCGACTGGATGCTGGACAAATGGATCACCGGCCGATTCGCGCCGATGGCGGCTTCGTGGGCCGACCCGCTGATCGTGAATGGCATGGGCGCCGCGATGCGACAGCTCTGGCTGTCTAACGGCCTCGTTGCCGCCGTACACGGCAGCGAACTCGAGCGAGCGCTCGCCTATTCGGGTCAGGTACTCGCTCGCGGTCACGGCGCGCTCATCCATCCCGAGGGCGAGGTGAACTGGGACAATGCGTCGCTCGGTCCGTTGCGCGCGGGGGCCGTGCGCATCGCCGAGCATGGCGCGGCGCTCGCGGGACGCGCAGCGCACCTGGTGCCGCTCGCCTGGTTCATCCGGTTTCGTGAGGACGCAACGCCCGGCCTGCAGCGCGAACTCGACTACGTAGAGCAACGGCTCGAAGTACATGTGCCGCGCCTCGCGGGGCCCGCGCAGCGACTCGGCGCGCTGTTCGACGTGCTGCTCGAACGCGAGGCGCGGACGTTCGACATTACGCTCGGCCCGCGCGACGTCGGGTTTGCGCAGCGATTCCACGACGGACTCGCACGCGCGGTCGAAATGTTGTGCGAGTCGTGGCCCGAATACCGGCCCGCCTCGCTGCCCGAGATTCCGGAAGAGGCGGCGCGCGTGTGGCGATCGACCGCGCGCAAAGTCAGCGCGCCGGCGGCGGAATTTAAAAAGCCCATCGCTGCGCTCGATCGTATGCTACGGCTGGTGCCGTCGGGGCTCGTCGAACCCACCGTCACGCAGGAGCAGGTGGGCGAACGCATCAAGCGCTTGCGACTCGACTGGCTGCGCGGCACGACGCGCGACGCCATCACACGGTTCGTACCACGTGCGGCGGCGACGCGAGATGTGTTCATCCGTGTGTCGGACGCGGTCGTCGTGACCGCACCATCTGATCATGGCGCGACGCTCGCATTGCTGCGCGAACGCATGGAGGGCGCGCGCGCGTGCGCTCAGCAAGACGGACTCGACCGACTCGGGCCGCCGGTTCGTTACGCGAATCCGTTTCTGGCGTGAACGAGCGCAGGTCGGCGTGTGTCGGGCGACGAATGACCCGGCCATTGATGCCGTGCTGTCCATGCGGGGCGGGAGTCTGTGCGCCACCGCGACACCGGTAACTGAGATACGGCGGAACGCACCTATATCAGGTAATTCCCCGCATCCCGGTCGGTTACTTGCCATACCGGGCAACGGCCGTTGCATCGAGCTTCTCCGGGAGACCTGCGCCCCGTCGCGCCTCAGGAGGGCTCTCAATGCTCGACAAGACTCAGCAACGGTTCGCCGTCAGACTCGGCGTACTCGTCGTGATCGCAGTGGCCATCGGATTTGCGCTGGCCGCCATGGTTGGAGCTCGCACGCTGCTACGCTCCTCAGAACGACTGCACCGCGAATCCGCGAACAGTCTCGCGGCGAGCATCGGCGCCAGCGTGCGCACTACAATGCTCGAGGGCGACGGCCGCATGGTCCGTCAGCTCGTTGCCGAGGTGAAGTCGCGCGTGCCGAGTGCTGGCGTGCGCGTCTTCTCGGCGCAGGGCGACGAAGTGTTCGGTGAGAAGGGGGCCGCGCCGCCGCCCAATCAAGTGCCGGCTCCAGTTCGCGATGCCATCGCCAGCGGCAAGACCGAGGAGAAAGGCACGGCTCGTTCATTGCCGATTATGCGCGGTAGTCGATGCGAAGGCTGTCACGTGGGACGCCCGATGCTCGGCGTGCTCACCATCGATCCGGCGTCATCGGTGCAGCGCAGCAAGACGCGCCCCCTCGCCGCCACCGACAGCGCCGGCGACAACCTCGACGCATTCACCGAAATCATCCGCGACGGATTCTATCGCGTGATGCTCGCGCCGCGCACGCCGCGGTTTGACGAGTACTTTACCGCGGTCGCGGCCCGCGTGCCCGGCGTCCGTGGTGTTGCGGTGTACTCGCCAACTAGAAAACTCGCCTACGGCAAACCGCTCGCGATGGACAAGTCCGGTTTCGTGCGGACAGTAACGCTGCTCGCGGAGCCGCGCTGCCTGGGGTGCCACGAGAAGAAGGAATCCATCGACAGCAGCACGCTAATCGTCGCGTTCGATGGTCCGAAGGCGTCGCAGCAGGAAACGCTGACACTTCTCACCGAGACAGTGCTCGAGCAGGTGATGCAGGCCGGACTCGGCCGACTCATCACGGGTTTCCTCGATGACGTGGGACAAGGCGGCGCCGTTCGCGCACTCACACTGCACGACGCCGAGGGACGGCTCTTTCACGATGCGTTCCGGCATCCCACACCGCCCGAGGATGTCGTGACTGCGTTGCGCACCGGCAATGCAGTCGCGAATGCGGACGAAAACGGAATGGAGTTCCGATTCATAGACCCGCTCCGCAACGTGAAGACCTGCGAGAAGTGCCACGGCTCCGACCAGGCGATGCGCGGCGCGATCGAGGTGCGCTACAGTGATCCCGAGGCGCTCGCTGAGCGCGCGAGTCTACGGAGCGCGAGTTGGATGTTTGGCGGCAGCACGGTGGTGCTGGTGGCGTTGCTGCTCGGGTTCGGCCTGGCGTACTTGAAGGGACGCTCCGAACCGTAAGCTCGCGCGCGACGTCCAAGCAATGCAGCATGAACGGGAAGAGGAGATCCCGTTCACGCTGCTCTGCTGCGCATTGTCGCCAGAGTCGCCATTCTGATTCTTGTGTTCGCTTACTTGCGAACGCTTGGATTAAACTCCACCGTCCACTCGATGCCGTACTTGTCTCGAAACATGGCGAAGTACGTACCCCACGGGCTCTCGCCCATCGGCATCTCCACCGCTCCACCGGCTGAAAGCCCAGTAAAGATCTTTTCTGCCTCTTCACGGCTTTCGGCAACAACGGCAATCTTCGACCGATTCTCATTTTCGCTGACCCGTCCCATGCTCGCCGGGACGTCGTTGGCTCTGAGTACTGTTGGGCCAACGGGCAGTTCGATGAGCATGATCTTGTTGGCGTCGCTCTCTGGAACTACAAACTCGGCGCTCGCCAAATCTTTGAAGCGCATGACCTTGGAAAACTCTCCACCAAAAACTGACTTGTAAAAGGTGAAGGCTTCTTCGGCATTGCCGTTGAAACTGATATACGGATTGATGGTTGGCATTAATCGGGGGGTTAGTGATTAGTGGAAAACGACTTGCGAATATACTAAGCACAAGCCCTAGAATTCAAAGGATGATGGATGGGAAGCCGTCATCGTGACGTAGAGCTCGGTTCCAATTTCTTTCACGCCATTGGCATTTTGTGGGCGCGTTCGCGTTCCGTCGCCACCTCCCCCTTCGGCACCTCTGTGCTCCTCGGATCCGCTCCTATGAACCCATTCTTCGCGACGCTCGTCATCGCTGGCGTTGCCTTCGCGGCTACCGTAGACACGCCGCGCCACTCCCGTTGCGAACTGGTTGCCCTCTCCAACCTTTCCTCAGAGATTCCAGTCATGACCGTTGCCCGCGGCACCTTCGACGTCAAGATGACACTCCAGCCCGTAGCGCACGCCACCGATGGCTCGCGCTTGACTCGATACGCCTTGGATAAGAGGTACCAGGGCGATCTCGAAGCAAACGCCACCGGCGAGATGCTCGCCGCCGCGAGTAACGAGCAAACCTCGGCGGGCTACGTCGCTCTC
>CANIWQ010000099.1 GCA_947471365.1 Gemmatimonadota bacterium | reverse complement strand
GTCGCCACTGCGCCGACCGTCACCTGCAGTGCCCATCGCGGTTCGCGGCGGCGTCCCTGCACCAGCACCAGCACCACGAGCACCGCGGCCGCGAGACTAATCGGCAGCGACCAACGTTCGGGATACGCGATGATGCCAAGGAACGGAAAGTCAAAGAACACGGCGTCGCCCGTGACCGGTCGCGGCAATGGGCCGGCGGCAAAGGCACGTGTGAGCGCCAGCATTTGACTGCCGTGATGTTGCACACTGCGCGCATCGAGATGCGCGAGATCATCGTGCAACGTGTGGTAGCGCGTCACGCCGCCAATGAAGGCAAAGTTCAGCGCCGGCTGCGCGAGTATCGAAAACTCCGAGAGATCGGTGTCGTTGGGCAACGAGCGATAAATCGTCACCGTCAACGAGCTGGCGGTCACATCTGGCACCGTACGCAACACGCGCACGGCGTCGAGATTTCCCGTGCCGGTCTCAAACATCAGCGATCGTCCAAAATCGCCGCGCGCCTCAAAGTTGAGCACCATCGCCACGTCGTGCGCCCACGGATGCTCACGCACAAATGCGGCGGCCCCGAGCAGGCCCATCTCCTCACCGTCGGTAAAGAGCGCAATCACATCGTGCTCGGGAGGCGTTCCGCTCTTCAGTGCGCGCAAGGTTTCGAGTAGCGCGGCGGAGCCGGCAGCATCGTCGCCGGCGGCTGGGGCTGCGCCCACGCCATCGTAGTGCGCGGCGATCATCACGGCTGGTCCGCCAGGCGTACGCCCTTTCATGCGCGCCATCACATTCGTCACGCGTCCCGCCACCTGATAGCGCGTCCCAACGCCCGTCGTCGTCTGCAGCTGCGGCTCGAGTCCGAGCGCCGTGAGTTCCGCCATCACGTACTCGCGCACGCGCACATTGTCCGCGCTGCCTGTTGGGTGCGGACGTTCGCTGATGACGCGCACATGCCGGAGCGCGCGCTCCGCCGAGAACTCGGCGGCCGGCGCCGATGCCGGCACCACCGCCGGCGGCGTCGCGGTGCGAACGACGAGTGCCGCGCACAATGCGGTGAGCGCAACGACGGTGGCGAGCGCTGGGCCGCGCGAGAACAGCTTCATAGAAAGAGCCTGACCTGTGGCGAGAATACAGAGCAGCGCGGTGCCAGAGCGGCAACCGCGGTACGTCGCACCTTATTCGGAGCTATGATGACCCGTGGCGCGCACACTATCCACCACGCGACGCGTGGCACGAATCACCAGTTCCGGCTTGAGAAACTGGAGATAGTGCGAGGCATCAGGAACCAGAATGTGCTCACTGCGCGAGGACCACGAGGCTTCTTCGTTGTGCATCGCCTTCCACGCCTCCTTGAAGGCTCTGGCCCCATCGTCGTTGAGTTTCATCATCGTGCGCTCAGCGGGCGAGAGCGGCAACATCGCGGTAAGCACCACCAGTGGGCGGTCGCCGAGTTTACGGAAGGTGCCCGCCTCAGCCAGCGTTGGCGCGAGGGCGTCGGCTTCCTTGAGGGCGCCGACAATTGAATTGCTGATATACGCACCCTGCGCATGGACGCCCGCCATGTCTTGGTGCGGCATTGCCGGCGTGCTCCTCGTTAGGAAACGCAGGAGGCCGGTCCAGCTGAGCGCGGCGCCCACCTTCAGCGGGTTCATGGCCAATATGTCGGCCGACGCGGGCGCAATCACCTTGAACCGTTCGAGTTGATCGGGGTGTGACGCATCCACCATCACCACGCCAGCCACTTGGTCGCCGAAATATTTTATGTACGTCATGATGTACGGGCCACCGAGCGAGTGGCCCACCATCACAAACGGAGCGTGCTCGCCCGCTTTTTCGAGCGTCGCATGCAGATCGTCCGCGACGCCTTTGGCCGAGGTTACCGCCGGCCCCGGATCACTCCACATGATGCCAGCACGACTATAGGCACAGGTGCGCGTGGTGCGCGCGATGGAATCGTGCACGGCCGTCCAGCTCAAGGAGCCACCGACATCGAGACCGGAGACGAGCACCACCGTTGGCGATCCTTCGCCGCGGCAGTCAATCTGAATTCGGCGGCCACCGATGTCGACGAGTTTCCCCGCGACCGGAAAATCCTTCGCCGCGCTGGATCGTGACACGCGCTCCCAGATGGAGCCCGTCAACAACACGATCGCAATGAGGGAGCCGAAGCCAACGGCGATGCGAAGAATCCAGCGTTTCATAGAAAAGTCAGAGTGACGAGTAAGAAGGAATGCTATTAGAAAACGGCATCACGGAATGAATTCCCAACCCAGTGCCGCAATTTCACCAACCGTCTGCCCGGCGAACGGCGCGGGATCTCCCTTGGCGATGGCGAGATTGTTCACATACACCGCGAAGGCAATCTTGCGGCCGCTCTTGGACGTAAAATAACCGGCGAGTCCCTTGCCGTGAATGAGCTGGCGGCGGTGCAACGGATCGTACGATCCGTACGTTCCGGTTTTGGCAAACACCTTGCCAGCTGCCGGTGAACTGGTCTGAATGTCGACGAGCGTGCCGTCCTTGCCCAGAATCGGAAGTGCGCGATGGAATGCCTCGGCCCATGGGCGTGTGGCGCAGTACGCGAGATACCGCGTCATAAACGCCGCCGAGAAGTACGCGTTGCCGCCGGCACCGTCGCCCTGCACGGCACCGTCAATATCGAGGTGCCCTTGCTCGAGAAAGGCACGCTCGAGATCGAATCCGGTTTTCGTCGTATCGCCCGGCGCTTTGATGGCCGCCACCGCATACGGCATCATGCTCGCGTGAAGATTCTGGCTCATCTTGAGGATGATCTTTGCTTCTTCCGTGAACGGCGCGGACACGTGCTCGGCGACCACCGCGCTGTCCGCGTACTTCGTAGCCAGCGCCTTGAGATCTACGTGACGCGTGGTCACGCGAGCCGTGGCGCGCACGCCGGCCTCGCGCAGTATCGCCGCAAAGGTCAACTCCCCAAAACGACTCGGCGTCGGCACCGTCCAGCGCATGTTCTCCGGTGCAGCCGAGCGCGGCACGCGTCCGGTGACGGTGATCGTGCGGGCATCGCGGTTGGTGCTGTCTTCCACGGCTTTGATGACTGGCGCTGTTCCAGAATCGCCCGTCGTCAGCCGACTCGTCACGGTGAGATACGCGGTGCGCGGCGACACCGTGACGCGAGCCGCATCACCGACTTTCGCGCCGGGAGCCACCACAATGTCAATCACATTGTCGTTCACCACGAGCGGTGAAATCGTGACGCCCGTGCCGAGCTCCTTCTCGCCCTCGGCAAAGAGCGAAGCGTCCACAATCACCTGCCCCGTGACCGCGTGAATGCCTTTCGCCGCGATCTGTTTGGCGAGCCCGCGTAGCGCGGCAAGTGGATCGGCCTCGAGCGGCAAGCCACCGTACGAATGATCATGATCGGTAAAGGCGAGCGTGCCATCGGCATTCAGGCGCCCAGAAAGATTCGGATCACCCGACGCGACCAAAATGAGATCGCCTTGTACGGTACCCTTCACCACTGGGCCCGTGCGGTACACCCGCGTGTGAAAGCGATGATCGGCTCCGAGTAGCTCGAGCGCCGTACCGGTGGTGAGGAGCTTGGTCGTGGAACCGGGCACCATCAATCGGTCGCGATTCACTGAGTACACAGTGCGCTTGGCTTCGAGATCGTAGAACTCTATTCCCCACGACGCGTGTGTGAATACGGCGCGGTCCATCACTTGCTGAATCCGCTGTTCGAGCGTCAGCTGCTGCGCGGCCAGAGGCAACGCCAGAGAGGCCGAACAGAGGAGTGCGACGGCGGCGGTACGAAGAGCGGATGGACGCATACAGAGACCTCTGGGTGGGGACGACTGAGTGACGCGCGGCAACAGGCCGGCGTTTATTTCTTGGCGCTGAGCAGTTGCTCAAACGTCTGATTGCCAATGCCGTAACTGCGCCAGTCCTTGTAGTCGAAGTGCCACCATTCCGCTTCGTACACATTGAACCCCTGCGCTTCGAGCGCATGCCGCAGCAGGTCGCGATGCCACCGCTGCATTGCGTTGCCACCCGGATACAGCGGGTAGGAACGGTCAGTCGTTTCGTCGTAGCCGCCGGGCATGTTGATCGGCGCGCCGGTCTTCAGATCATACAACGTGAGGTCCACCGCACAGCCACGGTTGTGTCGCGACCCTTGCTGCGGATCGGCCACAAACACGTGCTTGTCCGCTGGTGTGCCGTCCCAGAACATTTTCGTCACATACCACGGACGGTAACTATCGTGAATCAGGAGCCCATACCCGAGCTTCCGGAGCGCCGCCGATGCACGCGCCACACCTTCGGCAGCCGGGCGCTGCATAAAGGCGTGCGCCGACGAATAGAATGGCGTCCCCATGAAGTTGTTCGACGTCGCATAGCGGATGTCGTACTTGATGGTGCGGTCGAGCGTCTGCAGTTCCACTAAGTCCGTGGCCCGCGCCGGCGTTGGCTCACGCGGCGGTGACGCCAGGAGCGCCTCTCGGCGCAGTTCCGCTGCGGGACGCACGGGCGGCGTGCGGGAGTTGATCGCGTCGTTGTCGCCTGGCAGTGTGCGACGCTTGAATGGCACGGTGCCCGCGATGGCCACCGTGGCTCGGCCGTTTGCGTCGCGTGTGAACTTTACCTCCGCTCCGTCGTACAGGCCCGACTTGGGAAACTTGTAGACGTCGCGAGATTCGCGTGTGAGCGGATAGTCAAAGAACCATTCAATCTGCGCGCGGAGCTGTCCGTCGCGTTCACGGATGTACAGAATGTTGTGATCCCAGCCGTACTCGCCCACGAGGCTGGCGAACTCTGCCGCCATCTTGGCCGGACGCGGCGTCGCCATCGCGACGACGTCGGATCCAGGCGTTGCCTGTCGCGTGAGCGTGTCGGTGCCGATGACGAGGCGTCGGTCCGCAAGCACGTGCACGCGCGTGCCATAGTCGAGACGGTCGTCCACCATGAGTTCGAGTGCGCGGCCTGTGCCATTCGCTGACGCACGCAATGCGGCAAGTCGAAGTTCGCCGCGCTGACCGCCACCTACCGGCGTATGGAACAGCTGCCCTTCGGATTCTTCCAGATCAATCGCGGTGCGCGCATTCGCGTAGCGCCCGATCAGTGACAGCGCCTGCCCTGGCGCCAGCGCCGCGGTTGTGTCGGCGTCCACAATCGGACGGCCGGCGCGCTGTTCCAACATCAGGTGCATTGCCTGCGCACCAATGCGATCGGTGACGGTGTTCACGCCATCGAGCGTCGCGGTGACGACCACCCCGATCGAATCATCCGGCAAGGCCAGCAGCGTGGTAGCAAATCCATAGATGGCGCCGCCGTGACCCACGGTGCGATGGCCGTCGAGTTTGCCGAGCGCAAAGCCAATGCCATACCGACTGGTGGCGCCCGGTGCCGCGAACTGCGGCGTCCACATGGTGTCGAGCGTAGCGCGGCTCACAATGCGCGTGCCTTCTGGCGTTGCACCGCCATTAAACAGAATGGAGAGAAAGCGACCAAGTTCGAGCACCGTGGTGTACATGCTGCCGGCGGGCCCGATTCCAAGCTGAAAGGTAGGCGCTTCGGTGCGGCGACCGTCGACCGTCCACATATACGCGCGGGCCAGTCGCGCCTTGATCGCCGGCAAGGGTTCAAAGGCGCTCTGCGTGAGCCCCATCGGTTCCAAGAGCGCTTGCTTGAGGTACGGGTAAAACGACTGCTTCTCTTGGCGTTCCAGCACATAGCCGAGTACGGCGATGCCCGCATTGGAATAGGCCGCGTAGGTGAGCGGCTTCCTGAGGAGCGTCGTGCTATTCAAGCTGGCGACGGTTTGCGCGAGCGTCACGCCGGTATCATCGAAGTAATGGCCGACCGGCGACTCGCGCGTGAGTCCAGAGCGATGCGCCGTGAGCGAACGAATCGTGATACTGCCGCCAAACGGATTCACCGGATGAAAATCCGGGAGGTACTGTTGTATCGGCGTATCGAGGTTGAGGCGCCCCTGCTCCACGAGTCGCAGAATCGCGATGTCGGTGAACAGTTTAGACACCGATCCCACGCGGTACACCGTGTTGGCGGTGGCCGCCGTGCCGGCGAGCGAGTCGGCCCAGCCAAAGCCTCGCGCCCAGAGCACGCGGTTGCCTGAGACGAGTGCCACGGAAATCGCGGGAATTCCCTTCTGCGCGCGCTCGTGCTCGACGAACCGCGTCAGCGATGCGGTGACGGCGGCGATGCGTGCGTCGGCGGCAACGGAGTCAGGGGCCTGCGCGGTGGCGGCGCGGGGGATTGAGATCGCCAGGCTCACCACGACACCCGTACACGCAAGGACAGCGCGAACAACGCGCAAACGGTGAATCGAAGGGGGAAACGGGAAAAGACTGTTCAAAGAACCTCCAGCGCTCGACGTTCGGGAATGGAACTAACCCACGCAGCGACGTGCGTGCTCTTGCGGACACCTAACGTATTCCGTAGCATTTTGTATACAAATCTGTGAACAAACAGAGAGGTCGCGCAAGTGACTCGTGACGTCTCCCCCCCCCGACGCGCTAACGCGACCCTCCGTCGCGCAAAGTGCACGCATCGCCGTAGTCTACCAGTGAGGCATCATGGTCTTCCGAAACAGAGTAGTTTCGTCGGCGGGGATCTCCGATCGCGCGTGGGTGTTATTGATGCGACGGCGGCTGGCCCGCATCACCATCGTGTTGTCTACCATACTCGCCGTCAGCGGGGGGCTCGCACGCACGGCGCACGCGCAGGCCGGCGTGATCAGCGGCACCGTCGTCGCAGAGCGTTCGCAACTTCCAATTGCCGGTGCACAGATCGCCGTCGAGGGAGAGGTCGGCAAGGGTGCCGTCTCCGACGGGTCGGGCCGCTTCCGCATTAGCGGCCTCTCGGGCGCGTCGGTTTCGCTGAACGCCAAAATGCTCGGCTACCGGCCACTCACCCTCACGGTGCGAGTCGGTGCGACCGACGCGCGATTCGTGCTCGCGGAACGGCCGATTGAACTCAATCAAGTGGTGGTCACCGGCACAGTCGGGGGCGAGCAAAAGCGCGCGCTCGGCACGGCGGTCGCTACCATCAGCGCGAGCGAAGTGCAGGCGAACGCGCCGGTCACATCGGTTGACGCGTTACTCAGCGGTCGCACGCCTGGCGTCGTCGTACTCCCAGGCACCGGCATGATCGGCGCCGGGTCCAATATCCGCATCCGCGGACTCGGGACCTTCTCGCTCTCTAGTCAGCCGCTCGTGTATGTGGACGGCATTCGTGTGAATAACCAGACGGGAAGCGGAATGGCCATTCAGGGCTTCGGTTCCGGCGTCGTCTCGCGCCTCAACGATTTTAGTGCCGACGAGATCGAAAGTATCGAAGTGCTCAAAGGCCCCGCGGCCGCAACACTGTACGGCACCGAAGCCGCGCGCGGCGTGATCAACATCATCACCAAGAAGGGCGCCACCGGAACCACGAAGTACACCCTCGACACCCAGTTGGGGAGTAACTGGTTCCAGAATGCCGCGGGGCGAATTCCCACGAACTATTGCATTCAAACGTCACCCACGGCGTGCGGCACCAGCGGGACCGGAACCATCTTGGGGCTCAACGTGGTCAATCAGGAGAACGCGCGTGGCACCCCGATCTTCCGCACCGGCAATATGCGAGACATGTCGGGCAGCGTGAGTGGGGGCAACGGACTCTTCCGCTTTTTTGCCTCCGGTGAGATCAGCAACAACGAAGGGGCCGAGACAAACAACGCGCGTCGGCAAAGCAGCTTCCGCACCAACCTAAACATCACCCCGAGCGAAAAAGTCGATATTGCCACGAACTTCGGCTATATCAACAGCCGCACGACGCTGAGTTGCGAAGCCGGTTGCGGTGGCGCGATGTGGGCGTCTGTGTTCTCGAACCCCGCCAACCTCCCCCAGTTCTGCCCCGCCGGTGATAAGGAATGCACTTGGGTCCGGGGGTTCCAGAGTGCGCCGCCCGAAGCGGACCGCGCGATGCAAGACTGGCAAGACCTGAATCGCCTCACGGCCAGCGTCACGTTCGACTACAAGCCGTTTACGTGGATGTCACACCGGTTCAAGATCGGCACCGACTACAATCTAGAAAATAACGTCGAATACCTGCCGTATCTCACGAATGACACGCTGCGCTACTTCTGGGGAACGTACGCGAACGGCTATCGCTCCCACAATCAACACGAAGCGGTTTACAACACCTACGATTATACCGGTAGCGCCAGCTTCAACATCAATGCCGCGACGACGTCGAAGACGTCGGTCGGCACACAGTACTACACCCGTAACGATCAATTCATCTCCGGAGAAGGCGATTTCTTCCCGGCCCCTGGGCTTCAGACGATTTCATCTGCTGGCCAAAAGCTGAACCTGTCCGACGGCTGGTCGGCCAACAACACCCTCGGCTTCTATGCGCAGGAAGCACTCGCGTGGAGCGATCGCCTGTTCGTCACGGTCGCCATGCGTGTCGATAACAACAGTTCGTTCGGAAGCCAAGTGCATTGGGTCACGTATCCCAAGGCGAGCGTTTCCTACGTCGCGAGCGATGATCCGTTTATTCGGACCAAATTGCCGTCGTGGATCAACAGTCTGCGCGTGCGTGGTGCGTTTGGTGCGTCGGGGCAACAACCGGCGTTACTGACCGCCTTGCAGACGTTGCGCCCCGTCGCAGGCCCCAATGGGGAAGGTATCCTGACGGCAAACTCTATCGGTAACGCGAACCTGAAGCCGGAGCGCGTGGTCGGCACGGAAGTCGGATTCGAGGTTGCGCTGCTGCAGGATCGGTTCGGTGTGGATTTTACCTATTTCCACGACGACTCACGCGACGCGATCCTCTCGCGCCAAGTGGCCCCGAGCACGGGATTCAGCGCCACGAATCAATTCTTCAACGCCGGCGAAATCATCAAG
This sequence comes from Gemmatimonadota bacterium, assembly GCA_947471365.1. GTDB lineage: Bacteria > Gemmatimonadota > Gemmatimonadetes > Gemmatimonadales > Gemmatimonadaceae > Fen-1231. Next base: position 3,077 of record CANIWQ010000099.1, on the reverse strand, counting down.
CAGGGCGTCGAACTCGGACTCAAGGGGCAGATTATCGACAAAGGCAATTTCGGATGGGATGTCAACTTTACCGTCGGCACGAATTCTTCCAAGATTCAACGCCTCAACGGCACCGATACGACGATTGATCTTGGAGCAGCCTCGCACCGCGTCGGGTACACACCCTTCGATTGGTTCTCGTACAAAATCTTGAGCGCCACCTACGACGCCACGTCCAAGAAGGCGATCAATCCGATGTGTGACAACGGCAAGGGGCAGCCCATTGCCTGCTATGCCGCCAGCGGAGCGATCCAGGCACCCAAAGTGTACCTCGGACATTCTATTCCAGCCGTCGAGGGAGCGCTCACCAACACGGTGCGCTACGGCAGTTTCCGCGCGTACGCGATGTTCAACTACTCGCAGAACTACAAGCGCCTCGACAACAACCTCCGTGCACGCTGCCAGATCTTCCACACGTGTCTTGAGAATTTGCAGCCAGAGACCGTCAATCCCGCCGTGCTCGCGCAAATGCAGAATAACGGTACGCTGCGTGAGTTTGTCATCAGTGACGCAAGCTTCGTCAAGTTCCGCGAGCTCTCGGTGTCGTACGACGTACCGGAGCGCTTGGCCGCCCGATTCGGCACCAAGCAGATGGCGCTCACCGTCTCCGGTCGCAACCTTGGTACCTGGACGAAATACACGGGACTCGACCCGGAAACAGAGTTTGTCGCGGGCTCGCCCATCAATGTCGATCAGTCCACGCTACCGCAACTCACGTCGTTCGTTTTCCGGATCCATCTGAGCTATTGACCCGCGCGTTCGCGTCAGGGAACGACGCCTCACTTCTATTAGAAGGAAGTCTACGATGAGATTCACCCACACCGTATTTCGTGCCGGGCACGCAGTCGTGCGATGTGCGCTGCGCCGAACGGCAATCACCGCCATCATGGCGGTCTATGTGACGGGCGCCCTGATGGCCGCCTGCAGTACCGCAAGCCTTCTCGACGTCGTCGCACCGGCGAACGTTCCGGTGAGCCGCCTCAACGAGCCGGGGAACGCCGTGCTGATGGTGCACAGTGCCATTGGCGATTTTGAGTGCGCGTTCGGTGCCGCCGTGTCCGTGGAGGCCATCATCAGCGACGAGTTGGCCGACGCACAGCTGGGAGCCGCCGCGTGGCCGTACGATCGGCGCGATTTCAATACGCAAACCAACGGCGCCTACGGCACCGGTAGTTGCACGGACAATCAGACACCGGGTATTTACGCGCCGCTCTCCACCGCACGTTGGAGCGCCGATCACGCCGTCACGAACCTCACGAGTTGGACCGACGCGCAGGTCCCGAACCGCACGGCGCTCTTGGCGCAGGCCAATCTGTACGCGGGCTTTTCCTACGCGACCCTAGGAATGGCGATGTGCTCGGCCGCGTTCGATCTCGGACCTGAAGTGCAGCAAACGGGGATGTTCGCGCTCGCCGAAGCACGTTTCACGGCGGCGATCACCGCCGCTCAAGCCAGCTCGAATACGAGCATTCTACGGGCAGCGTATGTCGGTCGTGCACGTGTGCGTCTTTTCCTAGGGAACAAGACTGGCGCAGCGGCAGATGCCGCGCTCGTCCCCGTTGGGTTCGCGCTCAACTCGAGCAACGATGCGTCGGATAACCGACTGTACAATCGCATCTATGCTATCACCCAACAGTTTGGCACGTACACCATCGAGGCGAACTCACGCAACCTCGTCACCGATCGTGGGGAAGTTGATCCGCGTTCGGCAGCCAAACTTGTCAGCACGCGGCCAGCTGATGCCAAGTCGCCTATCTGGGTGCCGCTGAAGTTCGCGGCAGGCGACGCTGCTCCCATGCCGGTCGCACGGTATGAGGAGGCGCAGCTGATCCTCGCCGAGGCACAGGGTGGGGCGTCTGCCGTCAGCATCATCAACGCACTACGCACCGCCGCGGGCCTACTGAGTTATACCGGCGCAACAGACGCCGCGTCCATTCAGAACCTCATCATCGATGAACGGCGCCGGGCGCTGTTTACCGAAGGGTTCCGCAACTACGATATGCAGCGCTTTAACGTCGCGCTCAATCCTGCCGCCGGAACCGCCTATCCCATCAAGGGCGGTACCTACGGCACCACACGCTGCCTCCCGCTCCCAGATGTCGAGCGGTTTAACAACCCGAATATCAAATAGCTGAGTAGGCCGAACGAGAACGGCTCCCGCGGTAGCTCCCGCGGGAGCCGTTCTACTATCTGCCCGCTCCTCTTTCTCGTATCTTCGCTTTTCACACTACAGCCAGAGCCTGCATGCCCTCACTCGCCCGCACACTGAACCTCCGTGACCTCATCCTCCTGGTGATAGGCACGGTCATCGGTTCGGGGATCTTCCTCGTGCCGGGCCCGGTCCTGCGGGCCAGCGGGGGGTCGCTCGGCGTCGCCCTCGCCGTTTGGACCGTCGCCGGCATCCTCTCCCTGCTCGGCGCCCTCACCTACGGTGAGCTTGGGGCCATGAACCCCGAGGCCGGCGGGCTCTACATCTATATCCGTGACGCCTTCGGCCCACTCGCCGCCTTTCTGTACGGCTGGACGGCCTTCTTCGTGATCAGCGCCGGCTCCATGGCCACCCTCGCCGTCGCCTTTACGGCGTACCTCGGCCAGTTTGTGGAGCTCTCGCCCGTCGCCGGCAAGATCACGGCGCTCCTTATGATTGTTGTGCTGATGCTCGTGAACGTGCGCGGCACGCGCCAAGGCGCCGACGTACAAAATGTCAGCACGCTCATCAAAGTCGTTGCCATCGCCATCATGAGCGTCCTGCTCCTCGTGCTTGGCAATGGCCCCGCCTCCACTACCCCGATGTGGCCGGCGACCGTGGACACCTCGCTCCTGCGTGGCATTGGCCTGGCGATGGTCTCCGTGCTCTGGGCCTACGAAGGGTGGCAGTACGCCACCTTCAGCGCCGGCGAAACCATCAACCCGCAACGCACCTTCCCGCGCGGCATTGTCATTGGGACGGCGCTACTCATCGGCATCTACCTGCTCGTCAACTTTGCCTACGTCGCCGCACTCGGTACCGATGGCGCTGCGCACAGTGACCGCATTGC
>CANIWQ010000098.1 GCA_947471365.1 Gemmatimonadota bacterium | reverse complement strand
CGAGCGGAGCGGCGGCCACGAGGTGGCGGGCAAATTTGGCGGCTGAGAACATCACGTCACTCCCGGTTACTTGCGGTTTCCCGTACAACGATATGGGAATGGAGAAAAGTCCGCTAGTCCCACCTACCCATCCCCAACTCCTCCCCAACTCCTCCCCAGCTCCTCCCCAACCCCTCCCCAACCCCTAGCCAACCCCTCCCAACCCCGGAAGCCGCCAACGCAGTTACGCGAATCTGCGTTCTCTAAATAGTTGTCCCGTCCTACGTCCGGCCCGCCCCGCGTGCCGGCGGTTTTTCCCACCCACCCGAGATCGCCCATGCGCAGTCTCTCCCTACTTTCCCTGGCGACTGCGGTCGTCGTGGTGAGCTGCTCGCAGCCCGCCCCGGCCCCCGCTCCCACGCCAACGCCCTCTGCCGGCGCTCGCGCTGGTGGAGCGCCCTCCACTCCTCGCCCTGACTCAGCAGCACCCGACGCGCCCGCTGGTGGACGCGGCGGCGCCAATGCCGGCCGAGCCGGCGGCGCTGGCGCTACCGGCGGTGGCGCAGGCGGCGCACTGGCCGACGCCAACCCGCAGCCCTACGGCCGCGTCGTCACCGGCGAAGCCAAGAGCCGCGCTGGCCTCTTCAAGACCATCCGCATTGGCGCGCGGCTGCTCTTTGAGATTCCGCGCAATCAGCTCGGCAAGGACCAGCTCTTGGTCACGGAAATCGCCAAGACCGTCCTTGGGTCTGGCTACGGCGGGCAGAGCGTGAGCAATCGCGTGTTCCGTTGGGAGCGTCGCGAGAATCGCGTGTATCTCCGCAGCGTGAGCTACGAAGCGATCGCCGATCCCTCGAGCATCGAACACCGCGCCGTGATGGACGCGAACGTCAATCCGATTGTGAGCGTGTTCAACGTCGAGTCCTACGGCGCCGATAGCTCAATGGTCATCGACGTCACGCGTCTCTTCACGCAGCCGCCAGCCGAACTCGGCCCCGGCACCCGTATTCCGGGCACCGTGGACGCTACGCGCTCGTGGATTGAGAGCGCCACGCCGTTCGTGGACAACGTGAACGTGTACGCCACCCTCACCTTCGCGCAGGCCGGCGGCGGTGGTGGACGTGGTGCCGCGGCCCCGACGCCGGCTGGACGCGGTGGCGCCGCGCCCAACACGAATCCGTCGAACACCATCGTGATGTCGTGGAGCTTCCACCGTCTCCCCGACACGCCCATGCAGGCGCGCTATTGCGACGACCGTGTTGGCTATTTCATGATGCGCACCACCGACTACACCGATCGCAACAACAAGGTGAGCCCCAAGTGCTTCATCACGCGCTATCGCCTCGAGAAGAAGGATCCGTCGGCGGCGATGTCGGAGCCGGTGAAGCCGATCGTGTACTACATCGATCCCGCGACGCCCAAGAAGTGGGTGCCCTGGTTCAAGAAGGCCATTGAAGATTGGCAGCCCGCTTTTGAAGCCGCGGGCTTCAAGAATGCGATTATCGCCAAGGAAGCGCCGAACGATCCCGATTGGTCGCCGGAAGATGCGCGCTACTCCGTGGTGCGTTGGCTCCCCTCGACCACCGAGAATGCCAGCGGTCCCAACGTGCACGACCCGCGCTCGGGCGAAATCCTGAACGCGCACATTCAGTTCTATCACAACGTCGAGCACCTCGTGCTCACCTGGTACTGGACGCAGGCCGCTGCGGTGGATCCGCGCGCGCGCATGTTCCCGTACCCGGACTCGCTCATGGGCCGGTTGCTCGAGTACGTGCTCGCCCACGAAGTGGGACACACGCTTGGCTTCCAGCACAACATGAAGGCGAGCGCCACCTATCCCACCGATTCGCTCCGCAGCGTGAGCTTCCTCAAGCAGTGGGGCCACACCCCCACGCTCATGGATTACTCGCGCTTCAACTACCTCGTGCAGCCCGAAGACAAGGTTCCGGTAGAACTGCTGACGCCGGAAATCGGACCGTACGACAAGTGGGCGACGATGTGGGGCTACAAGCCCATTCCTGGCATGACCGCTGAAACCGAGCGCGCAACGCTCGATCAGTGGGCGCGTGAGCAAGACACCAAACCGTGGCTACGCTTCTCCACGCAGGGGCAGGCCGGTTCTGACCCAGGCGACGAAACCGAAGCTGTCGGCGACCAGGACGCGGTGAAAGCCACGGGCTGGGGCATCAAGAACATCAAGCGTGAAATGGCCTACCTCGCGCCGACGACGGTGAAGCCGCTTGAGCCGTCGGACGACCTGAACGACCTGTACGGGCGCCTGATTGGTCAGTGGCGCACCGAACTCACGCACGTGACGAACATTGTTGGCGGCGCTGAGACGCAGGAAAAGTATGGCAGCCAGCCGGGCGCGCGCTTTACGCCGGTGAGCAAGGCCCGTCAGCAGGGCGCGGTGAAGTTCCTCGGCGAGAACGCGTTCGCCACGCCGACGTTCTTCCTCGACGACGCCATCCTCCGCCGGATCGAGCCGTCGGGCGCGGTGGCCCGCATTGTGTCGGCGCAGTCGGCCATTCTGAACTCACTGCTACAGAATGCACGACTCGCTCGCGTGGCCGAGTATGACGGTGGCAACAAGAGCACCGGCTACTCGATCATTGATCTGCTCGAGGAAACGCGCCACGGACTCTTTGGTGAGTTGGCGAAGGGAGAGAAGATCGACGTGTACCGCCGCTCGCTGCAGCGGTCGTACGTGGAGGCCCTCAATCTCAAGCTCAACCCAGCAGCGGCAGGCGCCGCGGCCGGCCGTGGGGGTGGTGGCGGTGGCGGCGGTGGTGGCCGTCCCGTGTCGCCGACGCTGGATCCGAAGCTCACCGACATCAACCCGGCCGTTCGCGCGGAGCTGCGCGCGCTCGACGCCGAGCTGAAGGCGGCGCAGGGGAAGACGAGCGATAAGGTGACGAAGGCGCACCTGACGGATCTCCGCCATCGCATTGCTGATGCGATCAAGGGGAAGGCCGGGAAGGACGACGAAGAAGGGTGAGTACGGGCGCCGCGTGATGCGGTGAACAAAAAGGGCCGGTCGCCGTGAGGCGGCCGGCCCTTTTGTTTTGCGGTACGGTTAGTTGATCGTGAGGACGGCGGTGTTTGCGCTGCACGTCACGAGGATCTGCACCGTCCCTGTCGCCACTCGGGTCACGAGCGCATCGCGATGCGAAGCGTCGGTTGACAGGTTGATTGAAACAATCCCGGACGTTTGCGCCGAATAGCTGAACGAGCACGAGCTGCTGATGTCAGCACCCAGCGAGTTGAACGCGGAGGCACGCACCGACGCCACGCTGTTGACAGCCGCGAGCGTGACGACTGACGCACAGCCAGTCGCCGAACGATCGCACACCGTCACGCGATCCACGGCACCAGCCGTGATCGTCAAATCCACACTATTCGCCGCTCCGCCAGCAGACGCCGTCACCTTCCCAGTACCAGGCGCAAGTGACGTGAGAATCCCCGCCTCCGAAATCGTCGCGACATTCAGATTCGAAAAACTCCACCGCACCGTCGACGTCCGCCCCGTCCCATCGTTCACATCCGCGAAGTACTGCTGCGTCCGCCCAACAATCAGCGAATCACTTCCACGCGTGATGTTCACCCCTGTGGGCGTCACCGAAATAGCCGCGCTCGCCGTCAAACCGCTCCCGTTCGCGAACAGCGTGCCAAAACCGGTGCCCTTGGCCGTGAATAATCCGGTGGACGCCACCGACCCAATAAGTGGATCAGAGAAGGTCCACTGCACCACCGAGGCCGCACCGGTGCCGTCTGAAACAGCGGCGGCGAACTGCTTGGTGGATCCAATCGTAAGCACGGCGGTCCCAGGCGTCACCGTGATGCTCGTGGGCGACACATGCACCGCCGCAGACGTGCTGATCGCGCCCGACGCCGCAGATGCCGTGATGTTGGCATCGCCCGAACCGGTCGCCGTAAAGAGCCCGGAAGAGGACACCGTCCCCACGCTGGCATCCGAGATAAACCAACTCACCGCCGACGCCGCACCCGTGCCGTCCGCAACGGAGGCGCGCAACTGCGCCGTCTTTCCGACCTGAAGGTTGAGCGTTGTTGGAGATACGGTGATCCCCGATGGTGTCACCGTCACCGTCGCGGTGGCCTTCAGGTCGCCGGGCGCGGCCACCGTCACGATACCCGTGCCACTCCCACGGGCGGTAAAGAATCCGCTCGACGAAACAAACCCCGCCGACGCATTTGAAAAGGACCAGGTCACCGGAGTGGAACCGCCGAGCCCGTCGAGGACATCCGCCTTGAGCTGAACCGTTTGGCCCAACGGTAGCGTCACTGCCCCCGGCGAGAGGTTCAACCCAGCTGGCAACACGGAAACGGCGGCGGTCACGCTGAAGGTGTCCACCTGCACTTTCACGATGGCAGAGCCAACGGCTTTGGCTGAAAACACACCACTGGTACTAATGGACCCAACGGCGCTGTTATCGAGCGACCAGGTGATCGCTTCTTTTCCCGTGCCGCCAGTCACCATCGCGGCAAAGGTGGTGCTCTTCCCCACGAGGAGACTGGTCGAGGCGGGCGTGACCGCGATCCTGCTAATAGGCGGAATCTCAACGCTCGGCGCGCTGGTGTCCTTTAGGCAGGCGCTGGCAACTAAAACCAATGACAGCGACCACAGGGGGGAGTGCTTCATCAAGCTCCTCGCACGTAAAGCTGTCTCGGGGGGTGACAACGTAGACACTGTACTATAGATAAGACGTAGTCACCCTCGTTTCCAGTATCGGCTAGAAAATTCGGGTCCGCACCCCCACACTCCCCCTATCAGACCACCCAAACATGTGGCAAAATTAGGACTCAATACCGACGAGACGCGATTCCCGCCTGTTGATTTGGTAGCCGGGGAAAAGAACTCAAGAAGAGCACCGGGATAGACTGCCCTGGGGCGATGACGCCCAGTTCCTACATAAAAGACGACCAACTACGGTGCCGCGGTAACGTCCGGCTCCGGTTATGCGTTTGTATCTAGCGTAGTTTCTTGCCCACACCCTGCTGCACGGAGTTCCCTGCGATGTCGGTCTCGTTCAAGGTCAACGGCAAAGCCGTTACGGTTGACGCCCCGTCGGATATGCCCCTGCTCTGGGTGCTACGCGACGTGCTCGATCTCAAAGGCACGAAGTTCGGCTGTGGCGTGGCGCAGTGCGGCGCCTGCACGGTGCACCTGAAGGGCGTGCCGGTTCGGTCGTGCCAGATCCCCGTCTCGTCGCTGAACGGACTCGAGATCACGACGATCGAAGGATTGTCGACGGACGGCACCCATCCGTTGCAGATCGCGTGGCAAGAGATTGACGTGCCACAGTGCGGCTACTGCCAGGCCGGCCAGATCATGTCGGCCGCCGCGCTGCTTGAGCAGAAGAAGAAGCCCACCGACGCCGACATCGACCAAGCCATGGGTGGCAACATCTGCCGTTGCGCCACCTACAATCGCATTCGAAAAGCCATTCACCGCGCAGCCGACATCAAGAACGGCGGCGCCTCCACCACGGCGCCCAGTGGCGCGGCCAAGTAAGGAGACGCCTATATGACTATTTCTCCGATTGTCGATCGCCGCGATTTTCTGCGCGTCATTGCCGTGGCCGGTGGCGGCGTGCTCTTTGGCGCCTATGCTCGACGACTCGACGCCGCTCCCGCCGGCGCGCCCCTCGTGGCCGATCCGTTCGTACCGAACGCGTTCATTCGCATCATGCCCGACGGCAAGGTCACCATCATCGGCAAAAACCCTGAAGGGGGACAAGGGATCAAGACGTCGCTGCCGATGATCATCGCCGAAGAACTCGATGTGGACTGGAAGATGGTCACCGTGGAACAGGCGATCAGCGATCAGTCCAAATACGGCGTTCAGTTCGAGGGCGGCAGTTTGTCCACCCCCATGAACTACGATCTCATGCGCCAGATCGGCGCGTCGGCGCGCTTTATGCTCGTGGCAGCTGCGGCCAAGACGTGGGGCGTTCCGGACAGCGAGTGCACCACCGCGCACGGCGCCGTGACGCACGCGGCCAGCAAGCGCACGTTGCCCTATGGAAAACTCCTCGCGACCGCGGCCACCATCACGCCGCCGGAGATGGTCCCGGCCGTGAACGGACCGCCGGGCGTTTCCAAACTCGCGCTCAAAGACCCCAAGAACTTCAAGATCCTTGGCACGCGCGTGCCGCAGGTCGACGACAAGAAGATCGTCACGGGCAAGCCACTCTTTGGCATTGACGTCGTGGTGCCGAACATGCACTACGCCGTGTTTGAAAAGTGCGCCGTGTTCGGCGGCAAGGTGGTCAGCGCGAATATCGATCGCATCAAGGCAATGCCTGGCGTGAAGGCCGCCTTCGTAGTGGAAGGCGGCGACGCGCTCGACGGGCTGCTCAGCGGTGTGGCGATTGTGGCCGATAGTTGGTGGCACGCCAAGACGGCACGCGCCCAGCTGCAAATCACGTGGAACGAAGGCGCCACGGCGCAAGAGAGCAGCGAAGGCTACACCAAGCGCGCGACGGAGCTCTCCAAGCTGCCGGCCGAAAAAGTCGTGCGCAAGGACGGCGACATTGATGCCGCGCTCAAGGGCGCCGCGCACACCGCCGAGGGGGCGTACTACTATCCGTTTATTTCGCATGCGACGCTCGAGCCGCAGAACTGCACCGCGAACTTCAAGGATGGCAAGCTCGAAATCTGGGCGCCCACGCAGATGCCGCAGCCTGGGCGTCAGCTCGTCTCCAAAACGATGGGGATCGCGGAGAACGACATCACCATCCACCTCACGCGTATTGGCGGTGGCTTTGGTCGTCGTCTCAAGAACGATTATATGGTTGAGGCCGCGTGGATTGCCCGTCAGGCCGGTTTGCCGGTGAAGTTGCTCTGGACGCGCGAAGATGATATGCACCACGATCACTATCGTCAGGCCGGCTACTACTGGCTCAAGGGTGGCGTGGACGCCAAGGGTGCGCTCGTCGCATGGCGCAATCATTTCGTCATGGATAGCGTCGCGGCCAATCAGTTCCCCGCGCGCTTCATCCCCAACTATCAGCTCGAGACCTCGGCATTGCCGCACGGCGTGCCGATTGGCGCACTGCGCGCGCCGGGGAGCAACGGACTCGCGTTTGTGATTCAGTCGTTCATTGACGAACTCGCGCACGCTGCCGGCAAGGATCCGCTGCAGTTCCGTATTGACCTCCTCAGCCAGACGCTGGTTGCGTCGACGGGGCCGGCGGACGCGCGCATTATGGACGCTGAACGCATGAAGGGCGTGCTTGAACTGGTGCGCGAAAAATCCGGATGGGGTAAGAAGAAACTTCCCAAGGGTACGGGGATGGGCGTGGCGTTCCACTTCAGCCATGCCGGTTACTTCGCAGAAGTCGTGCAGGCCACCGTCAGCGCGAAGGGCGTGCTGAAGATCGACAAGGTATGGGTGGCTGGCGACATCGGTCGTCAAATCACGAACCTGAGCGGCGCCGAGAATCAGGGACAGGGCGCGGCCATCGACGGTATCTCCGAAGCCCTTGGGCAAGAAATCACGATCAACGCTGGTCGAGTGGTACAGAACAACTTCGACAGCTACCAGCTGATCCGCATGCCGGTGGCACCGCCGGTTGAAGTGCATTTCCGCTTGACCGACAATCCGCCAACCGGGCTCGGTGAGCCGGCGCTGCCCCCGGTGATTCCGGCGTTGTGCAACGCGATTTTTGAGGCGACGGGTAAGCGGATTCGGTCGTTGCCGATTGGGACGCAGTTGAACGGATGAGTAGTCGCCGGGCCACGCCGCGTGCAGCGGCAGCAAAGCCTGCGCAAACGGAGCCGCCGCGTCTGTGGATCGACGCGGCGGTCGCCGCATTGGTGCTCGCTGGGGTGGCGTATCTCGCGCGTGCCGCGGTGACGCCCGATGGCGTGGCGTATTTTGAGAACGCGGAGTTGTTTGCGCGCGGGCACGGCTGGGAGGCGATTCAGGGGTATTGGTCGCCGGGGTATTCGTGGCTCCTGATGCCGGTGGTCTGGATTGCCCGCGACGACCGCGCGCTCTTCCTCGCCCTTGCTCACCTGGTGCAGGCACTGCTCGGCGGTGTGGCCCTTTGGCTCTCGGTCGCTGCGGTGCGGAAGCACGTGCCGGCGATGGCGCAGCGTGCGGTCTTCTGGGCCTGCGCGTGGATCATCGTGCGATGGCTCACGCAGGAACTGCTCACGCCAGACCTTCTTCTTTGCGTCGTTGTACTGGCCTTTGTGTCGCGCTTCCCCGCGAGTTCCGTGCGAGACGAACTGTGGCTCGGCCTGTTGGCCGGCGCCGGATTTCTCGTCAAAACCAGCATCTGGCCCTGGCTGTTCGCGGCTGCCGCCATTCCGTTGTTTCGCGCGTGGCGCGCGCGTGACTATTCAACGCTTCCTCGTCGCACAATGATGATTGGCGCGTCGATCGTCGCCGCATTGACGGTGGTGATGAGCGTGCACGCTGGGCGCCCGACGCTCGGAAGTGTTGGGCCGCTCAACGCCGGCTGGTATCTCGGTGATCTCGACCGTCGCACGCCAGACACCGATCGAGGCCCGCACGCGACAAAGACCACGATGCACATTCCTATCAGTGCGTCTCTTCCCTACCACGATCTTCGCGGCAGCACGCGCACTTACGCGCCCTGGTCCGACCCCGAGGCGTGGGCGCGTGGGATTCCCGCGGCGTCACGGCCGTCGCTCAGCGTGCGGCAGGCGCTCAAGAGTTGGACGGAGAACGCAAGCATCGTCGGGCGGTGGATGGTACCACTGGGCGTCGGCCTCGCGTGGTGCGTGCTCTGGCTCGGCGCGCCCGCCTCTGGCACGAGTCGTATCGAAGCGCTCGTCGATCGACCGTTGTTGCTGGTCGGCGTGCTGGGCACGCTCGTGTTCTGTGCCACGCATGCCGAAACGCGGCTGCTTGCTCCCTCGGCGTTACTCTGCCTGCTCGGTGCATGGCCGGCGACGGCGCGCTTCAAGTCACACGAACGCTTTGCGTGGGCGCTCAACGTGTGCATGCTCGCGACGGTCGTGCAACTCGCGATGTACGTTGCGCCGCTTCCCCAAGTGCTCTCGGAGAACGTGGCATCCGAGGCCGATCGCCACCGGTATCTCGACGAACAACTCGCGCGGCGTCCCGTATACGGAGCGATCATTTACGGACCAGCGGTCAACTGGATGGGCGCGCTCTGGCGCCATCATATGCACGTGGCGGTGCAGATCGGCGCCGAGGGCGTGGCGCAGTTGAACGGGATCTCGCAGAACCAACGGCTCGAATGGTTCCATGAGCGCTTTGGCCCCGAGGTACTGGGCGTCGGCGAGGCCGTCGTACACAAGGTGAACGGCCAGGTGCGCGCCGACTGGGAGTTTATCGCCTGGTAGTGCTGCGACGCCCAGACTACGGCGTCGCCACCAACACTGCCTTCAACGGCAACGCCCGCACCGTCTCCCGCACCGCCGGCAGCGCCACCTCGTGCCCAAAAAACAAATCGGCCCAGTCGGCTAACGCCCAGCCGCGCTGCACGCCGTTCACCCAGAAGCCGCCCACTTCCTGCTGCCCGAAGTCCGGCTCGCCTCGATGCGTGAATGTGCGCCACCCCGTGTCGTATTCCAAACTGATCACGCCGCTCCAACGCACGGAGGCGTCCTCAGCGTAGATGGTGAGCGTGTCGCCATCGTGGAGGATGTGCAGGTTCTGAAACGGCCGAGTGGCCGTGGAGTAATCGGTGGTGAACGCCCAGCGCACGCCGTCGGAGCCCGGTTCATAGCTCCAATCCAGCGTGCCCTCAATGGGGACATCGTAGACGATCGTGCCCGGTTTGTCTTGATCGCCGCTGGATTCCAGCGGTTTTTCCTTCTGCATCGGTTCGGCCACGACTGCCCACTCCCAGAAGACTCGTGCGTGAAGTCGTACACATCTAGTGTCGGCCGCTGCGGGCCGCAACGTGAGGATTAGCGGAGCTATTTCGCATCCACCCGGCATGGCGTGGACGCGAGAACTTGGGGCGTGGCACGGGGTTCGTGCCACGCCCCGCTGCCTTAGTTCTTTGTCACCGTCAACCCACTCACCACCACTTCCGTATTGTGACCAAAGCGAAGCCCGTAGACACCATCGTACGACTTGAGCTTGCCAGCCCCAACGGCTTCCGCCTTGTCATAACCGGCCACGACGACGCCGTTGATCGCACACTCCACGCGATCGCCCTTCACCGACACGGCAATCTCCTGCGTCACGGGCTGTCCCTTGGCCGTGGCCTTGTGCACTGCATCGTTGGCGCCGCCGCGGCCGCCGTTCAGACGAAACGCCGCGGGCCCAAAGCCTCGCACGATGAACGTGCCGCTGCCATACGCCGCGCAGTACAACAAGCTCTGCCCATCGGTGCCGAGATCGTTGCCGCCAATCATGATGCCATACGGATGCGGGTGATCATTCAAGTTCTGGTACTGCGGTTCCGTGAAGGTGGCCTTCACGGTGTAGTTTCCCGACGCCTTGTTGGCGGGATTCCAATACGTCGTGGCCGGCCCCGTCGTCACGTGAAAACCCTTGCCCTCGGCGGCGAACTTGGCACTGGCAATCGTGAGCCCGGCCTTTTCCTCACTCGCGTCGATCTTCCCCGCCCAGCCAGCAACGGAAATGCCGCCACCGGCGACGGTGCGCGAAACTTCCGCGGGCTGCGCCTGCGACTGCGCGCGCACCGGCAGCAACAGAGCCGCGGTGGCGACGGTAACAACGGCGATGGTGGCGCGAACGGTACGGTGCATCGAGAAACCTCCGAGTAGGTGATTAGGCATCCTTGATGATGATGGGAGCGGGAGCGCGTCGCTAGGGTGTCCGGAAAACGACAACGCCCCATCGTCCGAAGACGATGGGGCGTTGTTCCGTCAGCGATCGACGTTTCCGCTACAGTTCTGCCGCGTCAGCAGCAGGAACGGACTTTGGCCGACCGGGTCGCGAAAAGTGATGTCGCGGTTCGGGCGGCCGAGCGCGGACTTCCAGCAGGTTTTCGTAGTAAGCAATGATGCGCGCCTTGACCGAGGCTTCTTTATCTCCATCAGCCATTTCGAACGGCGCGTAGCGCTGCTGGTCCCTAGAAACAGCGAACCACCACCACCATCCTGCCGGTGCAGCCGTGCGGCGCTCCACCGTGCATTCGTACGTGCGGCCGTCGTGGTCGAACGTGAATCCCTGCTTCATCAACTGATCTCCGCGGGAAGTTCGAGACGTCACTTAGGAAATCTTGGTGACGTTCTCAGCGGCGGGACCCTTCTGCCCCTGGACCACGTCGAATTCCACGCGCTCGCCTTCGCCGAGCGACTTGAAACCCGTGCCCTGAATGGCCGAGTGGTGCACAAAGCAATCCTTGCTGCCGTCTTCCGGCGTGATGAAGCCAAAACCCTTCGCATCGTTGAACCACTTGACCGTGCCTGTCGTACGCATTGCAAAACTCCTGGTGTGTTAAAAAAGTCCTCGGAGTCCGGCCAAGCCGTACGTCCGCTGACGCCTGATCAAAGACAAAAGGCCTCGCGCAAGAGCGAGGCCCCTGTGATCAGTCGGGCCGGCGCGCCCTATGCGCGCTTAGCCTGTCCATAAGTATGTGGTATGGCCGCGCAAAAAGCCAATATCTGCAACCCCCTAAATGAAGCACCCTGCCACACTATTTCGTAACCTCATGTCCTGCAAAGAGTTAGCCTTAGTTAAGCGTTCCGTCCTCTCAATCGCGACCAGCTTTCCCGACTCATCCGGCACGGGGAGCTCACGATCTTTCCTGAAATCATCGCTCCACTCGCGCCATCCTCCGTGCAGCTCGGCTGCCATACGGCTGCCATACGGCTGCCATACGGCTGCCATACGTCTGCAACACGGCCGCGTGATGCAACGGCAGGAGCGGTACCAGCGCGCCCTCACGTCGTGACACCATGCGCATCGCTGCGCATCGCTGCGCAGCGCTGCGCAGCGCTGCGCATCGCGCGGCACCACCGCGAATCGCCTGCGGACAATCGCGGAGTG
>CANIWQ010000097.1 GCA_947471365.1 Gemmatimonadota bacterium | reverse complement strand
GTCCTGCCGCTGCCGCGTGATGCCAGCCTTCTTGGCCGTATACTCGGCGTGTCCGCCCATGTGGCGATCATAGAACGAGCACCAGAGGCCGTCGCGAATGAGACCGTCGGCCATCGACTGATTGCCGAACTTGATGCCGTTGCGCATCCCGCTCACATAATGCGGCGAGTTGGACATTGACTCTTGTCCTCCGGCCACGAGCAGCTGTTCATCACCAGCGCGAATGGCCTGCGCTGCGAGCATCACCGCCTGCAACCCGGAACCACACACCTTGTTGATGGTGAGCGCGGGGACCGTGCCCGGCACGCCGGCTTTCATCGCGGCCTGTCGCGCCGGCGCCTGCCCGACGCCGCCTTGCAGCACATTACCCATGATCACTTCACCAATCTCCGACGCATCAATACCGGCGCGCGCAATCGCAGCGCGAATGGCCACGGCGCCAAGTTCCGGCGCGGTGAGCGGCGCGAGGCCACCGAGGAAACGTCCGATGGGCGTGCGAGCGCCCGCGATGATGACGGGGATGCGCGACGTATCTGTCATTTGTACTTCCGGCTTGAGTTGAAGGCGATGGTAGCGCCGATGGATGGAAGAAACGACTCCACAACCGTCTCTGCCCAGCGCACCGCCGATGCTCCCGCGGTGGGGTTGCCGCTGCGCGGCGCAAAGACGAGTCGGTCGAGCACAGCACCGGCCACCGCACCAATCCCCGCCCCAAAGGCGGTGGTGCCGAGCGATCCGGTTTGGTTGCCAATGGAGCCAATAGCAAAGACGCCGGCCGTGGTTCCAACCCACGCGCCGGCGACTCCAGTGACAAAAGCGATGCGGCTACGCGTCGCGTCTTCGGGATCTGCAACCC
Source organism: Gemmatimonadota bacterium (assembly GCA_947471365.1). Lineage (GTDB taxonomy): Bacteria > Gemmatimonadota > Gemmatimonadetes > Gemmatimonadales > Gemmatimonadaceae > Fen-1231. The sequence continues at coordinate 11,248 of CANIWQ010000097.1, read as the reverse complement.
AACTCGTGACGACTTGCCCCACATAATGACCGAGAAAAAATCCTGTGATGCCGGCGTACGACCCCACCACCAACTCGCCGACCACGCGACCTGGCTCAAGGTCAGGACGCGTGATGGGCGCCGCCGCCGCAGCGAGCGGAGCACCGGCCACCGACACCATATCCAACGTTGGTCGCGCCGTCCATCGCGGCAGTGCCACGGTGGGCGCCGCGGTGGGTGCCACGGTGGGTGCCACGACTGCAGGCGGCAAGAACCGAGCGCCGATCGGGAAAGGCGTACGCTGCGCGCCAGCTGTCGACCAGCACAGGACAGTGAGTCCAACGCAGCCGAACACCCGAGCCGCGCGGCGCATCAGGCCTCCGCCCCCATCGGCGTCAGCGCCCGCGTGCGAATCTCTTCGGAGAGGCGCGCAATAAAGTCATCCACCGACAAAATCTCCTGCTTCTTGCCTGTGCCGCGCACGCGCACCGCGAGCGTGCCACCTTCAGCTTCGCGTCGGCCGAGCACCGCCATATATGGAACCTTCATGGTTTCGGCGTCGCGAATACGGTAGTTCAATGTCTCCGAGCGGTCGTCGCACGAGGCGCGAATGCCCGCGTCGCGCATTTTGCGCGCAATCTCCTGCGCCTGCGGGGCAAGATCATCGGCAATCGGCAGCACGCGCACTTGCTCGGGCGAGAGCCACACGGGGAACGCCCCCGCGAAGTGCTCGATGAGAATGGCGATGAACCGTTCAAACGAGCCGCTGACGGCACGGTGAATCACCACCGGACGGTGCGACGCGTTGTCCTCACCCACGTACTCGAGGTCAAAGCGCTCGGGCGCGTTGTAGTCGAGTTGAATCGTGCCCAACTGCCAATGACGTCCAATGGAATCGGTGACGTCAAAGTCAATTTTGGGGCCGTAGAAGGCGCCATCCCCTTCCTTCAACTGATACGGACGGCCCGTGCTCTCGAGCGCGGCGCGCAACGCACCCTCGGCGCGATCCCACAATTCATCCGATCCAATGCGCTCTGGCGGACGGGTCGCAAACTTGAGCGTCGCGGTGAGGCCAAAGGTGTCGTAATAGCCAAGAATGAAGTCCATCAAGAACTTCACCTCGCTGGCAATCTGATCTTCACGCAAATACACGTGACAATCGTCCTGCGCAAACTGCCGCACGCGCGTCAGGCCAGAGAGCGCGCCGGAGAGCTCATTGCGGTGCAGCACGTCAAAGGTGACGTAGCGCAGCGGCAACTCGCGGTACGAATGTTTGTGCGAACCATAGAACAGATGGTGCGACGGGCAGTTCATGGGTTTGAGCGACATGTCGTGCTCTTCGGTCTCGTTATTGAGCACGAGGAACATGTTCTCTTTGTACTTCCCCCAGTGACCCGACTGCTCCCACAGCTTCTTCGTGTACAGCAGCGGCGTTTTTACCTCGAGAAACTCTTCGCGCTGCCGTTCGGCGACAAACTGCTGCAGCGTGTTGTAGAGCGTGGTGCCGCGCGGTGTCCAGAAGGCCGCACCTGGCGACACAGGAAAGAAATGGAAGAGATCGAGCTGACGGCCCACCACGCGGTGGTCACGGCGCCGCGATTCCTCCATCTGGTGCAGATGCGCGTCGAGCTCTTCGCGTTTGAAGAAGGCCGTCGCGTAAATACGCTGGAGCATCTGCCGTTTTTCGTCGCCGCGCCAATAGGCGCCGGCCGCCGAGAGCAGCTTGAAGTGCTTGAGATACGAGGTGTCTTGCACGTGCGGGCCGCGGCAGAGATCCACAAAGGGGCCGTCGGTGTACGTGGAAATAATCTCGTCGCTCCCTTCAAAGTCCTCGAGGCGCTCCAGCTTGAGCGGATCGTCGGCAAAGACCGTCCGTGCCTCGCTCTGGCTGACTTCGGCACGCACAAACGGGAGCTTTTCGGCCGTGACCTTCACCATCTCCGCCTCAAAGGCTTCGAGGTCCTCGGGGGTGAACGGCTTGGAGACCTCAAAATCGTAGTAAAAACCGTCGTCGATAGCCGGGCCAAAGCCGATCTTGGCGTCCGGACGCAGGCGGCGCACCGCGGTGGCCAGAATATGCGCGCCGGAGTGGCGCAGCACACCGAGCGCCCGCGGGTCCTTCTCGGTGATCACCTGAAAGGCGCCCCCCTTTCGGAGCGGCGTGTGCAAATCCTGAATCTCGCCGTCCACTGCCACGGCAATCGCCGCCAACAACAGGCGGGGGCCAATGGACCCGACCACCACACTCGGCAGCGTCCCGTAGGGCACCTCTCGGGTGGCACCATCGGGAAGGACGAGGGTCAGAATCTGCGAGGCGTCGGCGGTCGAAACAGTCATCGGTCGGTTACCACGTCGAGCAAAGGAGTGATATGATCGGCAAATCGGAAGTACAGCACCACGCCAAACGCCAAGACGAGGCTAAACGCCACCCAGAGGGTCAGCCCCCGAACACTGCTTCCACGACTGTTGGCTTCGGCCACGGCGAATCTCCGGCGGGGGATATGCCTATAACTTAACCCGCGCGTCTCGTTGGAGCTATGTGCCAAACCATAGCAATGGGGGGGCGTGGGCGACTATTTTTCAACCAAATGACGAATCCCAGTAACCCGTCCGAGATCCCGCCGCTTTACGACGCGGGGGCCACCGAGCGTGCCCTGTACGCTGAGTGGGAAGCCGCCGGCGTTTTCCGCGCCGACCCCAAGCGCTCGCGCCACAATGGCGGCGACCGTGATCCCTTCACGATTGTGATTCCGCCGCCCAATGTCACGGGCGTGCTCCATATGGGGCATGGGCTCAACAACACCGCGCAGGATGTGCTCATTCGCTGGCGCCGTATGGCTGGCGACGAAGCGCTCTGGGTGCCCGGTACCGACCACGCCGGCATTGCCACGCAGAACATCGTGGAAAAAGCGCTCGCGAAGGAAGGCAGCTCGCGCGACGCCCTCGGACGCGAAGCCTTTGTGGAACGCGTCAAGGAACATGTGGCGCAGACCGGCGGTGTCATCCTCCAGCAGTTGCGCGCCGTGGGCGCGAGCTGCGATTGGGACCGCACCGCCTACACCTTCAGCCCCGAGCTCTCGCGCGCCGTGCGCGAAGTGTTCGTGCGCCTCTACGACGACGAACTCATCTACCGCGGCCACCGCGTTATTCACTGGTGCCCGCGCTGCCTCACCTCGCTCTCCGACGAAGAAGCCGAGTTCGCCGACGAAACAGGCGCGCTGTATCACATTCGCTATCCCGTGAGCGACGACCCGTCACGCGTCGTGGTGGTCGCCACCACGCGCCCCGAAACACTGCCAGGCGACGTCGCCGTGGCGGTGCACCCCGAAGACGACCGCTACGCCGATCTCGTCGGGCGCACGCTCGTGCACCCGCTCAACGGGCTGCTTATTCCCGTGATTGCCGACTCGTACGTGGAACGCGAGTTCGGCACCGGCGCACTCAAGATCACCCCCGCTCACGACGCCAACGACTTTGACGTAGGCAAGCGGCACCAGCTCGGCCAGCCGGTCATCATTACGCCCGACGGCTTCCTGTGCGATGACCCCGCCGCCGAGGGCGCGCGCACGCCAGCAGAGTTTGTGGGGCTCGATCGCGAGGCTGGCCGCAAGGCGATTGTGCGGGCGCTCACTGCGCGCGGGCTGGTAGACAAAATCGACCAACGCGTGCATGCCGTCCGCCATTGCTACCGCTGCGACACCGTGGTGGAGCCGCGGTTGAGCGACCAGTGGTTTGTGAAGATGGCGCCCCTCGCCGCCCCTGCGCTGCAGGCCGTGCGCGATGGCAGCATTCGCGTGCTCCCGGAACGCTGGGAAGCCGTGTATGTGAACTGGATGGAAGGCATCCGCGACTGGAACATCTCGCGGCAGATCTGGTGGGGACACCGCGTGCCCGTGTGGCGCTGCGATGCGTGCCAGTTTGAGAAGGCGTATCGCGACGATCCCACGTCCTGCGAAAAATGTGGCGGCACCGTAACGCAGGAGACCGACGTCCTCGACACCTGGTTCTCGTCGTGGCTCTGGCCCTTCTCCACCCTCGGCTGGCCGAACGCCGACGCCGAAGACCTGCGCGCGTTCTACCCCACCGACGTGCTGATCACCGCACCAGAGATTTTGTTCTTCTGGGTGGCCCGCATGATCATGGCCGGCTACTACTGCCTTGGCGAAGCGCCGTTCCACACCGTGTATCTGCACGGCACGGTGCGCGACATGCAACATCGCAAAATGTCGAAGTCCCTGGGCAACGGCATTGATCCGCTCGACGTAGTGGCGACCTACGGCGCCGACGCCTTGCGCTACACGATTGTGCAGGGGATGGGACTCGGCGTGGATGTGATGCTCGACCCCACCGATCTCGATAAATCATTTGCCCCTGGGCGCAACTTTGCCACGAAGCTCTGGAACATCGGACGCTTCTTGCTGATGAGCGTCGGGAACGAACCGGTGCGTGCCTTCCACGATCTGCCGGAAGACGCCCTCACCGGCGCCGACCGCTGGATTCTGAATCGCCTCGCCGCGACGATTGCCGAATGCGAAACGGCCTTTGGTCCGGCGCGTCCACGCGACGGGCACTGGCCGGAAGCCGAGCGTAACGCCGGCCTCCGGCTGGATGCGTACGCCGAAGCCGGTCGCCGCTTTGTGTGGAACGAACTCGCCGACTGGTATGTCGAAGCCACCAAGGGTCGTCTACAGCAGCCGGGCGATGACCGCGAAGTGGCGCGCGCTGTGCTCACGCACGTGTTCGACCAAGCCCTGCGGCTGCTCCATCCCGTGATGCCGTTCATCACGGAGACGCTCTGGCGACGACTTCCCACGTGGACGCCTGGCACGTTCATCGCGGTGGCCACGTGGCCCACGGCGGAAGCGCACCGCACGGGTGACGAAGCCTTTGATCTCGCCCAGCGCGCCATCACGGCTATTCGGCAGTTGCGCTCTGACTATTCTATTCCGCCCGGACAGCAGATTGCCGCGCATCTCGCGGGTGCGAGTGGCGCGGTGGCCATGTTGCTGACGGAAGTCGCGTTTGTGTCGCGGCTCGCCAAATGCACCATTAGCACCGACGCGGCACCCACGGGGGCGGCGGCGCATGCGTTGTTGCCCGGCGGTGCCGAACTCGTATTGCCGCTCGCTGGCGTGGTGGATCTCGACAAGGAGATATCACGACTCCGTGCGGAGCTCGAGAATCTCGACAAACAACTCGGCGGACTACGCGGCCGGTTGAGCAACACCAAGTTCACCGACAAGGCGCCACCAGAACTCGTGGAAGCGGAACGCGCCAAGGAACGCGAATGGACCGCACGCCGCGATCAACTCGACGCCAAAGTGCGCGCGCTGGTCGCCGAGTGAGCACGCGCCCACCGGTGATGGCGCTCGCTGCGGTCGCGTGGGCCGCCGTTGCGGCGTGCGCATCGATGGGCGCGCCGACAGGTGGCCCGAAAGACAAGAAGCCGCCGGTGTTACTCTCGGTTTCGCCCGACACCGGCGCGCGGCGCGCCAAGGTGAAGGACGTGGTGTTCACCTTCGACGAAGTGGTGAGCGAACGGCCCAAGACGGCACCGACGCTCGATCAAATCGTGGTGGTCTCCCCCTCCGACGGACTGCCCGTGGTGGATTGGCAGCGCACCAAGCTCGCCGTTCATCCCAAGAAAGGATGGCGCCCCAATACGGCGTACACCGTCACGCTGCTCCCAGGGCTCTCTGACCTGAGCAACAACGACATCAAGAAGGCGCTGTTCACCGTGTTCTCCACCGGTGATTCCATTCCCCGTGGCGTCGTGCGCGGCGTGGTGTTCGACTGGATCGGCCAAAAGGTGATTGCGGGCGCCCGCATTGAAGCGATGCTCGGCGCGGATACCACCCTCGTATGGCTCACCGCCTCCGATTCGCTCGGTCGCTTTGCGCTCCCGCAAACGCCGCCGTCGGAAGATTTGCGCGTGCGCGCCTATTTCGACCAGAACCGCAACCGACAAAAGGATCGGAACGAACCGTGGGACACGGCGACGTTGACGCTCACCGATTCGGCGCGCCGCGATTTCTATGTGTTCTCGCACGACTCGATTCCGCCCAAGATGTCGGACATCACGCTCGTGGATTCCACGGCGCTCCGCATCAAGTTCGACCGGCCGATCAATCCGGCCTCGCCGCTCGTGGTCTCGCAGTTCGTATTGTTGAACAAAGACTCGTCGGTGCGCGCTCTTCGCGCGCTGTATCCGTCTTCGCGTTTCGATTCGCTGGCGGTGATCGCCAAGAAAGAACGCGACGACTCGCTCGCCAAGGCCGACACCACCAAGGCCACCCGCACGGCGCGCGCGAAGGCGGATTCGTTGCGAGCGGTGGTGGTGCGCGACTCCATTGCGCAGGCACAGATTGATGCGGTCAAGGCGTCGCGCGATACGGTGAAGCGTGAACCCGCGCCAAAGCCCGCCCGCCCCGCACCAGTGTCCGACTACGTCCTGCAACTCGTGGCGCCACTCAAAATCGGCGACACCGTGCGCGTGCACCTCACCGGTGCCATCGCACTCGACGGCACCGTGCGAAAAACAGATAGCAAGATGGTGTACCGTCCCAAGCCGGCACCCAAGGACACATCCAAACGCGCCGGTGCCCCAGGCGCAAAGCCGGGCGCCACGTCCCCAGCGGCATCAGCGGCAGGCGCCGCAAAGAAAACGGCGGCAGATTCGTCCGCCGCAAAGAAACCGATCGCGGACAGCACCGCGGTGAAGAACGCCGCGATTGACAGCAGCGCGGTGAAAAAAGCTGCCCTCGACAGCACCGCGCTCAAGAAAGCCGTTGCCGATTCCCTTGCCGCCAAGAAACCCGCCGTGCCGCCGAATGCGGTAAAACCACCGGAGTCGCACACACCGTGACCGACCCGCGTCGCGCGTTGCCGGCGGTAGGCACTCTCCTCGAATACGAGGGAGTGCAGGCCCTGCTGCGCGACGCTCCACGTTCACTCGTCACCGACGCGGCGCGCGACGCTATTGATGCGGCGCGGCTACAACCCGCTGCCACACCCGTCGACGCGGCGGGGTGGAGTGCCGCCGTGCGCGCCCATGTGACGCGGCGCGAACGCTCCACACTTCGGCGCGCCATCAATGCGACCGGCGTTGTCCTCCACACCAATCTTGGCCGCGCGCCGCTCGCAGACGTCGCACTCGACGCCATGCGCGAGGTGGCCGGCGGTTTTTCCACGCTCGAATACGACGCGACCACCGGCTCCCGCGGCTCGCGCCACGTGCACTGCGCGGCGCTCCTCGCCGAACTCACCGGCGCCGAAGATGCGCTCGTCGTGAACAACTGCGCCGCGGCGCTGGTGCTCGCGCTCAACACCTTCGCCGATGGCCGCGACGCGATCATTTCGCGCGGGGAGTTGGTCGAGATCGGCGGTAGCTTCCGCGTGCCCGATATTATGACGCGCAGTGGGGCGCGACTCGTGGAAGTGGGCACCACCAATCGCACTCATGCCGACGACTACCGGCGCGCCCTCTCCGCGACCACGGGCGCCATCGTCAGTGTGCACCGCAGCAACTTCGCGCTCGAAGGGTTTGTGGCGTCAGTGAGCGTGCGCGACCTCGCGCCGGTGGCCGCGGCGGGCGGCGTGCCGCTGCTGTACGACTTCGGCAGCGGGCTCATGCTCGACCTCGCCGCGTGGGGATTGCAGGGGGAGCTCACCGCGCGCGACGCGGTGCGCGCCGGCGCCTCGCTTGTCATGATGAGCGGCGACAAACTCCTCGGCGGCCCGCAAGCCGGCATTATGCTCGGGAGCAAGGAGCACATCGCGGCGCTGCGTCAGAACCCGCTGGCGCGTGCGCTACGGGTAGACAAGCTCACCCTCGCCGCACTCCACGCCACACTCGCGCTGTATCGCGATCCGGCGCGTGCCGTCCGTGAGATCCCCGCGCTCGCCCTGCTCACGGCGCCGGCGGACGGGCTGCAGGCGCGCGCGCAGGCATTGGCCGCACAGCTGCGCGGCGGTCACGTGAACGTGGATGTCGTGGCCTCCGACGCAACCGTCGGCGGCGGCGCATTTCCTACCGCGCGCATTCCGTCGTACGCGATCGCCGCCGAGGCAGCGCTGGAACCGTACCTGCGCGACCACGCGACGCCGATTGTGGGACGCGTGACAGAGGGTCGACTCCTGCTCGACCTGCGGGCGGTTGCGCCGCACGATGACGCGCGGCTCGCCGCGCGACTAACGGAAGCATCCATGCAGCACGCGACCGGCGCCGTGCGGCCGGATGCTACGGCATGACCCACAACACGCATTCTGGCGTGCTCTCCCGAGCCCAACTCGCGGTGACAGGAGACCACTTGTCAAACATTCGCGAAGCGCGCGCCGCGGTGTTTTTGGATCGTGACGGCACGCTCATTCAGGATGTGGGGTATATCAAAGCGCCCGACCAAGTGGAGTTGATGAACAGCGCTGCCAACGCCGTGCGTCGCCTCAACTATGCGATGTGGGCCAGCATCATCGTCACCAATCAGTCGGGCATTGCGCGCGGACTGCTCACGGAAGCCGATTATCGCGCCGTGCAGGCGCGGCTCGACGACCTGCTCGCGGAACGTGGCGCTTTTCTTGACGGCCACTACTTCTGCCCGCATCACCCCGATTTCGGCGGTCCGTGCGACTGCCGCAAGCCAGGCACGGCCCTCTACACGCAGGCCGCGCTCGAGCTCGCCGTAAGTCTCAAGGATTCCGTGTGGGTGGGTGATCGGTGGCGCGACATTGCGCCCGCGCTGCACTTTGGCGGGCGCGGCATTCTCGTACCCAACGCCGCCACGCCGCCCGACGACCTCGCCAAAGCACGCGAACAACTGGAAGTGGCCGCGACGCTCACCGACGCCGTGCACATGATCCTGCACGTATGATGCGCCTCGCGGTGCTCGCCTCGGGGAGCGGCTCGAACCTCGAGTCTATTCTTCAGGCGCTGGCTACGCACCCTACGCCGCCTGCGCAGGTGGTGCTCGTCGCGAGCAACCGCGCGCAAGCCTTTGCGCTCGAACGCGCACGGCAACGGCACATCGCCACGGCCGTTATTGCCAAACCGACCGACGGCGCAGCGCTCGAAGCGCTCTTGCTCGAACATCGCGTGGATGTCGTTGTACTGGCCGGCTATCTCAAACTGGTGCCCGCCGAAGTCGTGCGTCGTTGGAGTGGCGCCATCCTCAACATTCACCCAGCGCTCCTCCCGAAGTTCGGCGGCGCTGGTATGTATGGCCACCACGTGCACGAGGCCGTCCTCGCCGCCGGTGACACCGAATCTGGCGCCACCGTGCATCTCGTTACCGACGAATACGACCGCGGCGCCATTCTCGCGCAGGCGCACGTCCCGGTGCTCCCTGGCGACACCGCCCAATCACTCGGCGCGCGCGTCCTGGCCGCCGAGCATGAACTGTATCCGCGCACCTTGCTTTCCTTTGTAGAACAACGCGCCAAGCGCGCGTCCTAGCTCACTCCATCCTCGCGAACGCCCCATGCCACGCGCCCTGCTCTCCGTTTCCGACAAAACCGGCCTCACCGACTTCGCTTCGGCTCTGCACACGCTCGGCTGGGAGCTACTCTCCACTGGCGGCACCGCCAAGGCGATTCGCGACGCCGGCATTCCGTGCGCCGATGTGAGCGCCGTGACGCAGTTCCCCGAGATGCTCGACGGGCGCGTGAAGACGCTACACCCCGCCGTGCATGGTGGCCTGCTCGCGCGACGCGATTTGCCCGAACACATGGCCGCGATCGCCGCGCATGGCATTCAGCCCATCGATCTCGTCTGCGTGAACCTCTATCCGTTCCGCGCCACCGCGCGCCGCGCTGGCGTGGCACCGCACGAGGTGATTGAACAGATCGACATTGGCGGACCGTCCATGATTCGCTCGGCAGCCAAGAACTTCGAGAGCGTCTACACGGTGGTGGACCCCGCAGATTACGAGCGTGTGCTCGCGTCTATCACCGCCGGCGTGGCGAGTACTGACGCCAGCGATCTGCGCCGTACCCTCGCCGCCAAGGTCTTTGAGCACACGGCCGCGTACGACGCCGCGATTGCACGCTGGTTTGCCGCACAGCGCGGCGACCGGTTCCCCGAGCGTCTCACGATTGCGCTCGAACACCAGCAGTCGCTGCGGTATGGCGAGAACCCCGGCCAGAACGCCGCGTTCTATGTTGACGAACCGGGCGCCGGGCTCGGCGCCCTGCGTCAGCTGGGCGGCAAGGAACTCTCGTTCAATAATCTTCTCGACCTCGAAGGCGCGCTGCTCGCCTCCGATCCGTTCGCCGGCGAAACGGCCTGCGCGATCGTCAAGCACACCACCCCGTGCGGCCTTGCCACGGGAAGTTCGGCGGTGGAAGCCTACAAGAAGGCGCTCGCCTGCGATCCCACCAGCGCTTTCGGCGCGGTGATTGCGTTTACTGTGCCGGTGGACCTGGAAGCCGCAAAGGCCGTGGCCTCGCTCTTTGTGGAATGCGTGGTGGCACCCAAGTTCGAACCCGATGCGCTCGCCATTCTGCTGGAGAAAAAGAATCTGCGCGTACTCGAAGGCACCGCCACGGTGCCCACGGGTTCGTTTGACCTCAAGACCGTGCGCGGCGGCGTGCTGGTGCAGGAGCGCGCCAGCGCCCGCCTCGACGACGCCGACTGGCAGGTGGTGTCGGAGCGCAAACCGACGGCCGCCGAATACAAGGATCTACTGTTTGCGTGGCGTGCGGTGGCGAGCGTGAAGTCGAATGCCATCGTGCTTGCCCGCGACGGCGCGACTATTGGCATTGGCGCCGGGCAGATGTCGCGCGTGGACGCCGCGTTCCTTGCGGCGCACAAAGCCACCGCCGCCAGCCACACCACCGCGGGTTCCTCACTCGGTTCGGATGCCTTCTTCCCCTTCCGCGACGGCATCGACCAAGCCGCCGCAGCTGGGGTCACGGCCATCGTGCAGCCCGGCGGCTCGGTGCGTGACGCCGACGTCATTGCCGCGGCCAACGAACACGGCATTGCCATGATCTTTACCGGCCGGCGCACCTTCCGGCACTAGTCCGCCCACCAGGGCCAGCCGAGGGGTGCCGCAGGGTGGGCGCCCCAGAGCAGGCACTGGAGCTTCCCCTCTAGGTGACCTCGGATGAGATTTCAGGGTTATCCTCGTTATCGCTCCTCAGGAATTCAGGTCTCATGACGACTTCGGCCCGCACGGAACTCGACTATCGCCCGTCCTATCTCGCCGCAGCCATCGCGGCGGGGATGGTGATGATCCTGTACATCCTCACCCTCTCGCCCGAAACGGCGATGTGG
>CANIWQ010000096.1 GCA_947471365.1 Gemmatimonadota bacterium | reverse complement strand
CTATCTGCGCCTGCTCTGGGCGCGCGTGGGGCACACCATCTGCCCGGTGTGTGGGCGCGAGCTGAAACCGGATTCGGCGCAGTCGGCGGCCGACCGCGTGCTCGAACTCCCCGAGGGGACGCGGGTGATGATCGCCTTTCCACTGCGCGCGTCGAGCAAGGTGACGCACGGTCAGATTATCGAAAACTTGCGGGCCAAGGGGTTTGTGCGCGTGTCGGCGGGCGGCGTCGTGATGCACCTCGACGAACTGCCGCCAAAAACCAATCTGGCGAAGGCCAAAGAGTTGCTGGTGATTGCGGACCGCATTGCCGTGGGCGAGGAAATGCGCACGCGGTGCACGGATGCGTTTGAGACGGCGTTTGTGGAGGGGGATGGGGATGCAACCGCGCTCATTGTTGAAACGACAACTGACGTTAATAGTTTGCCGTTAACCGTTAACGGTAAACCGGCAACCTCGCTTGTTTTTACAACGGCCTTCCGCTGCCCCAACGATGGGCATACGGCTCCTGCCCCGTCGCCGCAGCTCTTTTCGTTCAATAATCCGCGCGGTGCGTGCGGCACGTGCAATGGCTTTGGCGCCACGCTGGAGTTTGAGCTCTCGCTGATTGTGCCGTACCCCAATCGCACCTTGCGCGACGGGGCGATTGATCCGTGGACCATGCCGCGCTACGACAACAAGCGCCGCGCGCTCGCCGAGTTTTGCAAGCGCGAGGGGATTCCGATGGATCGGCCCTGGAGCGATCTCACTGACGATCAGCACCAGAAGCTGCTCACCGGCAAGGCCAAGGGGTTCCTCGGCATCATCAAGCATCTCGAGTCGCTCGAGCCCAAGAAGTACAAACAGTACATCCGCGTCTTTTTGCGTCGGTATCAGTCAGCGCGCACCTGCGCGGGGTGCGGCGGCACCAAACTGACGCGTGACGCGCTCAACGTGAAGATTGCGGGACGCACGATTGCCGAAGCGAGCGCCATGCCGGTGGAACTACTGAATGCGTGGATGGACGCACTCGCACTCTCGCCGGCCGACACCGCGATTGCTGCACACATTCTGCGTGAAGCGCGGAGTCGTGTGCGCTTTTTGTGCGACGTGGGACTCACCTACCTCACACTCGAGCGCGCCACCCGCACGCTCTCGGGCGGCGAGGCGCAGCGCATTGGCCTCGCCAACTCGCTCGGCTCCTCGCTGGTGGACACCACCTATGTGCTCGACGAGCCGAGCATCGGGTTGCACCCGCGCGACATGGATCGGCTACTCGCGCTATTGAAGCGACTGCGCGACGGCGGCAACACGGTGATCGTCGTAGAGCACGACCTGGAGGCCATGCGCATGGCCGACTGGATGATTGAACTCGGCCCCGCGAGTGGTGACCAAGGGGGGCACGTGGTGTTCAGCGGGCCGATGTCACGCGCGTCGGAGAGTCCGCTCACAGGGCAGTACCTCACCGGCGCCAAAACCATTCCGCTGCCGGCCAAGCGACGCAAAGCGGGCCCACGCTGGCTCACCCTCACGGGCGCGCGCGAGCACAACCTGCGCGGCGTGGATATCAAGATTCCAATCGGTGCGCTCACGGCGGTGACCGGCGTGAGTGGCAGCGGCAAAAGCACCTTGATTCACGACGTGCTCTACCGTGCGCTCGAACAGCGCATCACCGGCGAGCATTCGGCCAAGCAGCATCTGGGAGAGAAGGTCGGCGCCTTCAAGGACATTGAAGGCTGGGAATCGCTGACCGACGTCGTGCTCATTGACCAAGAGCCCATTGGCCGGTCGCCGCGCTCGAACCCCGTGACGTACATCAAGGCGTTCGACGACATCCGCGCGCTCTTTGCCGACGTGCCGCTCGCGCGCCAACGGAAATACACCGCCAGCACCTTCAGCTTCAATGTGAAAGGCGGGCGCTGCGAAAAGTGTGAAGGCGCCGGCTATCTGGAAGTCGAGATGGTGTTCATGGCCGACGTGTTTGTGCCCTGCGAAGACTGCGATGGCCAACGGTTCAAGCCGGCCGTGCTCGACGTAAAAGTGGGCGGACGTTCGATTGTAGAGGTTCTCAACCTCACCGTTGACCAAGCCATTCGCGCCTTTCCGCACGAAGAGAAACTCGGCCAGGCGCTCTGGCAGGTGCAGCAAGTGGGACTCGGCTACCTGCGACTCGGCCAGCCCGCCACTACGCTCAGCGGCGGCGAAGCGCAGCGACTGAAGATTGCGCGCGAGCTGATTCAGAGTTCCAAGAAGAGCGGCAAGAAGCTCTATGTGATGGACGAGCCCACCACCGGATTGCACCTCGAGGACATCCTCAAACTGTCAACAGTGCTCGACCGCTTGGTGGACGCGGGACACACGCTGGTGCTGATCGAACACAATCTCGACGTGATCAAGCTCGCCGATTGGGTGATTGACCTTGGCCCCGATGGCGGCGACGGCGGCGGGCGGCTTGTGGCGCAGGGGACGCCGGAGCAGGTGGCGAAGGTGGCGGCGTCGCATACGGGGCGGTGGTTGGGGCCGTTGCTCGGCGGGCGGTAGCAACTCGCACGCGCCTCGAACGCATGACGCACAGCGGCCACCGACATAAATCGTCGGTGGCCGCTGTTCGGCTATTTAGACGTTGGCATCACGAACTCCGCCCCTTTCGCGATGCTCTCCGGCCACCGTTGCATGATCGACTTCTGCCGCGTGTAGAACCGCACCCCCTCTTCGCCATACGCATGCATGTCGCCGAAGAGGCTGCGCTTCCATCCGCCAAAGCCGTGCCATGCCATCGGCACCGGAATCGGCACATTGATGCCGACCATTCCCACTTCCACACGGCGCGCAAACTCGCGCGCGGCGTGGCCGTCGCGCGTGTAGCACGCGACGCCGTTCCCATATTCGTGCGCGTTGATCAATGCCACGGCTGCTGCCAGATCTGGCACGCGAACGCAGCACAGCACCGGACCAAAGATCTCTTCCTTATAGATGCGCATGGCCGGCGTGACGTGATCGAACAACGTCCCGCCGGTAAAAAATCCTTCGGCGTGTCCATCCACTTTGTGGCCGCGCCCGTCCACGACCAGAGTCGCCCCCGCTTCCACGCCGAGCGCGATGTAGCCCTCAATGCGCTCGAGCGCCTGCCGCGTCACGATCGGCCCCATCTCAGCGGTTGCGTCCATGCCGTCGCGCACCACGAGCGTACGCGCCCGCTCAGCGAGCCGCGGAATGATCTCGTCTGCCATGTCGCCCACGAGTACGGCCACGCTGATCGCCATGCACCGCTCGCCCGCTGAGCCGTACGCAGCACCAATCAAACCGTCGACCGCCTGCTGAATGTCGGCGTCTGGGAGCACCACCATGTGGTTCTTCGCGCCGCCGAGTGCCTGCACGCGCTTGCCGTGCTTGGCACCCGTTTCGTAGATGTAGCGCGCGATCGGCGTGGAGCCCACAAAACTCACGGCCTTCACATGGTCATTCGCGAGCAGGGCATCCACGGCCTCTTTGTCGCCCTGCACGACGTTGAACACGCCAGCCGGCAGCCCCGCCTGCGTCAGGAGCTCGGCAAGCAGTAGCGACACCGACGGATCCCGCTCGCTTGGCTTGAGGACAAAGGTGTTTCCGCACGCAATCGCAACGGGAAACATCCACATCGGCACCATCACCGGAAAATTGAACGGGGTGATGCCAGCAACCACGCCGAGCGGTTGGCGAACCGTCCAGTTGTCGATTCCCGTGCTGACCTGCTCGGTATAGTCGCCCTTGAGCAGCTGCGGAATACCACACGCAAATTCGACAATCTCAATACCGCGGGTGACTTCACCCTGCGCATCGCTGAACACCTTTCCGTGCTCGGCGGTAATCATTGAAGCCAACAGGTCGCGGTTTTGATTCAGGAGCGCGAGAAAGCTGTTGAGAATGCGCGCCCGCCTGAGCGGCGACGTGTCAGCCCACGCTGGAAACGCCGCGTGCGCTGCGCTCACGGCCGCATCGACCTCAGCCGCGGTGGCCAGCGTCACGTCGCGTGCGGCTGCACCCAACGACGGATTGAACACCGGCTGATGCCGCCCGCTGCTCCCCGGGACGGCCTTGCCGTTGATATAATGGCCCACTGTGGACGTATTGGAATACGAGGCGGTGCTCATGCAATCCCTCTTCTAGTCGGAGTGTATACGGTCAATAGTTGAATTCGTACTAGCGAAGGCGGGAGGAAAACTCCGCACATCAGCCGGATATCAAAATCGCGCGAAAATCATTCACGTTCGTGCGGGTCGGCCCCGTCACCACCAGAGACGACGCGGCCGCAAAGAACCCGTAGCCATCATTATTCGCCAACGCCGCGGTGGCTTCCACTCCCGCGAGCGCCGCTCGGGCGAGGGTATCGGGGCCGAGGAGCGCGCCCGCGTTGTCCTCCGTGCCGTCAATACCGTCCGTGTCGCCAGCGAGCGCAAAGACGCTCGGCTCGCCATGCAGCGCCACCGCCAAGGAGAGAAGATACTCAGCGTTACGCCCCCCACGCCCAGTCCCGCGCACCGTCACCGTCGTCTCGCCACCGCTGAGGAGCACACAGGGGGCAGCGACCGGATCGCCACGCGCACGGATGCGCTGCACGAGCGCCGCCTGTTCGGCCGCAACGACACGCGCTTCTCCCTCAATCGCGTCGCCGAGTATCACGGGTGTAAACCCTGCCGCACGCGCAACGGTAGCCGCCGCCTCAAGCGACTGCATCGGCGCGGCAATCACATGGTGTTCAGCGCGCGCGAGCCGCGCATCGCCCGGCTTGGGAGTTTCGCGTGCCGCCGCAGCGATGTGCGCCATTACCGACGCGGGCGCCGTGATGCCATAGCGCCGGAGTACCTCGGCGGCGTCGGCAAACGTAGTCGGATCCGCGACCGTCGGACCGGACGCAATCACCGCCGGATCATCTCCTGGCACATCGGAGACGAGCAACGTCACCACCCGCGCAGGGTGAGCCGCCGCCGCAAGTTGCCCCCCTTTGATCGCCGAGAGATGCTTGCGCACGCAGTTCATCTCGGAAATCGTCGCACCACTGTGGAGCAACGCGCGGCTCACCTCCTGCTTGTCGGCAAGGGTGATGCCGCCAGCCGGAAGGGCCAACAGCGCCGAGCCACCACCAGAGATGAGGCAAAGCACGAGATCGTCCGCGGTGAGCCCATGCACCATCGCCAGGATGCGCGCGGCTGCTTTTTCGCCCGCTTCATCTGGCACCGGATGCGATGCCTCAACCACTTCAATGCGCTCGCACGGCGCGCTGTGTCCGTAGCGAGTCACCACCAATCCGCTCAGCGGCCCCGCCCATTCGCGCTCCACCACGCGCGCCATCTCCGCCGACGACTTACCAGCGCCAATCACAATCACTCGGCCCGTTGGGCGCGTCGGCAAGTACGGCGGCAAACAGCGTTCGGGCATCGCCCGTTCAATGGCGGCCGAAAACATGGCACGAAGCAATGCGTCGGGATCGTGTAGCGTCACAGGATGTCGCGGAGGGTGAAGGTCGCGTGTCGTCTCTCCCAACCTAATCTTATGCCATCGCGTATTTCCATCGACGGCCGCAACGCAGCTCCGCTAGCTTTCAATGAAAGGCGCGCGGCGCCCGCTCCAGCACCACCCACCTGCTTTCCCCTCATTCTCCTATGCCCAACATTGCCATTCTCGGTACCGGACTCCTCGGTAGTGGTTTTGCCGAAGCCGCCTGCAAACGTGGCTGGACCGTGACCGTGTGGAACCGTACGGCCAGCAAGGCGCACGCGCTCGAAGCGTTTGGCGCCAAGGTCGCCGCAACGCCTGCCGACGCCGTGCGCGGCGCTGACCACGTGCACCTCATTCTCCGCGATGACGCGGTAGTGGAAGAAGTGATCGCCGCCGCACGCGCCGCACTCGGCGCCGACACTGTGATCTGCGATCACACCACCACGCAGCCCGCGCTCACCGCAGCGCGCATGGAGCGCTTGGAGAAAGAAGGGGTGAAGTATCTGCACTGCCCCGTGTTCATGGGGCCGCCGGCCGCGCGCAACGCTGAGGGGAGCATGTTGGTGGCAGGCCCCGCTGCGCTGTTCGCCAAGATGGAGAGCGCGCTCACCGCGATGACCGGCAAGTTGCAATACCTCGGCGAACGTCGCGATGCGGCTGCGGCGTACAAGCTCTTTGGCAACGCCTTCTTTGTTGGAATCGCCGGCACGCTGGCCGATGTGTTTTCGATTGCGAAGGGCGCCGGCTTTGCGCCGGAAGAGACGCTGAAGGTGCTCGACGTGTTCAACCCCTCGGCGATCATCGGTGGGCGCGGCAAGCTCATGGCCGCGGGCAACTTTGCCCCGATGTTCGAACTCACCATGGCGCGGAAAGATGTGCGCCTGATGATCGAAACGGCAGGCACGGTGCCGCTCGCCGTGCTCCCAGGACTCGCCGCTCGTATGGACGTCCTCATCGCGCAGGGCCACGGCGCCCAAGATGCCGGAGTGGTGGCAATTGACGCCGTCACCAAGTAACCAAGCCGGTAAAAGCGGCCAAGGTTGACCCAGCCCTGCTGGACGGCTATTTTTTATAGGCTATTCCCGAGTAGCTCAGGTGGTAGAGCAGGTGACTGTTAATCACCCTGTCGGGGGTTCGAGTCCCTCCTCGGGAGCTAAAAGCGGGGCAATCACGCAAGTGATTGCCCCGCTTTGTTTTACGCCTATCCGTCGACGGACTGTTACGGCACCGGCTTCCCAACCTCAAGCGCCGCGCTGGCCCGCCGAATGAGGTCCGCCTCGCGTTCCAAGGCCGCGGCGGCCACCACGATCTGCTCGTCGGCCTCCTTCCAGCGCCGCTGCTCCACCGCCTCGCGCACGCCGGGCATCGTTTTCACACCGTATCCCGTGTAGAGCCCGGGCGCATACAACAGATGCTTGTACCACGGGCGGAGTGGCAACCCGTTGGGGCCAAGCAACATTTGATCGGCGAGTTTGAGCAAGTCGTTCGCCTTGGCGAACTGCGCCGCACTCGCCCCGCTCGCCATCGCCGAGGCGTACGCTTTTTCGTAACGCTGTGCGGCACGGCTGAGCTGATCGGTGGCATTATCCATCGGCGCAAAATTGAGCACGGGCGCTGGCTCTTCGGCCTTGGGGGCCTTGAGTGGCTCGCGCGGATCGACCGTTGCGCTGAACACCCCTTCGTCGATCTGCTTGTTGGTTTCGGCAATCTTGTCGGCGACCTTCGTGCGGAGTTCCTTGAGTTCGCCCACGTAGCCATTCACCGTCTCGCTCAAGTTGCCGAACTCCATCGGCAACACATCGGCGCTGGCCGCACGCATGATGCCGGTGCCGACGACCTGCGCGAGGGCCCTGCCGTACACAAACGATGAGTCGCTGTACTTCATGTACCAGGCAAAGCTGTCGTAGATGGAGTGGTAAATGCCGCCGCCATCTTCGCCGCCGAAGCCGGCGTTGAGCGTGGGAATGCCGAGGTGCTGCAGGAACGGAGTGAAGTCGGAGCCGGAACCGAGTGCGCCAATGTGCAGATCGCCGCGCGTACGTGCGTCTTTCTTGTCGGCAGCGCTGCCATCGGCAATCGCGTGCAGCTGCGCGCGCTTCCACACGCTGAGCTTGGTCTCGGGGTCTTCCACATCCTTGGCTACTTCATTGAAGAATCGCTCGAGACTGTGTGAGCCTTCCATGCCGAGGTAGCCGCGGCCGTTGCCGTCGGTGTTCAGATAGAGCACGCCCTTCTGCCGCAACTCGGCGTCGTGCGCTTCTGCCCACTCGGTGCTGCCGAGGAGCGCCGGTTCTTCGCCATCCCAAAAGCCATAGACGATAGTGCGCTTGGGCCTCCAGCCCTGTTTGAGCAGTTCGCCCATGGCGCGCGCTTCTTCGAGTTCGGCGACTGCACCCGAGATGGGATCTTCGGCGCCATTCACCCACGCATCGTGGTGATTGCCTCGGATGACCCATTCGTCGGGATACGTTGAGCCGGGGATTTTGCCGATCACGTCGTAGAGGGTCTTGAGGCTCCAGTCGAACGAGAGCTTGAGATGCACCGTCGTTTTGCCGGCGCCCAGTCGATAGGTGATGGGGAGCGACCCACGCCACGATTCCGGCGCCACGGGGCCCGTCATCGCGGCGAGTAGCGGTTGCGCATCACCGTAGGAGAGCGGAAGCACGGGAATCTTCATCACCGTCGCGGCGTCTTTGACGGCGAGACGTTTGGCATCCTTGGTGGCGCCGACGCCTGGCGTGAGCGGATCACCCGGGTAGGTGGGCATATCCATGATGCTGCCGCGCTGTGCACCGTCGCTCGGACGCCACGGCCCGTTGGGATAGGTGAGCCCCTGCGAGTAGCCGTCGTCCTTGGGGTCAGAATAAATGAGACAGCCCACGGCGCCATGTTCGTACGCGACCTTCGGTTTGATGCCGCGCCATGAGCCGCCGTACCGCGCAATGACAATCGCGCCCTTTACAGAAATGCCGCGGCGGTCGAGCTCGTCGTAGTCCGCGGGAACGCCGTAGTTCACATACACGAGTGGCGCGGTGACGTCGCCGTCTGCCGAGTAGGCCACGTACGTTGGCAGTTGCTCGGCTTTTTGATTTGAGGTTGGGTCTTCTTTCAATACTTGTTCGTCGAGCTTCGCCGTGAACTTGCTCGGCGACACCATCTCAAGCAGCCGTTCCTTGGGTGTGGGGAACAACACCTGGAATTCCTCGATGGACGCCTGCCATCCGTACGACGTGAGTTGGTCACGCAGCCACTCGGCGTTGGCTTTGCCATATGGCGATCCCACGTGATGCGGGCGCGCGCTCAGGCGACGCATCGCCTCGCGCAGGCGCGCCGGCTCGGGAATGGCTTTGAACTTTGCTTCCCAGTCACGTTCGATTTTGGCCGACGCGCTGGTGAAGCCGCGCAAGTCGCCCGGATCGAGGACGGTTTGCGGGACGAACGGTAGCAGCAGCGACGGTACGAGCAATGCACGGAACAGCGGCAGCATCAGAACCTCGGGGGTAAGGACGAGCGTCGAGCGAAAGCGTGAGCGTACGACAGCCGATCCACTGACAGACTTGCAAAATGAAACGCGGAAACGGTCCGCGCCGATCTACCTACGGAGCGCCTTTCACCACACTGACCTTCGCGCCCTTCCGCTGATAGACCACTTTCCCCTCAAAGAGCGTCATCTGCGCCTGCATCTCCTTGAGGTCGGCCGTGGGCACGGTGTACGGATCGCGATCCCACACGGCGAGGTCGGCGTATTTTCCGACTTCCACCGACCCGATTTTCTTTTCGAGAAACATTTGCCGTGCGGCCCAGATGGTGAATGACCGAAGCGCGGTGTGCACATCCACCGACTCGGCGCGGCCATACACATCTTTGCCGTAGGTGCCGAGCGCCGGCTCGCGTGCGACGGAAGCCCAGATGCCGTAGCGCGCCGGGAACGGCGTCACGTCAAAGTCTGAACCGCCGGCCCAGCGAATGCCGCGCTTTTCGAAGGTCTTGAATGGATCGAGTCGCGGAAGCCGAGTGGAGCCGAAGTTGCCGGCGTAGGTGTCGCCAATCCACCACATAAAGGTTGCCGACGGTTCCGGAAACGCCGCATCGAACCGTTTTTGCAGATCGGCAATCACCATGATGGCGTGATCGGTAGGGACATTCGCGTGAATGATGCTGTGGCGACGGCCCTTGAGTGGATTGGCGCGCATCGCTTCGGCGTAGCTGTCCACCACCCAATCGATGGCGCGGTCACCCACGGCGTGCACGCCAATGTTGAACCCCGCGTTGTGGAGCGCGATGATCATGGCGCGTAGCGTGTCGGGATTGAACGATGGATAGCCGCGATTGCCGGTGTCCACTTCGTTGCCGTTCTTGTTCCACTCGTCGTGCATCCAGGCGGTGCGCGATCCACCGCTGCCGTCGGCAAAGAGTTTGACGCCGCCGGAAATGACGTGGTCGTCACCGGTGGACTGATAGGGCTTTGAGGTGGCGGCCTTGGTGGCAATGAGACGTTGCACATCGGCCATCGAGTTCCCGCCGCTCCAGAGTGCAAAGACGCGCAATGGAAGTTTGCCGTTCGCGGCGACCTTGTTGTACGTGTCCCACACTTCGTCTCCGATGCCGGGGTCTTTGAGCCCCGTCATCCCTTCTTCACTAAACGACTGCGCGAGCGCCGCGAACGCCTGCTGCCGCTCTGCGGAGGTGGGCGGCGGCACAAGACGCGCAACCAAGTCCTGTGCGGATTCCTTGAGGAGACCCGTCGGCACGCCCTCGGCGTCGCGGTCGAGGCTGCCGCCGGCCGGATCTTTGGTGGCGCGTGAGATGCCGGCGAGTTTCATGGCGGCGCTATTGGCCACACCGTAGTGCCCCGTGGTGTTCACGAGCCACACAGGATTCTTTGGCGACACCGCGTCGAGATCTCTGGCGGTGAGCATCCGACGTTCGGTGAGTTTGCCTTCGTCCCAACCGCGACCGCAGATCCAGGCGCCAGCGCCCTTCTGTTTGATGCGCGCCGCTATGCCGTCGCGCACGTCGGCAATGCGCTTGACGACCGGATAGGCAACGTCCAAGCAGAGTGATTTATCGAGTGCGCCGCCCGAAAAATGCGAGTGCGCGTCGAGCAACCCGGGGGTGAGGGTGAGCCCTCTGAGATCCACGCGCTGGGTGGAGGCGTTGGCCAGTTTGAGAATGTCCGCGCTCTTCCCCACCGCGACGATCTTTCCGCTACGCACCGCCACCGCCTCGGCGATGTGGTCCGCAGAGTCGACGGTGATGATGTTGCCGTTGAAGAGAATGAGGTCCGCGGGCTGTGCGGATGCCGCTTTGCTGGCCGGAGCACTCGACGGCTTGGCGACGGCGGCACCGGACTGCGCCAGCAGCGGCGTGCGACCCGTGACCGGCGAACCTAACAGGGCCGCGATCGTCCAAACCGATGTCCAACGAGCCGACGGCATCCGAACTGGCATCTCATCCCCGGGTGTTTGTGCTATCGGGCGGCGTCTGGCGCCGCAGAACCGCCTCAACGATGCCCATTTCTCCCCTGCGCCGCGAGGGGCTGGGGCTGTTTTCTACTACGTCCTGGGCGGGGTCAGTCCGCGGGGCGAGCCCCCCGCGGACTCTACTAACCGCTAACGAGCCACCGCCCCGCATTCTATCTTCTCGGCAACCCGGAGGACGGCATGCCGACTGGCGGCGAAGTGCTCGCGAGAATGTTGCAGGCAGAGGGTGTCGAGGTGGTGTTTGGCATCATCGACGGCACGTACTACGGCTTCTACGCATCATTGCATGCGTTGGGTATCACACTCGTCACGCCGCGGCACGAAGCCAGCGCAGCGCACGCCGCGGCGGCATACGCGCGGCTCACCGGCAAGCTCGGTGTGTGTATGGCCAGCAACGGCCCGGGGGTGGCGAATATTCTCCCCGGGCTCGTGGTGGAGCAGACGGAGGGGAACCGCGTCCTCTGCATCACCAGCGCGCGCCGCACCGGCGCTATGTATCCGATGCGTACGGGTACCTATCAGGGGTTCGACCAAGAGGCGGTGATCGGCTCCTTTGCCAAGTGGAGCCGCGCGGTCCCGAGCTTTGAACGGATTCCCGAACTGATGCGCGCTGCGTTACGCGCCTGCTGGGACGGGCGACCGGGTGTGGTACACATTGACGTGCCAGAAAACTTGATGAATGCGGAGGTCAAAGCCGACGTCTCCTATTGGAAGCCGTCGCAGTACCGACGCACCACACCGGTGGCAGCCGACGCGGGAGATGTGGAGCGCGCCGCGACGCTGCTCTTGCAGAGCGAACTGCCGGTGATTCATGCGGGAAGCGGCATCATTCACGCGCAGGCGTTTGACGAACTGAGCGCCGTAGCGTCGCTCCTCGAAGCGCCCGTCACGACGAGCTGGGCCGCGCGCGGTTGCTTTGACGAATCATCGCCGCTCGCCATTCCAATGACGCACATCAAGCTGAACAACCTCGTGCGCAATGAGGCCGATGCCGCGCTCGTGCTCGGCTCTCGCCTCGGTGAAACCGACTGGTGGGGCAAGGCGCCCAACTGGCGGGCGCCGTCGGAGCAGCGCACGGTACAAGTGGACATTGACGATTCCACGCTCGGCGCCAACAAACCCGCCGAAGTGGCGGTGTGCGCCGATGTGGGCGTTTTTCTGCGCGCGCTCGCCGTTCGCCTCACCGAGCGCCGTTCCGAGATGTCGCACGCGCGGCGGCGCGAACGGGTGGCGGATTATCAGCGCAACCTCAAGCGGTTCGCCGAAAAACTCGAGGGCGCGCTCAAGGACGACAGCGCTCCCCTGCACTCCGCGCACGCGCCGGCGCTCGTGCGCGAGCTCTTTCCGGCAGAGAGCCCGATTGTCGCCGACGGTGGCAACACGGCCGTCTGGACGATGTTCTATACCAAGGCACACCTGCGCGGCCGCATGCTCTCCACCATGAAAATGGGGATGCTTGGCGCCGGCATGGGTCAGGCGATTGGTGCCGCGATCGCGGTGCCCGACCACCCCGTGGCCTGCGTGATCGGTGATGGCGCAGCGGGCATGCATCCGCAGGAAATAGAAACCGCCGTGCGCCACAAGTTGCGCATCATTTGGCTTGTGCTCTGCGACAAGCAGTGGGGGATGGTGAAGATGACGCAGAGTATCGCCATGCG
>CANIWQ010000095.1 GCA_947471365.1 Gemmatimonadota bacterium | reverse complement strand
CCGGAACTGACCGCGGCGTCCAAAGCGGCACTCGACAGCGGGAATGTGCTGTTCCGTAAGAAATCGTTCGCCGATGCGTTGGTGCAGTACCGCAAAGCGGCGGCGGGTTCGCCAGGGCACGCGTCGCCGTCCTACGGCATCTACATGGTGGCGCGCGCGACCAATAATATCGCCCTCGCCGGCAGTGCGCTCGCAGATATCCGTGCGCATAACGCCGTACCGATGAATCACGTGCCGGACACCTCTGCGCTCAATGATTTGCAGAAGAAGGCCGGCGCAAAACTTCCCAAGGCGTAACCACGTGACGAACCATACGCCGTCCATTGGACAGCCCGCTCCGGATTTTACCCTCGACTCCACGGGCGGCCCCGTGTCGCTCGCCAGCTTCAAGGGCGCTCGGAAGGTGTTGCTCGCGTTCTTTCCGCTGGCCTTCACCTCCGTGTGTACCGCTGAGTTGTGCAGTTTTACCGATGACTACGCGAGCTTCACGGCTCTGGATGTGGCGGTCATTCCGATTAGTGTGGATGCGGTGCCGAGTCTCAAGGTGTTCAAGGCCCAGCACCAGATTGGCGTGGAACTCGCCAGTGACTTCAAGCGCGAGGCGTCGCGCGCATACGGCGTGTTGAACGAAGAGAAGTTTTTCGCCAACCGTTCGTATGTGCTTATCGACAAAGCCGGCATGGTGCGGTGGAGCTTTGTGGAGTCCGCCAACGGCGACAAGCGGTCCAACACCGAGCTCCTGAGCGAAATCCAGAAGCTGCGCGGCTGACCAACGTCCACCGGAAGTCCCCAAACGGGCGATTCTGCAAAGAATCGCCCGTTTGGGCGTCGTCCACCCTCTCCGGTGTCGTGTTTGGTCCGGCGACGTATCCTTGCGACGGTGCCCCCACCCGCCGCACGTTTTGCGTATGACAAATTCCCTCTTGGTGCGGGCGGCGCGGTGCCTCGCCGTTGGCATCGCCCTCATCGCCGCACGTCCGAATGTCGCGCACGCCACGTGGTCGGTGATTGCCGTGGATATGGCCACCGGCCGTCTCGTGATCGCGTCGGCGACCTGCGTCAACAGCAACGATCGTTTCCTCATGGGGGTCCAGGCCGTTGTGGTGCCTGGGTTCGGCGTGTCCGCCTGCCAGGCGGGTGTCGATGGCACGCATGCCAATCAGATGCTCGTCTTTGAGGAACTCAAAAAGGGAACGGCTCCCAAGCGCATCATCGAAATGCTCAGTGCGGATCCGGCCTATCAGTCTCGGCAGTTCGGCATCGTCGACCTGCGGGGACGCATGGCGGGTCATTCCGGACTCACCAACGGCTACGTGTCGCAGGACATGCACGGCCAAGTGCCGGGCACGCAGATCTACTATTCCATCCAAGGCAACATTCTGCGTCCGGGTGACGTGGTGCCCAATGCGGTGCGGGCGTTCGTCAATACGAAAGGCGCGATCACCGATCGGGTGATGGCCGCGCTTGAGACGGCGGACAAGTTTGGTGGTGACAGCCGGTGCAGCTGCCCCGCATTGCCAGACGACGCGATGCCTGCGATTCCCTGTGAAGGGCGTACGGCCTATGTCGCATATATCCTGATGGCCGAGAAGACCGACCACGCTGGGGAAGGCGCGCTGCGGATGTCGGACTCCACTTGGGCGCACAATAACGGCAGCTACACGATGTACCTCACCGTCACGCAACCGGAGCAGGGTGGACCGAACGTGATTAAGCCGGGGGAGAACCTGAATCCCGTGAAGACGCTTCGCCTGCGGTACGATGCGTGGCGCAACCTGCAACCGGCGTCATTCAAGTGAGGGCGGAATTCATGACGCGGACTCTCGGGGGAGCGACCCGCAGTTGTTATCGACTGGTGCTCGTGGTCTGCTGTGTGATGAGCGCCACCTCAACGGCCCAGGCGCAAGCCTCATCGGCGCGCGGAGGAGGGGGTGGCGGGCGCGGTGCCATTCGAATCATGACGCTGACGTCGTCGGCGTTCCGCGACGGCGGGATGATTCCCGAGAAACACGCGCAGGCCGGTCGCGATGTGTCGCCGCCGCTCGCGTGGAGCGGCCAACCAGATACTGTTGTCAGCTACGTTCTGCTGGTTCATGACATCGATGCGCCTGCCGGTGATGGCACGACCGATATGTTGCACTGGATGGTGTGGGGCATTCCCGGTTCCGTGACCGCGTTGGCAGAAGGGCTGCCGCCGGGCACCACGCTCGCACTCCCCGGTGTGGCGCCCAGTGTCAGTGGGGGGCGCGGCGGAGGCGCGACGCGGCAGCTCAGTGTGACTGGCCCGAACTACCGAGGGCCGGCCGCACCGTCCACGGGTCCGGCGCATCACTATGTCTTTGAGTTGTACGCGCTCGATATCCACGTCACGGTGCAGGCGGCGGGCCAGCAGACGTTGCCCACGCGCGAGGCGGTGTGGGATGCGATGAAGACGCATATCCGCGCCAAGGGCACGCTGGTCGGGATGTACCGCAGGCCAGCGCCGTAGGTCGGCTCTACGTACGAGTACGAGTACGAGTACGAGTACGGGTAGTTCGAACCACGCATGCGCCCCTTTCTCCACGCCGACCATTTGGGGCATGGCATTCGTCGCGAGACGGTGTCCGGTCAGCAACTAATCGCAGGGATTCCTCGCATGAGATCGCCACGCAGCATCGCGCTGTCCGTCCGTCGCATTCTTCAGCACTCCGCCAGGCTGGCGCTGGCGGCGTGCGCGGTCACCGCGTCCGTCGCTCACGCGCAAGTGCTCCCGCCCAACCCGAACGGCCCCCAGGTCAACTGGGCGCTCTTCGAAAAGTTTAGTACCGCGAACGCGCGGTTGCTGTCGTATAGCACCACCATTACTCCGCGGTGGATCGGTCAGACCGATTCACTCTTTTATAGCTGGCGCGATCACACCGGCGAACATTGGTACCTCGTGAACGCCGCGACGCACAGCAAGAAACCACTCTTCGATCATGCCAAGCTGGCCACGCAACTGACCGTGCTGCGCAAGAAGGCCATCGACGCGTTCGCCCTCAACGAGTTGTTCACTGTCGTGAACATCACAAAGGATCACAAACACTTCCGGTTTGCCGTCGATAGCCAACGCTTCAACTGGAACATCGCCACCGAAACGCTCACGAGCCTGGGGCTGTATCGCGGGGCGCAAGACTCGCTGATGACGAAAGATGAAGAGGTCGATGCGGCCCTGAGCACGAGTGGACGCGCCGGCGGTGGCGGAGGGCGCGGTGCCACACCCACCGGTGGCCGAGGCGCCGTGCCTGACGTTCGGAACTGGGCGCCCGACAGTTCAGCGTTTGTCTTTGCGCGCAACCACAATCTGTATCTGTGGGAAAAAGCCAAGGGCGATACCGTCCAGATCACGCACGACGGGATGGAGAAGTTCAGCTACGCCGGCGGGGGCGGTCGTGGGGGGCAACAGGACACAACGCAGCAGGTGATCGAAGAAACCCAGGATGCGGCGGCGGCGGCCGCGCGGCCGTCTCGGCCGACCCTCACGTGGTCGCTCGATTCAAAGGCGTTTCATATCACACGCACCGACAACCGCGGCGTCAAGAACATGTTCCTCGTGCGCTCGCTGACCGCGCCGCGCCCCACGCTCATGCAGTACGCCTACCCGATGCCGGGCGAAGACAGCATCCCCAAGCCGGAGCTGTGGACGTTCCTGCGCGGGGAGAAAGAGGTGAAAAAGGCTCCGCTGGAACGGTGGCGCGATCAGCGCATTGTTGCCTCTGGCCAAGTGGGCGTGACACAGCAGGGAGGGCGTAGCGGCGGAGGTGGTGGCGCGGGCGCGCAGGCGATCACGAACTACTGGATGGGGAAGACCAGTTCGACCATCCGGGTGGTGCGTCGCGATCGATTGCAACGCAGCGTGGAGTTCGTGGAACTCGACGTCGCAACCGGCAAGACGAAAGTGCTGCTGAGTGACTCGAAGGGCGACGTTGGATCGCTGGAACTGCAGGCGCCCATCTATGTGAAGTCGGGCGGCGACTTCCTCTGGTTCTCCGAGCGCGACGGCTGGGGGCACTACTATCTGTATAGCTACGACGGTACGCTCAAACGGCAGTTGACGTCGGGCGAGTGGCGCGCCGATGCCATTGTTGGCATCGACAGCCTGAAGGGCGTCGCGTACATCCGGGGGCAGGGACGCGAGCCAGGGGAGAATCTCTACAATACGCATTTGTATCGCGTCAATCTCGCGGACGGCGCCATGACGCTGCTCGACCCAGGCAACGCATCGCACGCATCCACCCGTTCAGAGAACTTCCGGTGGATCGTGGATCAGTCCTCCCGCGTGGACACCGTGCCGCGCGTGCACCTGCGCGATGGAACCACCGGCAAGGTGGTGCTCGATCTCGAAACCGCTGATTTGTCTCGCCTGCGGGAAGCGGGGTGGAAGTTCCCCGAGACGTTCGAAACGCTCGCCGCCGATGGCGTGACGAGAATTTTCGGCGATCTGTGGAAGCCATTCGACTTCGACTCCACCAAGAAGTACCCCGTGATCGCGAACGTGTACCCTGGGCCGCAAACCGAGTCGGTCAACGGCACCTTCAATGCCACGGCAGCGCCGCAACAGTTGGCACAGTTGGGCTTCATCGTCATCCAAATCGGTAACCGCGGCGGCACGCCAGCGCGCTCGAGCATGTATCAAGATTTCAGCTACTTCGATATGCGCGACTACGCGCTCGCCGATAAGAAAACCGGCATCGAACAGCTCGCCTCACGCCATAAGTGGATCGATCTCGATCGCGTGGGCATCTTCGGCCACTCGGGCGGCGGTTTCCTGACGGCCGCCGCACTGCTCCTGCCGCCATACAATGAGTTCTTCAAGGTGGGCGTCAGTGAGTCTGGGAACCACGACAATAACATCTACAACAACAACTGGGCCGAGCAGTACCACGGCTTGAAGTGGGTTGCGGCCTCGGACACGGCCCGCCTGACGGCCGAAGCACGGTCCAAGGGACGCTCCGCTGACTTTGCGGCGGGCGCCGCGATCATCACAACGGAGCTCGGCGGGCGCGGTGCCGGTGCTGGCCGCGGTGGGGTCGGAACCGCTGGTCGCGGTGGCGTGGGGACCGGCGGGCGTGGCGGTGCAGTCACCGGTGGTCGCACCGGCGGCACCGGCGGCACCGCGGAGCGCGGTGCGGCCACCACCGATTCCGCAACGACGCGTGCTACTGGCGCTAGCGTCGCGAAGCCCGACAGCGTGTATTGGGTCTACGTGCCCACAAACATCGACATCGCGAACAACCTCAAGGGCAAACTGCTCCTCGAGACGGGCGATGAAGACAACAATGTGAGCCCAAGCAACACGATTCGGCTGATCAACGCGCTCATTCTGAGCGGCAAGCGGTTCGACTTTATGCTCTACCCTGGCCAGCCGCACGCGTACGGCCCCATGGCGCCGTACGCGTTCCAGTTGCAAGCCGAGTATTTCGCAGAGTTCTTGCTTGGCGATCGCAGCTTTCGCATGAGCGCTGATTTCAAGAAACACACGCCCTAACCATCCGCTCCGCCTCGGACGACAAGGCACGGGGCGGTAGACGTCGAGCAAGTGAGAAAACGGGCGATTCCTTTCGAATCGCCCGTTTTCTTGTCCCGTACCGGCATCGGTCATCTTGTCCGATCCGGCGTTCAAGCCTAGCTTCTTACTTGTATGTAAGGCGGCTTGAGGCCGCGCCCCCCTTTCTGTGCGAGCTAGCGCCCCGTGAGTCCATCGGCTCCATCATCCTCGCCTCAGGGCGGACCTCCCGCGGGTTCGTTGCCAGCGCTGGTTGCGATGATCTCCGAGCTGGCGTCGAGTCGGTCGCTCGAAGCCAACGTGGTGCGTTGCCTTTCGATTCTCAGCGACTCCGTGTCGGCGACTGAGGCAACGGTGTGGCTCCGCGCGGGTGAGGTGCTGGTGCGCGCTTGGGGCGTCGGGCAAAGCTCGCTCGACGTGGATACCGTCATTGCGGCGCTGCAACCGGCGGCCGACAATGCGTTGGTGCGTGCGCTCTCCATTGGCGAGACCGGTCATGTGGGTGCCGGCGACGCCGTCACGGCGGGTTTGCTCGCCGTGCGAACACCACGCCCGCTGACCACAGACGAGATCGTTCTCATGACGGCGCTGGCCAACCTCCTGTGGCCTGCGCTGGCCCATGCGGAACGCAGCCGGATGCTCGAGGTCGAGGTCGAGGCGCGCACCGCAGAAATCGAACGGGAACGGCGCTTTACCGAAAAGATCATCGACGCGCTGCCCGTGGGCTTGTACGTGATCGACCGCGAATACCGCATTCAAGCCTGGAATCGCAAGCGCGAAACGGGCATGCAGGGCGTGAGCCGAGATGAAGCCATCGGCCGCACGATTTTTGAGATTCTGCACCGCCAGCCGTCCGAGATGTTGCGCCGCGAGTTCGACGACGTGTTCACCACCGGCCGCATTCAGGAATACCAGATGGAGTCGCTCGCCACGGGCGAACTCCGCACGTATCGCATCACGAAAATTCCGATGCGTCTCGGCAGCTCCGCCGTGACGCATGTCATCACGACCGGCGAAGACGTCACCGACTGGAAAGAAGCCCAGCTGCGCTTTGCGCAGGCCGAAAAACTCGCCGCCATCGGCCAACTGGCCGCGGGGGTGATGCACGAAATCAACAATCCGCTCGCCACCATCGCGGCGTGTGCGGAGAGTCTCGGGTTCAAACTCGACGACGTCAAAAAAGCCGGCAGCGCGATTCCCGCAGACGCCGCCGAGTATCTGCAGATCATCGACAACGAAGTGTCGCGGTGCAAGCAGATCGTGGACGGCCTGCTCGACTTCAGTCGACCGAAGCAAGCGT
The DNA here is from genome assembly GCA_947471365.1 of Gemmatimonadota bacterium. Lineage (GTDB taxonomy): Bacteria > Gemmatimonadota > Gemmatimonadetes > Gemmatimonadales > Gemmatimonadaceae > Fen-1231. The sequence continues at coordinate 5,815 of CANIWQ010000095.1, read as the reverse complement.
CCAAGGAACGGGTGGACCTCAACGAGGCCATCGACCGCACCTTGCTGTTGCTCAAGCATCACGTGCGCTTCAAGCGTCTCACGGTGAATACCGAACTCGACCGGACCATTGCCCGCATTCCGCAGGCCAACGCGGAGCAGTTAGTGCAGGTGTTCATGGCGCTACTGCTGAATGCGATGGACGCGATGGGGGATCGCGGCGTCGTCACGATCCGCACGCGTCGTGGCTCGAGTATCGAAGAGGGCGCGATCGCCGAAGTGGTGGACCAGGGTCACGGGATTGCGAGGTCCGAGCTCTCCAAGATTTTTGAACCTTTCTATACCACCAAGGCGCCCGGGCGTGGGACCGGACTTGGTCTATCCATTTGCTATGGCATCATGCAGGAACACGGCGGGCGCATCGAAGTCGATAGCGTCCTAGGGCAGGGGACAACATTCCGCCTGATCTTGCCGACGGTCGCCTGATGACGCACGCGGAAACACCGGTCAAGATCCTGATTGCCGAGGATGAGACGCCGCTCCGGCATGTCTTGCAGGACTATCTCGTGGGTCGCGGCCATAAGGTGACGGTGTCGGCGGACGGTCGTGAGGCCCTGCGCGCCGTGCGCAGCCAGCCGTTTGACGTGGCCCTGATCGACATCGTCATGCCGGAGCTAGACGGGCTCGAACTGCTGCGGCTCGTGCGCGACGATCCGACGCCACCGGAGTGCATCATCACCACCGGCAACGGCACCATCGAGACCGCCATCGCGGCGATGCGATTGGGGGCATTCGATTATGTGTCGAAGCCCTATCGCATGGCAGACATCGACGTGCTGGTGCGACGGGCGTTTGAGAAACGGCTGCTCGCGAGCAATCAGCGGCGACTCGTCACGCGGTGGTCACACCTCGACCGTCCGCCTGAAATGACCACGGTGTACGCGCCGCTCCAAGCGGTGCTCGCCGCCGCGCGTCGTGCGGCGGCGGGTGACCAGCCGGTGTTGATTATCGGTGAACGGGGCACGGGCAAGACGGCGCTGGCCCGCGTGCTGCATGCGCATTCCTCGCGGCCCGACGGCCCCGTGCTCGAGGCGTCCTGTTCGGCCATGCCATTCGGGCGCGCCGAGGTGGAGCTGTTCGGCGCCGAGCGCGGCACCGCGGAACGCCCCGAGCCGCCGGCGTCGGGATCTGTGGAACTCGCGGCTGGCGGCACGTTGATTCTCGAGGATATCGCCCAACTCGAAATTGCGGCGCAGTTGCCGCTCAGCGAAGCGTTGGTGCAGCGCACGTTTCGTCGGGTGGGGTCGCGCGTCCCCATCGATATGGAAGCGCGCGTGGTGGCCACCTCAGGCATTGAGCTCGCGCACGCGATCGTCGGGGGGGCGCTGCGCACCGACCTCGTCTCGGCGTTCGCCCACGTGACGTTACGACTGCCGCCGCTTCGTGATCGCCGGGTCGATCTGCCGCTCTTGGCGCGCGAGTTTGTGTCGGCAATTGGCGGCGCCCGCGGCCCCACGCTTGCCGACGAAGCGATCAGTGCGCTTCAGCGCTACAGCTGGCCCGGCAATCTCAGTGAGTTGCGCAATGTGCTCGAGCGCGCCGTGTTGCTCGCCGGCGGCGGTATTATTCATGCGCACGATCTGCCGCTCCCGCCGGAGATGCTGCAGGCGACGCAGGCGGATGACGCCCCGCTCGCCCTCGCCGAAGTCGAGCGCCGGCACATTTTGGCGGTGCTTCAACGCGCCGGCTGGCATCAGGGGAAAGCCGCGCAGTGGCTCGGTCTCTCCGTGAAGACGCTGTACCGCAAGATTCGCGAATACGGGTTTGAACGCCCCCATTCCGGAACGTCCGCGTGAAAGTACTCGTGATTGAGGACGACCCGACGGTCGGGCAGTTTGTCAAACGTGGCCTCGAAGAACAGCGCTGGAGCGTGGATCTCGTCGCCAATGGCGAAGAAGGGGAAGCGCTGGCGCGGTCGCAGCCGTATGACCTCGTCGTCCTCGACATGCGATTGCCCGGCCGTTCGGGTATTGACGTGTTGCGCAATCTTCGCGCGCGGGGCTTCGAACGCCCGGTGCTGGTGCTCACCGCCCAGGACGCCATCGATGCCAAGGTCGAGACGCTCCGTGCCGGCGCCGATGACTACGTTACCAAGCCATTCGCCTTTGAAGAGTTGCTTGCACGCGTCGAGGCGTTGGCGCGACGCCCGCGCGCGATTGTTGCTCCGGTGCTGAAGGTGGCCGATCTCCAGTTGGATCTCGACGCACGCGAAGTGCGGCGTGGCACCACGTTGGTGGAGTTGACCCCCAAGGAATACCTCGTGCTCGAATACTTGGTGCGCCACGCCGGTCGCGTGATGAGCCGGACGCTCATCACGGAGTATGCGTGGGGATATCACTTCGATCCCGGCACCAACGTCGTCGACGTGGTCATTAATCATCTGCGCAAAAAGATCGACGCCGGGCACGGCAAGAAGTTGATTGCCACGGTGCGCGGCGTTGGTTACGTGATCAAGGCGTAAGGCGTCGCCCGTGGCCTCGATTCGCGCGCGCATTAGCATCGCGTTTACGCTGGCGCTCCTCGGCACCTTGGGCGGGATGACGCTCATCGTGCGGTCGCAGCGCAAAAGCGTGGCGGAGCAGGATCTCCGCGAACGGGCGCACGTGTATGCGTCGATCGCCATCGAAGTGTTGTCGGGGTCGGGCATCGGCGACTCGCCGGTCTTCCTGTACAACATGACGCGGTCCGGCAGCCAGCAGGTGGCCGTTGGGTCGCTGAGTCCTCGGGTGAAAGTGTTGCTGGAAGCGCTCCCGGCGTACGTGATCGTCACCGACTCCGATCACGTGGTGTTCGCATCCCAGCGCGTCATGCGCCTCCGCGACCGCGAGCGCGAAGACCAACTGTTTCGCAACGCTCCGCTCATCTCCGCCACGCTCAAGCCGATCGTACCGCTCGACAGCGATCTGGTGCTGTTAGCCGAGCGCATGGAGGTGCCGCGTCAGGGGCAGGCGCGCCGCGCCGTGATTGTCGGCATGTCGTTGCAGCCGGTCGAGGAGGCCACGCGCGAGGTGGTGAAGTCGATGTCGGTGAGCGGCGCGGTCATTCTGCTGTTGTCGTTTGCCCTCGCGTGGATGATCACCGGCCGTTTGCAGCAGATCGATCGCATGGTGGATGACGTGGAAGCCATTAGCGATGGCCGCTCGCTGCACCGGCGCATTCCCGTGGAACACGCCGGGGATGAAATCGGCCGACTCGGAACCACGCTGAACGCGATGATTGCGCGATTGGAGGTTTCGTTTGCTGCGCTCCGTCGGTTTACCGCAGACGCCAGCCACGAACTCAAGACACCGCTCACCGTGCTCCGCGCCGACATCGAACGCGCGATGACCGCGCCTGCGCGGGGGACAGAACAACTCGTGGCGCTCGAAGAGGCGCTGCAGGAAACGACGCGCATGGCCGACCTCGTCGAATCGCTGCTCACCTTGGCGCGAGCCGATGAGGGGCGGTTTGATCTGCACCGCGAACCGGTGGCCCTCGATGCGCTCGCGCGTGATGTCGCGGAAACCGCGCACATCCTCGGCGAGACCGGAGGGCACGAGGTGCTGACGAACAACATCGTGCCCGTGACCGTCCTCGGCGACCGCGTGCGGTTGCGACAGCTCTTTCTGAACCTGATTACCAACGCCATCAAGTACACGCCAAAGGGTGGCCAGGTGGAACTGGCGCTCGAGGTCCGCGAGGATATGGCCGCTTTCAGTGTACGCGACACCGGTATCGGGATTGCCGGCGCCGATCTGCCGTTCATTTTTGACCGGTTTTGGCGTGTGGATCGCGCCCGCTCACGCACCGAGCGCGGCGGGGTAGGACTCGGGTTGGCGATTAGTCAGTACATCGCGCAGGCGCACGGCGGTTCCATCACCGTCGCGTCACGCATGGGGCGCGGCAGTACCTTCACGGTGAGCATCCCGGTCGCGCCGGTCGGCACGGCGGAATAAACACGCCAGACCTCGCCGCCTGCGGAGGCGCCTGCGGAGGCGCCTGCGGAGGCGCCTGCCCATCAAAGCGTAATGCGCATGACAGGAGAATGTCACGCGTCCGCCGGTGGAGTGTTCATCTCAGCTGTGTATGGTAGAGGCAGCGGCAGCGAAGCATACAAGGGCTCGAGCCGACCCTCGGGCGTGAGCGGTTCAGCGTATTAGGGGGGGCCGCGCGTAGAACAACTCGTGGACAATCCGTTGGAAGGGATCGTTGTTGGAATGAGGGTTACTGCACGAAGGTAGCGGAATGCTAACGCCCACTTAAGGAATTCTTAATGTTGGCCTATTTCCGTCCGGCTGGCCCTTATGGTAGCTTCTCCCACCGTGGGCACCGTATGATCGGTTCACTCGACTAGTCAGGGGTCGCATCTTGCTCAACAACCTGCTGGAGTCAAAGCCACAAAAACAGAAGAGCACCGGCGGTACAATCGCCAGTGTGGTTCTGCACACCGTGATGATCATCTTCGGGGCGTACGCAACATTGAACGCCGGCAAAATCAAGGAAAAGCTTGAGCAGAAGATTGATTTCATGGAAGTAAAGAAGGACGAGCCGCCACCACCAAAGGACGAGCCCAAGCCGCCGCCACCCGATGTGACGGCAGCGCCGCCGCCGCCGAAGGGGTTCCAGGTGCTCACCGCGCCGGTGAACATTCCTGACGTGCTGCCGGAAATCGACCTCACCAAAAAGATGACGAACGAAGCGGACTTCACCGGTAAGGGTGTGGCCGGTGGCCGCGAAAAGGGTGTGGCCGGTGGCGTAGCGCAGGCGTACAGCGATCAACCGTTGTTCGAGTTCCAGGTGGAAAAGCCGGTCATGCAGGCGCCGGGATCATCGCAGCCGCGCTATCCCGACATCCTGAAGTCGGCTGGTGTCGAAGGCGAAGTGTTGGCGCAGTTCGTGGTGGACACGCTGGGACGTGCGGAAGTGAACACCTACAAGGTGCTCAAGACGTCGCATGAGTTGTTCGCATCGGCCGTGCGGAACGCACTGCCGAACATGAAGTTCCTGCCGGCCGAAGTGGGCGGGCGCAAGGTGAAGCAGCTCGTGCAGCAGCCGTTCGTCTTCGCGATTTCCAAGTAATCTTCCGTCGTTCCAACGTTTTCTGAGGCTCAAATGAATCTCTCCCTGATCGAGCTCTACAATCAGATGGGCGGCTTCGCCAAGGGCATCGTGTACGTCCTTGCGGTCATGTCGATCTACTCGCTGTCCATCATGCTCCAGAAGTGGTGGTACCTGAAGAGCGCCCAGACCGAGACGCGGAAGTTCGCGCCCGAGTTCTCGCAGTTCCTCGAAGAGGACAACCTCACCGAGGCGATCAACCTCGCGGTCGGCTACAAGAAGTCCCACGTCGCTCGCGTGCTGGGCAATGCGCTCTCCGAAATCAAGCCGCTCATTCAGGACGGCTCGGTGACGGTCGCTGACATCAACTCGGCCGAACGCGCCATTGAACGTGAAATGCTGATGACGCTCGTGCTCATCAAGCGCGGCCTGGGTGTACTCGCGACGGTTGGCGCCACGGCGCCGTTCGTCGGTCTGCTCGGAACGACGATGGGTATCGTGAATGCCTTCACGGGCATGGCCGCGGGCGGCGGTGGTGGTATCGCCTCGATCGCCGGCGGTGTTGCCGAAGCCCTCATCACGACCGCGTTCGGTCTGCTCGTGGCCATTCCGGCGGTGTGGGCGTACAACTACTTCCAGACCAAGATCGATAACATCACGGCTGAGATGACGTATTCGTCGAAGGAAATGATCGACTATCTCATCAAGGGCGTCTCGGGCGAGTTCGGCCGTAGCCGCTT